>CBDURU010000028.1:0-32439 GCA_965369865.1 uncultured bacterium | reverse complement strand
CTTTCCTGAGCTCATTCGATCCAGACGGAAATTTCCGATGGGCAAGGACATGGGGTGGGATTGAAAGTGATAGTATATACCATGTTATCGCCAGCTCTTCAGGGATTGTCTATGTAGCAGGTAATTTCTATAATCAGGTTGATTTCAATCCAGGTCCGGATGAGGATATTCATACAGCAACTGAGGAACGGGACTCGTTCTTATGCCGGTATGACTCCAGTGGAGCATACAAATTTGTATATCAGTGGAATCAACTAGGTATGACTCTTTGTTTTGATGAATATCATAATTTATATATGGGCGGACTATTTTACGAAGATGTAGATCTGGATCCAGGTGAGGGGATTAACTTTCATGTTGCGGCTGGGACGGCTGGTAAATCATACCTTAGCAAGTTCAATCCTTCAGGAGAATATTCATGGTCAAGAGTCTGGGAAGGACTTGATAGTGGAGTTGGAGTCCAGGGAATAGCAATTGACGGGGATAATAATGTATATGTTGTTGGTGCTTTTTGGGGGCCAGGCATTGATTTCGATCCAGGACCTGGAGTAGACGTACGGGATACTGGCAGCTGGCCCTTTTATAACCTGGATTCAGTTTTGTACCTTAGTAAATTCCCACCTGATGGTTACTGGTAACACGATTTGCGTGACTTACCCGTCCCCGCTGATCGATTTAGGCCAATTTCGTTAAGTAAAAATTGATTGGATATATTTAGAATTGATATACGTCGACACGTATGCTTGTTGAGGCCACCCGGGGTTTATTCGACAGTGTAAGTAGATTGAACTCTAAAGCCCCCCCCTGTAATCCCCCCTTCAGGGGGATGGTGTTATCGACATCCCGTTTGTAGACGGGGATGTTGGAAATATATGGCATTAATTACGTAGATGGGGATTGTGTTATTCCGTCGACAAGCACATTCGACCCGAAGATTCATTATGCTTGCTTGTTTCAGATGTCTCACTTTGCTTGTCAACGGTACCCGTACCCGTTTTGTGTCATTATTAGATTGAAACGCAGGATTCTGAGACCAGATCGACTTGAAATTATAAAAATCACTGGGGACATGCCATTTTTCTCTAGAGATAAACCTGACTTTACCATCATATATCAAGGGAAAAATGCCTTGTCCCCGGGGTTCGAGAGCCAGCAAACATACCCCCGCTAAGTATGGTGGGGTTTTGGTTTTATATTTCTGGTAAAATACCTCTCCTATGTATCCACCGCTTCAGGCTGTGCTTTTCGACCTTGATGGAGTTCTCGTCCATTCTCCTCTCGATCTGTCCGCAATTAAAATGGAGCTTTTCGGTGATGAGTCGGTTTTTATTATCGAAGGCATTGAAGCCCTCCCGGAGAATGAGCGTGATGAGAAAAATGATATCCTCCGTCGGCGCGAACTGGAAGCCGCGGCGAAGGCCACACTGGACCCGGCGGTCCATGAATTGTTTGACTGGCTTGAATCTAAATCGCTGAAAAGGGGGATCATTACACGGAACTCTCGTGAAGTGGTTGAACTGATCGCGAAAAATCACGATGTTGATTTCGGCGCGATCGTAGCGAGGGAAGATGCCCCGCCGAAACCCGATCCGGATGCGGTCCATGCGGCATGTGAGATACTGGGAGTCGAAGCCGAAGCC
Organism: uncultured bacterium; assembly: GCA_965369865.1. Taxonomy (GTDB): domain Bacteria; phylum JAJVIF01; class JAJVIF01; order JAPKYR01; family JAPKYR01; genus JAPKYR01. The sequence continues at coordinate 30,799 of CBDURU010000028.1, read as the reverse complement.
TCGGTGATGGTGGGTGATTTCCATTTCGATATTGAAGCCGGGAGAAACGCGGGATGCCGTACGGTATTTCTTGAGACGGAGAAATTCAGGCATCTCGAACCTGAAGCGGACGCGCGAATCAAGTCACTTGGCCAATTAAAAGGGGTCCTGGATAACTGGAACGATTTTGAAAAATGGCGCAGGCCTGATTTCTACAAGGGTTACGTTCTCCTTTGGCTTTTACCCCTGATGATTATCGCTGTGCTTAATTTATTAGTAGACCCATTCGACATTTACGGCGTTGATCTTACCGAGCCGTTTGAACATAACTCCTACGAGTTAAAGCTTAAACTTTTCAGGGAACTTCCGAACCCGCCTGAAATCCTGGTGCTTGGAAGTTCGCGCCTCGATACTTTCGATCCGGAATTAATTAAGGAGATCACAGGAAAATCCTGCTACAATTTTGCACTTGCGGCGGTTGAGCCGGGATCCATGTTTGCCGCTCTTAAAATTGTTGTTGAAGAATACGAGGTTGAGCTGGACACGGTCATAATCGGGATCGATCCAGGCATTTTCAACGAGAATTTCAGATTGAACATAATGGTGCAGATGGTCCCGGCATTCTCGAAATACATGAGGGATCACCCATATTTAGATGCGATCGGCCTCAAAGCGACCTTCCTGTTCAGACCGGAACAGCTCAGATCGTCGCTAATGGTCATTAAAAGGGAAATCGGGTTCGTTGACATGCCCCTGTTCAGGGAATTCAGGGCGGACGGTATGGTCAATTATCCTGTTTGGGATGAAGCGTTAGCCGATGGCACCCTCGATCTCGACAATTTTCTAGACTGGCAAATTCCGACATGGGTCGCTAAATACGGGATTCAATATTTCGACGGGCCGTCAGAAGAGCGTCTCGATTACTGGTATGAGACCCTTGAAACCTGTTCGAGCCACGGAATTAATGTCATTATTTTCATGGCCCCGAATCATCCCAGGCTGGCGGAGAAGATTTCAGAAATCGGTGCCGATACGGTTTACGATGATATCAAAGCCATTATTGCCCAATCCGTTACTCAGCACGATGGAATATTTTTTGATTTCAGCGATATTGAAAGTTTCGGAGCCGATCCCGATCTCTTCTACGATGGTGTCCATATGCAAAAGGAAAATATGGAACTTATGACCCGTGCTTTGTTCGCTTCCGAAACTTCTGAATTTACCGAGGGAGCCGTCAGATAACACGGTTCATCTGATATACTCCCCGAAAGTAAAATTACGGGGGGATTTGAGATAAAGCTGGCTGGAAAATGTCCGGATCTAACGAAAATCAAAAATGGAGGCTGCCTGAATTCTATAAGGGCTATGTGTATTTCGCGGTTTTTTCTCTGTTGATGGTAATGATACTCAATATCCTGATAGATCCTTTCGATTTTTATGGCGTTGATATATTTGAGCCGTACGAGTTGAATTCATATTCAACCAAGCTGGCGTTGTTTAAGGCGCTGGATACTCCTCCGGAAATCCTCATACTGGGAAGTTCGAGGGTGGAGAAGGTCGATCCGGCTCTCGTTGAAGAAATCACGGGAAAGCCGTGCTTTAACTGGGGGCTTACGGGAGCCGATACCGCCTCGATGCTCGCCGCGTTGAAATTAGCGGTCGAGGAATTCGATGCCCCGGTGGGTACAGTTATTCTTGGTGTCGATCCCAATGTTTTCTGCCCGTATTTCAAGATGAATTCACAGGTTCTGCTTGCCCCGGCATATTCGAAATATTTTCTCGATTACCCGGTATATACTGCGGTCAGCGGCAGCCTGAACAAGCTATTCTCCATGGAACAGTTTAAATCCTCGCTGATGGTGATCCGGCGGGATGCGGGATTCGATGACTCCCTGCCCTACCGGGAGTACCTTGCGAACGGGGTGGTCATTTACCCGTACCGTGAGGCGATGGTCGCGAATGAAACGTTCAATCTCGATGATTTTCTTGACTGGCATATACCGACCTGGGTTGAAACTTACGGGACCGCTGGTTTTACCGAGTTATCCAATGAACGCAAGGCCCGGTGGCTTGAAATCCTGGAGACCTGTTCGGCGCATGGAATAAAATTTATCGTGTACACGACCCCGAATCATCCGAGACTGTCGATGAAAATCGAGGAACTTGGCGCCGGTCCGGCAAATGATGCGGGAAGAGCGTTCCTTGAGGAGACGGTTATTGAAAATGGCGGTGTTTTCAAGGATTTTACCGATATCGAGAGCTTCGGGGGGGATCCGGATAATTTCTATGACGGGATACATCTCCAGCGAAATAATATCGCACTCATGACAAGAGCACTTTTAGAGAACGAATTCCAGGAACCGTATCGGGAGAGTGGCTGAGAAATGCTTTTTCCAAGTTACGTGTTCGTTTTTCTGTTCGCGCCGGTAACCATCTTTGGGTTCTGGCTCCTGAAGAATGACCGCATCCGCCGCCTGTGGCTCACGATTGCGAGTTATGTGTTCTATGGCTACTGGGACTGGCGATTTTCATCGCTCCTCTTGATTGCGACGGCTGTAAATTATGCCGCCAGTCTGAAGATGGACGCGGAGGAGGTTCAGTCGAAGCGGAAGTTCTGGCTTGTGCTCGCCCTGATCGCTAATCTCGGGATGCTTGGATTTTTCAAGTACTACATGCTGCTTGCGGCGTCGGCGAATACGCTTTTCGGATGGTTTGGCGGTGCGAATATCCTTCCGGGCTGGACTATCGTTCTCCCGATCGGTATCAGCTTTTTCACGTTCCAGTCGATGAGCTATTCGATCGATGTGTACAGGAAGGACCTCGAACCTACCCGGGATTTCATCGCGTTCGCTGCCTATGTCGCCCTGTTTCCGCAATTGATAGCCGGACCGATTGTCAGGTTCCGTGAAATCGCGGAGACGATGTTAAATCTCCCAAAAAAGATTACAAACGAAAATCTAAATTTGGGGTTTTATTATTTCAGTCTGGGGCTTGTCAGGAAGGTCCTTGTCGCCGACCGTATCGCGGTGTTTATCGACCCCATGTTTCTTGAGTATCAAAGCATGCGGCCGATAGAAGCCTGGGTGGCGATTATCGGTTACTCGCTGCAGTTATATTTCGATTTTTCCGGTTACAGCCTTATGGCGATCGGTCTCGGGCATTTCCTCGGTTTCAAATTCCCCCAGAATTTCAACTCCCCGTATAAAGCGGTCTCGATCAGCGATTTCTGGCGGCGCTGGCACATGACGTTATCGAGATGGCTGAGGGATTATCTTTACATCCCCCTCGGTGGACGGAACAACCGATTTATCGCGCTGGCGGTTACGATGCTGCTCGGGGGTCTCTGGCACGGGGCGGCATGGACATTCATGGTGTGGGGCGCGTACCATGCGATCCTTCTCGAACTTCACCATCACCTGAAACGATTCAAATGGATCCCGAGGAATGTTATCTGGGCGCGGTTCGGGACTTTCATGCTCGTGACAATCGGATGGGTATTTTTCCGGCCGCCGACATTTGAGATTTCATTCGCGATTTTCAGGAAGATGTTCGATATCCCGGGGCTGTTTCAGGCCGTGCATATCGATTACCATTTACTCGCGATTCTTCTTATCGCGCTTGTCTGGGAGATGGGTTTCCCGAACGCCGTCGAGGTTGTGAGGATTAAAAAAGTCGGTCCGAAGAAGTTATGGGGTTACGCGCTTGGTTTACTGACTACGATCTCGGTTCTGTATTTCTCCCAGGCGGGACCATTTTTGTATTTCCAGTTTTAACCGAATCAGATATAAATCATATTCGCACTACCTGATCCTCCTTACTTTTATCTATCACATATTGACAACTGTAAGGAAAGGATTATTGTACCTGAATCTCAACCTGACAGTGGTCGCTTGGACCCCATCCGTCAGGCTCATTCAATGCAGACACATTAACCTGATCAACCAAGTCATAGGAAGCGAATACAAAATCAAGTTGCCGGGTCGCGGTAGCTGGTGTTTGCCGATTTGTGTGGTAGGTAGGGACATTTTTACTCATACGAGGGAGTTCTTCTGGCCATGGATCTGCACAACGCCCAGCAGGTGCCTGGGGACCCACGAACGACAATCCCAACGCTGACATCCGGGAAAATACTGTTTCGTATCGTGATGCCCAGTAACTGTTTCCGTACTCACCATACCCGTATAGAACATTGAGGTCCCCTGCTGCAACGATGCGGTGTCCGGTTTGCTGACCAATTAGCGACGAGAGGTCAGATATTAAACGGTGAACAGAAGCATCTGCGTAGATCCAATTACTACCTGTGGATACATGCGGGTTTTCCCAGACGGCGTACATCGACACCACGGTAAGAGGGTCCCCGGAAGGTAATTGCAGAATCGCAACTGTAATGGTCCCAGCTCGACTTACTGCAAGCTCACCCGGTTTCGCAACGTCAACCGATTTCTGATCGACCCATTCTACTTTAACTTGATTTGATAGCTTGGCGATAGCCGTTCGCCACGGTCTATTAAGTCCAGCCCCACCAGTAACCCAAGGGGCGGGATTAACTTCAATTCTACTTCTAACATCTGCTGGAGGTTCAGCTGCTTCCTGTAATAATGCGACATCAGCGTCAGTATCGAGAAGGCTATGCCATGCTTTCTGACGATGGGCAATATTCCAACTGATGAGTTTTAACATCAGTAATGATTATACCATTCCACGACATACCCCATGCATATGGTGGTTTGCAGGGAGCGTGACATTTGTATTAGCGGTAAATCTGATTGCCAGTCCCCTAATTCATCCGACTACCTGATCCTCCCTACAGGTTTTCCGGTCAGGAGTTTCCAGATTACCGTGAACGCTTCCGAGCCGGTCACCTGCTCCTTCTGCCTGGGTGGTTCCTTGATTGTCAGGATCAGCAATCCCGCGAAGAATCTTAAAATTGCTCCTATCAGAAGCATGACACGCAAATCGTCCAGCCTGATGCCAACCCAGAAGAAAGTTGTGTCAGGGCCAATGATCTCTGAAATTTTACCCGCTGTTGCCGCCGCAATAAAACCAAAAAAACCACCCAAAGCAGTTAAAGCTCCAAACAACCCTGCCCTTCGTTCACTCGGCGCCTGTGCGATTACGAGGTTATTCAATGTCACGCTGACGGCAGGCCAGAAAATTCCGAACGCGATCGCGTCGATGAAAATCGTGTACGGCATCCAATTGTTAATATGCGGCATGTCGTTTGGTGTAAACACCGATAGCAAAGGCTGCCAGAAAACACCGAGCCACGACCAGATCAGGACGTTCCGGTATCCGAACCTGTCGGAAAGCCGTCCCATAACCGGTGAAATTCCCATAGAAACCACTGTTACGATCCAGATATATACGGCGATCCCGGTCCATGACATGTGGAGCTTATTTATAAAAAATTGCATGTACATCCCGGTAGTGACCCCGGCGGAAATTGAAATCGCGACCCATGTGATTGCGATTTTCCTCGCGTTTGGTTCGTTGAGGGTTTCCCAGATCGCTTTCCAGCCGGTCTTGACCATGTTTTTCATCCGTCGGACGGGCTGTATGTAAAGCCCGATCTGGGATAGCATCGCGAACAGGAACGATATCAGTGTCAGGACCAGGATTATGTCGATATAGTCCGACCTGGCGCTTGTGAAATTCCGGACAGTTTCACTGACAGGAACCACAACATCCCCTGAATCGAGTCGTCCGGCCCAGAATTCGAACAAATCCCTGGATTTATCCGCGTAACTGCTTGCGAATGTCAGGCCGATCAGTCCGATCAGGCCGCAGATCGCGTTACGTGCACCGAAATAAATCCCCCTGATTTCCTCCGGGACAAGATCGGATACCCAGGATAACCATCCGAGGACCCCCCATGAATGAGTTATGTTGCTGAGTGCCGTCACTCCTATGACAAACCAGATTTTCAGGTTCTGGTCTTCCGGGAGAATGACTACAAACAGGAGTAGCAGCCACGACGTGCGGCTTATGCCTTCAGCCCACAAAGTCAGGGGTTTCCTGACATCTTTCGTCTGCATGATATTCGCGGCGGGAAGGCCGAAAACCTGGCTCAGGAGGGGCAGGCTGTTGAGAACCGCGAACTGGAATGTATTTGCGCCTAACACGACCGCGAGACCGTTTACCACTATGATCAGCATGATGTTCCAGTAAACCCCGAACAGCGAACCCTCAATAATTGAGAGTCTCAGGGCGTTGGCTATGGGTCTGGAGATTCGCATATTTAATGGCCGGTTGCTTGAAAGTTAAAATGCCGGGATGTCAGGGGATTATAGACCTTTTGGATGCTCATCTTAAGGGGCTTCATGAAAATAATGTAGTTTCCATCGTCTCTTGGAAAATATGGAACCTGGGTAGTTAACGACTGTCGAAGGCGTGGTTTAAGGTGCGGAATGAGCATTGATGAATTCATTAATATAAAACCTTGCAATATAAACTGTCGGATACTTGCCCGGATTAGCCAATTATGATAAGTTTGCCGGGTTCTATGGCAAATAGCCATGAGAAGTGATGTTGTATACCCTGGTGACACCCGCTATGGCTTCGGAGAATCCGCTGGAAACTGAAGGGGATATCCGGTGGCGGGTTCACCCGCTGACCGAGAATGCGTGGCGTTCTTTGCTGCTTGTGGCGATTATTATCGCTACCTGTTATGGTGTCTGGTCTTGGACGGGCTATGGTGGGCTGGCTATTATCGGTTTCGTGTTCCTGGTTGTTGCGATGGCGCCGTATATATTTCCGACGCGTTACTTTATGAACGGTGAGGGACTCGAAGTTATTTTCCTTGGAGTTCGGACCTTCAAGGGTTGGGAAGAATATAAGGCATTTTATCCCCATGAGGATGGAGTACATCTGTCGCCTTTCAGGAAACTGACAGCACTCGATTCATTCAGGGGAAATTACATACGTTTCGATAAAGGAAATCGCAAGGATGTAATCGGTTTCCTTGGTCGTCATATTATAAAAATTCAGAAAGCCGACATCGAAGCCAATCAAGAACAACCGGAATCAAAGACTTGAAAATGGCATCAAACGAGGAAAAAGTTATTCAATCTCAAGGAAGCTTAAAGGACAAGCTTCGTCACGCCTTCGCTGTCGGAGGGAAATCGGATCAGCTCCTCGAGGATGAAATCGAGCTTCTCAGGGATGTTGCGAAGAGAATCCATAAACGCAAATTATCCGCTGCCGCTATCCCTTTTCTCCTTTTTCACCAGCCCTTGAATACTGTAGGAGCTAACCTCCTGCAGATGACCGAATTCGCCCTGACCCTGAAACCGGTGGAAACTTTTCTAAAACGGTTCATGGGTCCGAAAGCCACGCATGAACGTCTTGTGCGAACATTAGAAAAACGCACCTCGATCGAAAAACTAGTTGGGTTTCTCGAGGCTTACATTGATGAAAGCCTATAAAAGGCAAGTAGCTAAATGTTTCAAAAGAATGACCCGAACCTTAAAGTAATCATGGCCACAGACTGTGGTTCAACAACGACAAAAGCAATTTTGATCGAGAAGATCGGCGACGAGTACCGCCAGACCTTCCGTGGAGAAGCTCCGACGACTGTCGAGGCCCCGTTCGAGGATGTTACCAAGGGCGTCCTCAACTCTATAAGTGAAATCGAGGACCTTTCCGGAAGGAAATTCCTCGATGGCGAAAAAATAATCCATCCGTCGAATGGAGACGGCTCCGGCTGCGATGTTTATATCTCGACATCATCCGCCGGCGGGGGGCTTCAGATGATGGTTGCCGGGGTGGTCAAGCAGATGACCGCCGAATCGGCAGAACGCGCGGCCCTTGGAGCCGGCGCGATCGTTATGGACGTGCTCGCGATCAACGATAAGCGGCTTCCGCACGAAAGGATCGAGCTGATTCGACGGCTTCGTCCGGACATGATCCTCCTTGCCGGCGGTACCGATGGCGGGGATGTCGCGAAGGTTGTCGATATCGCCGACCAGATCGTGGCAGCCGACCCAAAGCCTCGTCTCGGGATTTCCTACAAATTGCCAATAATTTTTTCCGGCAACCAGGAAGCGATCCCAATCATTAAGGAAAATCTGGGCGAAAAATTCGCGCTGACCATTACCTCGAATATCCGTCCGACACTCGAGGAAGAAAATCCGTGGGAAGCACGCAAGAAAATACAGGATTTGTTCGAGGAACATGTCATGGCCCAGGCGCCGGGTTATAACAAGCTGATGGAATGGGCTTCGGCGCCGATAATGCCTACTCCCGCCGCGGTCGGGTTGATAATTCGAACGATTGCCGAACAGGAAGGGATCAATGTAATCGGCGTTGATATCGGAGGGGCGACCACCGACGTATTCAGCAACTTCACGGTGGATGGGGAGAAGATTTTCAACCGATCGGTGTCCGCGAACCTCGGTATGAGTTATTCGGTATCGAATGTAATGGCAGAAGCCGGTCTGGACAACGTCATGCGATGGGCGTCGTTCGATATTGACGAGGAAGACCTTCGCAACCGGATCAAGAACAAGATGATCCGTCCAACAACGATCCCACATCTCCTGGACGAACTGATAATCGAGCAGGGACTTGCGCGCGAGGCTTTGAGGCTTGCGTTCGAGCAGCATAAATTACTCGCGGTGGGCCTCAAGGGAATCCAGCAACAGAGGGATATCGCGGATGCTTTCGACCAGGAATCCAGCGGTGGAACACTCATCAAGATGATGGAACTCGACCTGCTGGTTGGTTCCGGCGGCGTAATGAGCCACGCACCGAGGCGTGCACAATCGATGATGATGCTTATCGACGCGTTTCAGCCTGAGGGCACCACCCGCCTGGCGGTGGACTCGATCTTCATGATGCCCCATCTCGGGGTTTTAACCGAAGTTCACGAGAAGGCTGCTACTGAAGTCTTCAAAAAGGACTGTATCGTCTACCTCGGGACCTGTTTCGCCCCCAGGGGTGAAATAAAATTCGGGAACCGGGCATTCACCTATAAACTTGACCTTGACACCGGCGAAACCCATGAGGGCGAGATGCAGTTCGGTGAGATCAAATTGATTCCCTACGGTCTTAATGAACAGGGGATTCCACTTAAGGGTACCGCGACCATACACCCGTCGCGGAGCCTCGATATGGGCTATGGACGAGGTAAAACTGTGAAGGGGGAAATATATGGCGGCATGGTCGGTATTGTACTTGACGCCAGGGGGCGGCAGTTGAAGTTCCATCCGGACCTCCAGGAAAGGGTGAGACAACTCGAAAGATGGTCTAAAGCCTTCGACGCTTACCCGGAAAGAAAGGGGGGTACATAATCATGGCACACGCGTATGCTCCCGGACTACGAGTTACAAAACAGGCTGAAATTACAAAAGAGCGTATCCTCCCGCTCAAGGGAGATGTTGATGTCAAGGTCGGCGATCATGTTAATGCCGAGACAATTGTCGCGCAAACAGAGCTTCCTGGCTCCGTCACGATTGTTAACGTCATAGGCCAGCTTGGATGTGAGGCGGATGAAGTGCCGGACCTAATGGTTAAAGGTCCGGGGGAAAAGGTGGAAAAGGACGAAGTTATCGCGGAGGGAATCCCATTACTGCCATTTTTGAAATTCCTGGCTGGCAAGGTTAAATCGCCAATAGATGGGGTTGTAGAAAAGGCAAATCCGGTAACCGGCCAGGTTTACCTTCGCGAACCACCACTGCCGGTAACCGTAAAGGCATATATCGAGGGAAAGGTTGTCGAGGTTATTCCGGAAGAAGGCGTGAAAGTCAGGACAACCGCGACCTTCATCCAGGGAATTTTCGGTGTGGGTGGAGAGACCAACGGTGTAATTGCCGTTGCGGTCGATGGACCGTCCAAGGAACTGAAGCCGGAAAATATCAAACCGGAACACAAGGGCAAAGTTGTGATCGGGGGTTCTTATGTCGGAATCCAGACCATCAGGAAGGCTATCGAGATCGGTGTCGCGGGTATTATCGCAGCCGGGATGTCCGACCGTGATCTGAAAGAGCTGCTTGGATACGACCTTGGTGTCGCGATTACCGGCCATGAAAACCTCGGGGTGACTATAATAATCACGGAGGGATTCGGACGGATCGACATGGCCCACCGCACATTTAATCTCCTGAAAGAACGTGAAGGTTTCAAAGCGTCGATCTCAGGCGCGACCCAGATTCGTGCCGGGGTAATACGTCCGGAAATTATTGTCCCCCTGACAAAAGAGCAACTGGCCTCGGAAGTAGAATCGAAGGTTGAGGCAAAAGACGGGGTAAAGGGCGGCGACCCGGTGAGGATCATTCGCGAACCGAACTTCGGGAAACTCGGTAAGGTTAAGAGACTCATTCCAGAGTTGATGAAAATGGAATCGGAGACAAAGGTCCGTGTTATGGAAGTTACCCTTGCCGACGGCACCGATTTCGTTGTCCCGCGTGCGAACGTGGAGATTATCGAGGACTAATTACAAACCGGCGACAGGAACCGCTGGTTTTTCACATACAAGTACACACTTTCTCGTTGGGTTTAACCAGCGAATAAAAAAGGAGTGCACATGAAAAAAATTCCCAGGAATGGCAGTTTAAAATGGCTCGCCATGGTGTTTTTCCTGTTGCTTCTGCTGCTGCCTGTAATTGTGATGGCGCAGGACGCAGAAGCACCCGGCGATGCGGAAGCTGATGAATCCGAAACCACGGTCGTTGAAACCGAAGATGCTGTTACAGATGAACCGGTTTCTATCGACCTGAGCGGCACGGCTGATGGGACTACTACTGGTGATGAAGTTCCTCTGGAAATTCCTGAAATTGAAGAACCGGAGCCAGTCTATGAATGGAACTTCCAGACACAAGGTGAATTCAGGGTCGAGGATCGCGCTAATGATGAAGGCGGTGCATTTAACCTCCTGTTTGCACGATCGGATTCTGATTCCCCGGATTATGAATACTGGGCATTCGAATCAGGTACCGGTGAAGACGGATCGTGGGGACAAGCCGGATCGATTGCATCTGATTCATCCTACATTTGGGAAGTTCCGCAGAAATTTGGGATGTTACTGTCAGAAAACAACAAGGGGGCAGACGAACATTACATTGAAAATACTAACACCTATCCCGCCAGAGGTATTTATGACTACTTAATAGTCACTGATGAAGAAGATCCTTCTCAGGTAGTGATGACTGTGAGTGTCTACGATGAGGGATTGACGGATTATTCCGGCGTCATGGTATTTTGCCAGCTTGCCCCGATTGGTGGTGAGAAGGTCCAGCTTCACTATGATGAAGAAGCGTCGGGCGATGAACCTTGGGCCAATGTATACACAGCAACCGCACCATGGTCACCGGAAAAAACCTCTATAACAAAGTCATCCTGGATCCAGTTCACAGCCAATGTTTCAGGAATTTCATCTGTCGTTCTGGCATGTATGCCAATAGGCGATGATGTAGCTGAAGCTATTAACGGATCTGGTTCTGAATCAGACAGGCCGGATAACCGTGACCCCCATTATTTTCTGCTTTATGCGGTTCCGACCGGTTATGAGCTCCCCGAGGGCACTGACCTGCCGCCCGCTGAATGGGGAATCGGAAATATGGTTGGTCCGGTAATCGCCCGTCAAAACGGCTGGAACTGGTCACGCACAAACAACTTCTTGTGGGCACTCATGATCTTGCTGGCGGTTATGGGTTATATTTTCATGGCCAGGAGGGGTGCCAGCCTGTACTTAAGGCGTATCGCAGGATTGGACCATGTCGAGGAAGCTATTGGCCGTGCAACAGAGATGGGACGCCCGATACTGTACACAACCGGTCTTGGCTACATTTCGGATATCGCGACAATTGCGAGTATCAATATTCTCGGACAGGTCGCGAGAAAGGTCGCTGATTACGATAGTCGTCTGATTAACCCTCATCGTGATCCGATTATTATGGCGGTATGCCAGGAAGTCCTGCAGGAAGCCTATGTTGACGCAGGACGGCCTGATGCTTACAACAAAGACGACTGCTTCTTTATCACCGATGACCAGTTCGCATACGCGGCAGCGGTCAACGGAATTATGGTTCGTGAAAAACCCGCGACGATTTTCTTGATGGGAATGTTTTACGCTGAAAGCTTGCTGCTTGCTGAAACCGGCGCTTCCACTGGGGCGATCCAGATTGCCGGGACTGACGCTCAGGCGCAGTTACCGTTCTTTATTACTGCGTGCGATTACACATTAATTGGAGAGGAGCTGTATGCCGCCAGTGCGTACCTTAGTCGTGAGCCTTTGCTTGTTGGTTCACTTAAGGGCCAGGATCTTGCCAAACTGGTTTTCATGGTAATGACTCTGGTCGGCACGATTCTTATTTGTGCCAACGTCGAATTTATACAACAGCTCTTCCAGGCATTCTAGAAGGTGGCACATTATGCAAATATTAAAAAAACATTTACCTATCGCGATCGCCTTCCTTATGGGTGTAATAATGTTCATTACATTTTACATCCCAACCAGGATGTCGAACAATTTCATTGAGGATATTGCCCAGTGGAACAGGATCATCGCAGGTTTTACCATGTTTCTTGGTATCTACTCACTCCTGAACCATCATTACCACAAACTCCGGAGAAAAGTGGAAGGCTGGGGATTCTCAGTAGTTGTCTATGTTGGTTTTGTAGTGATGGCATTCGTCGGGCTCAAGTGGGGCATGTCCAATCCCGATCCCACCCAGCTGGTCATGGCGGATGGGACTCCATACCAGATACAGAAGCAGGCGCCATTCATGTGGATGTATTCCTACATGTTTGCGCCGATGCAGGCAACTATGTTCTCTATCCTTGCATTCTATATCTCGTCCGCGGCTTACCGGGCATTCAGGGCAAGAACCAGGGAAGCGACAGTTCTCCTGATAACAGCTATTATCATTATGCTCGGCAGGGTTCCAATCGGAACAATGTTAATACCATGGGGTCCTTTTGACGGCGAAGTCGCCCTGCTTCCATGGTTGACTGAATGGATACTGAACTATCCCAACATGGCTGCGCAACGCGGTATCATGATCGGAATTGGACTTGGAGCGATCGCTACATCGCTTCGCATTATCTTTGGTATTGAAAGAACTTACATGGGAGGGAGTGCTGAATGATGAACGAGAAAAAGAACTGGATGGACGTTGCTCAGCAACTGGACAGACGCTGGATTTTCATTTTAGTAGCGCTGTCGGTTATCATTCCTGTAGCCATTGGCGTTTCACTTCCAGTGGATACAAGTCCGGCCGTCAAATCCATATATGACACGATTGAAGGTCTGCCCGAAGGATCGGTTGTTATGATCGTGTGTGATTATGATCCAGCAAGTGAGGCTGAATTATATCCCATGACATTAGCGCTGTATCGACATTGTTTTGACCGCAAACTGAAGATACTTTCGTGGACGATGTGGCCAAATGGCGCCGCTTTAATTGGGCGTGCTTTTGATGATGTTGAGGCGGATATCGATCCTGAAACGAACCTTCCAATCTACGACATCGAATCTGGCGTTGATTATATAAATTATGGGTACAAAGTTGGCGGTGCGTACAACATTATTCAGGCTGGAATTAATCTCCAGAATACATTCCCATCGGATTTCAGAGGAAACTCAACCAACAATATGCCCATTATGGAAGGCATTGATACCCTGACTGACCTGGCTTATGTAATCGATCTTGCCGCCGGATCAACAATCGACTGGTGGGTCGCTTACGGGGTCCAGAGGTATCACTTTCTGATGGGCGCCGGATGTACGGCGGTATCCGCGACACAGTATTATCCATTCCTGAACACGGGCCAGATTAACGGCCTGATGGGTGGATTGAAGGGTGCCGCAGAATATGAACAGCTTTCAGGACATCCCGGCAAAGCACTTGCCGGTATGACAGCACAGTCATCTGTGCACGTGCTAATAATATTTTTTGTTGTAATTTCCAATATCTTGTTCTTTATTACTAAAAAGAGGGGGAGATAAAATGGTACTGACAATTGCACAATCTATAGGAATATTTATAGGTGCCGCGTTAACGTTAATGATGTTCTCTTTCCTCTACAAGGATAACTTTTTCTATAAATTCGGTGAACATCTGTATGTCGGTATTTCAGTTGGATACATGCTCAACCTCATGTGGTGGAACGTGCTGTTGCCTGAATTTTACAACCCGCTTTTCCGACAGCACGATTTCGTGATAATAATTCCGATGATACTGGGTTTACTCATGCTTGCCCGATTCATACGGCAGGTTGGGTGGCTGAGCCGTACTCCTATGGCTTTCACAATCGGTAGTAGTGCCGGTCTCGCAATTCCCGCAATTCTGAGTGCAAATATCATGGAGCAGCTTCATTCAACCATCACTGTGCTCTGGGTACAGGACACAACGGGAATGAGCACTGGCGAGGTCGCACTTGCTAATTTCGGCCTGTGGGTTATTTTCATCGCTGTTATCGCTGTCCTCTTCTACTTCTATTTCTCAATTGAGCATAAGGGAGTGGTCGGACAACTTGGGAACATCGGTATCTGGTTCATCATGATTGCATTCGGTGCATCGTTTGGATATACGGTCATGGCTCGTGTCAGCCTGTTTATCGGACGTGTACAGTTCCTGCTGCAGGATGTGCCACTGGCGTGGAACACGTTGGTCGGAGGTGCCGGACCTTAAACCAACGCCGGATTGTTAAAGGTAGTATCAAACCGGTTTTATAAATCCTGGGAATTAATTAACCCCGTCTGCCATGGCGGGGTTTTTTGCTAAGCCCATCCAAATGTAACGCACTCCCTGACGGTCGCGCCTCTGATTAAATTGTCTGATCTGGATAACAGAGTGCGCAAAATATCCAATAGAACTCAATACAGATCGAACGCCCTGATTCCTGTTATCTGATTCATATCGTAGAGTATCCCGTCCTTCAATACCAGCTCAGTAGTGATCGGCGTAAACGACAGGAAATACGGGTCATATAACACCCCAACCACACTCGGACTGTCGTACGGGAATACCGCTATCGCATATGCCGCCGATGTATTGCCCTGGACATACGCGTACTGGCCATCCACCACGAGCTGTGTAATATCAATAGTCGGATTCACCACAACCGCCCCGGCATAGTTTGGAAATCCCGGACTGCTTATGTCTACAACTTCAAGCCTGGTGGTTGTGGCCAGATAAAGCTTATGGCCCTGGGCAACCATCTCCTTCACAACTTCGGTCGTTGAATAATGCGACATAAACACAGGCGCGAGCGGGTTTGAAATGTTGTAAGTATCGACACCTGAACCAGTGGATAAATACATGTATATACCGCTGTAGGCGAACCCGGTTGCTTTATTCTGTAAATCGTAATTTGCCATGTAGGATGGGGATGATGGATTTGTAATATCGTAAATCAACACCTTCGCTGCATCGTAGGTGATATACAGCGTATTACCGTGAATACTCGATGCGACTGGAATTGTTGAATATGATCCGGAATACAGCTCGAATAAATTTGCCGGATCGGATGCATTCAGAATCTGGAACCCGTACGATTTGCACGCCACCATGATATCTCCCTCGATTGCCATGGTCCTCATCCAGTCTGACAGTGGGAACTTGCCGGCAAGAAATGCATTCAGAGGATCGGAAATATCGACAGTCTTTATAGTGTGCGTATAACCGGACCAGTCATGGATGAGTAAGTAGTCATCCTTCACGAGAGCCTTTCGCGGGTTATTTACTACGGGAAGCTCCGATTTGAACTGCGGATTGGTTGTGTTACCGACGTCAAAGACCTGCATTGGGGAGTTTACAGGAATTATGTTGAGTATGTCCCCGAGTATCGATAAATCCATGGCGTCGGCGCCAAGGTATGTTGTCGAATCGATCTGGATATCGGCGGGATCCGAATAATCGCAGATTGTTAAACCTTCAGGGCCATCGCCGATAAACGCATTCTGCGACCAGGTCTGTACACTCTCCGCTTCGCCGGGAAGTTCTATCATGCCCGCTTCTACGAGGTCGAAACCGGTATATTCAAGGATATATAAATAGCCTTTATTGGTGGACGTGTTATAAATAGTGAAGATTACATTAAGAAACGAAGCGTACATATCCGTAAAAACTCCTGGCGGACGGTCGTACGATCCCACCTCGGTTATCGCTTCGAGATCGGTAACATCAAAGGCGATAATTTTATTACTCCCGCCGACAATTAAAATGGTTTTCCCACTCGAATACATGATATCGAGCTTTTCGGGCTGGTTCGCATGATCGATCGATGCTACTTCGACAGGCATATGCGGCTGTCCGCTGTACTGGAAGATTGTCACATCTGTTCCAATGACCTGGGGGGCGCCAACAAACATGTGGGTCTGGGTCAGCGCGATTCCCTTCATCCCGATTATGCCTGAGTACACAGATTCATACAGCACAGGATTCGCCGGGTCTGAAAAATCAATCAGGTCAATTACTGCCCCGGCCGGGATGGTGTTCTCCATGAAATACAGCCTGCTGCCGAAAATATTGCCATCTGTGCCGATGTCCCACCTTGAGTCGAACACCATTTCCGGTTCATAAGTGTAATCATGGATATCATAGACCCAGCAACCCATCCAGCTTGTCAGGATCGTATGTGTATGCGTGCGGTAGACCCTGTCAGCCTTGGCGAACAGATTTTCCGGCGTTATTTCAAGCGATGGGATATCGGGTGTGACCTTTGTCGCCGTTGTGTAAATTTCAAGTAAGTATGGAACCACCTGCGTGCTGACCTGCGTGCTAATCTCAATGTAAAGCACCTCAGGCATAAGCGGCAGGTCGTCAAGGACAATAATCCCCGTCCCACTGCTTGTATCGGTCATTGCTAAAAGGTGTCCGGAGCCATCGTAAAAGCCTAGTGTAGCAAGGTGATCGGCGGTTAACCTTATCTCGCCATTACGATCGAATCCTGGTGCTGTATCGAAATAATAATAATCAAATTCGTCGTCGGGGTAACAGACTTTGTCCGTTGTCAAACCATATGAACCGATGGTATATGCTTCAGAAAAATCATTGTTGTTATCGGCATAACATTCCAGATCCAGGATGACAATTGGCGTGGCATGGTATGAGGATAAAGGAGCGTCGGGACCGTCCGCTGCTCCCTGTACGTAGGTGGAACCGTCCGATGATTCTACCCGAACGACCAGCAGCACTTCACCTGCTTCCGTAACCGTTGTAAGTCCTGCCAGGTCGACAAGATAACTTGCCTTGGTGGCTGTTTCTTCAAGAAATACAGCGCTAATTCCTCCGGTAAACAGATCAGGGCAGAAAACTCGCACCGTGTTAATCTCATCCGCGATATTTCCTGTTGCCTGACCCTGCCAATCACTAACGTTGATTCTTAATTTCAGAATTCCACCACCGATCCCAGTATCGGTATCGTAGTTCAATGTGTTGACATATGGTTGGATAAAAATATGATACGGCTCAGGCTGGTTTGCTTCGATCGGAAAATCGTCCGGGATCTCACCAGGCGGAATCGGATCCGGGAAATCCCATGAGCAGTCGATTGCATAGCCGATCTTGACCGTGAGAGCAGGGGTGGTCGGGAACTGAAAATACATCCTTCGAGTATTGGTGCTGCTATCGCGAAATACCCCGCGCCCGAGGTCGCTGTCGAAAGGCTCATTGATCATCGGACCGAGTGAGCTGTTGTACATGAGGATATCTGCGAATTGCTTATACGGATTTACGGTTGCAGTCAGCTCTGCCGGAGTGGCATTTGCAATTACCCCTTCTATATAACCGAGTGCGCCGGGAGTGGTAAATTCGGTCGGATTCCACCATCTAGTGTATCCATCGGGGTGCAGAAGCCTTGTTTCATCGATGTCTGCGAAAATCAGTGGCGGAATCGCCAGCGTTCCCGGTGTCATGAGAATGAACTTTACATCGAATATCGAGAACTGCGTCTTTCCGGGTAATGGGTGGGCGATCATCATGTCCAGTACGAACAGACCGTTGAGTGGATCGGATTCCGCAGGGACAGATACAAGCGACAAACCCATCGTGTTATTTATTAATCCTGTGATGTTGACATGTACGTCGCCTGTCCGGGAAGGAACGATCTCCGCTTCACCGGTTTCCTTGTTGAAAACCATCGATCCTGAACCGATCAGGTTGCGTGAGGAAACCGTGATATCGGACGTGGAGTTTTCACCGGTGTCCCCCGGTTTGCCCGGGAATGCGGGATTGCTGTTACAGGAAACCTGAATGGCGATCACGCTAAGGGACATCAAAGTTAGCAGGAAATATTTTCTAAGCAATTTTATCCTCTCTTTGGCAGTATCGGATTTATAATTTAATTATTCCTAATTCGATTTTGGTTATAAAAACCTGACCGGTGATAAATCAATACAGATCCAGAATTCTCAAACCTGTTGATCCGTTCACTTCCCAGTAATAATCATCATAAATTTCAGAATCATAGAGCCAGTACCCATTGGGCTCCAGAATTGATTCACCCATCAAAACACTGTCGCTGGGATACAGGAAAGCGTAATACAGTGGTTTGTATCGGCCCTGGAGATAAGCGAACTGGCCGTCAATAATAAACTCCGTGAGATATTCGCCCGGTGCATACGACAGAGTATTAACATAGGATGGGGTAGCGGGAGCGGCCAGGCTGAAGATATCCATACTGTTGTTCATCCCGACGAATAAATTCAGGTTATTATTCTCGAGTTCCATGATCTCCTCAACCGCAAGGTATGAAGCACCCGCTACCGGGTTGATCGGATCGACGATCGAAAAAACCTGCATTGTCTGGTCTATAGAGGCATACAGATAATTTCCGTATACCGAAAGGTTCTCAATTTCATCCGCCGTGACCTGGCTGGATCCAAAAACAGGGCTTGCAGGATTTGTAATATTGTATGTCGTTAATCTCCCATTGGGACTTGCATCAATTGACATTCCAAGTATGAGAGTATTTTTTGTCGCGACGGCCGACCTGATTCTATCTGCCGGGCCTGTAGAAGTGAGGCCGTATAATAAAATAGATGGTGGTGTACTGCAGTTCCATAACAGGAACTCGCGCTGACCGCATGTAATCAGTATATTATTGTACTTGAAAATATCGTACAGTCGGGTAGTAATGGTATAAGCCGCCTGGCCGTGTATGTTGTTCATATCAGAAATATTGAGCAGGACGATCTCACCATAGTCCTGGTAATTCTGAACAACATATACGTAATCTCCGACACTTGCTATACTTTGTGGGTTGTTAACCGTAAGCAGTCGGGTCATCATTATCGGGTTCGCGGGATTTGCCAGGTTAAACAGGTGCATGCCGGCAGCCGACGGAGTGGTGGCAAGGGTGTCTCCGAGGATATCGATATCGCCTCCCCAGTCTACGAGAACATCTGTATCAACGGAGACAGGAGTCGAAGGTATTACGATATTGATTGTCTGGATCCCAGCCTGCCTGCTGCCTGCATATACATAATTCCCTGCAACAGCCAGGTGATCCGGGACGCCCAGGATGTCACCCCATCCGAGTTCAACCAGTCCGCCCGGTGTCTGTTCGTACACACCCAGCCAGCCGTCTCCCATGTAATCTTTGTCGTTCCCCACGTACACATATGACCCGCCGACCACAAGCGAGTGATTCATGCCAAAAGGTATTGTAAAAGTACCGTCGGTGGTCATTGTTCCGGGATTCTCAACACCAATGGAGTAAAGATCGTGGTCCGCTGCCAGAACAACCCTGGTAACCGGTCCTTCCGGATCCATGAGGCTCATATGCCACAATGAATTGGTGCCAATATCCTTTACACCAACCTGTGTCGGTGTCGCGGGACTCGATATGTATTCATAAGCGATAAGTTGATTGGGCAACTCCCCTCTCTGGCCTGTATACAGATGAGTCGAGTTCATCTTTATGCAACCGATTTTGTAAGATAAATCGACAACCATGCCATGTACAACCGGAGCGTTGACATTTGAGAAATCGATCAGGTGGATATCCTGATCGAACGGAGTTTCACCATTCCTTGTATAGTAAGCGTATGGGTAATGAAAAGCCGTATCATAGGTTTGTACATCGGTATTCGCGTACACCTGCACAGGCAGCGTGGTGTCCGTCACATCGTAAACCCAGAATCCCTCCCAACCGAAAAGAAACGCGTAATTGCCGTGAAGGTAGACCGTTTGTGCTTCGACATAGAGTACAGGAGGGGTTATTTCTACAGGATTCGGGATTACGCTAATATATTCGATATCGCAGTCGAGAAGGTATGGGGCTGGAATCGCACCAAACGTATTATTCAATTTTATGTAGTAGTCACCGGGAATGAGCGTGATGGAGTCAATTGCAAGGTAATCGTACCCGAAAATCGTAGGCCATGAATCCAGGAGCTTGTTGTGAGCCGAATCGTGAAGGGTAAGTTCCGTGGTCTGATCGATGTACAACCTGATCTCACCATGCGGCTCATATCCCTGCGGTACTGTGAAAAAATAGTAATCTTCGGGATCGATTGATACGCAGAGCTGCCCGTTGATGATATCTCCCGGACCAACACCTTCCGCTTCCGCCCACGTATTATTCGTGTCCACAAAACATTCGGGATTCGGTACGTCGAACGCCAGTACATTAAAAGCCGACACAGGGACCTCGGGTGCCGGTTGTCCGGCCTGCTTGTAGGTGGTTCCATCGGACGATGTTACTTCGCAGATCACCTGGTGAATGCCGTTTCGGGTGAGGTTAAACGTTGAGGTCATGTGGGATATATACATTGCCCTGTACTCGTCCTCTCCTATGAAAACAGGAGGTATTTCCACCACCGGGAGTATATCAGGAGACATCAGCCTGATACTCGCAATTTCCGCTACTGTGTTGCCGTTATGCCTGCCCTGCCAGTCATGGACATTGATTTTTAACCTTAAAATCCCCCCGCCGAATCCGGATTCCTTATCGTAATAAAGGCTGTTGGCGGTCGCTACCATAGAGACACGCCATGGTTCGTTGCAGTTAGCGGTCATCGGAAAATCCGACGGAACGTTAACTGGCGGGTTGGGAACAGGGATATCCCAGCAGCAGTCGATAGCATAGCCAAAAACAAGCTGGGGGGTCGGTGCCATCTCGAACCTCATGTAGTAACGCCTTGTATTAGCGGCTCCGGCTGAGAATATTGCGCGGCCATCCGGGTCGGTGAGTGGTTTATAGGACGGCCAGGAAAGATTACTGTTCGGGTAGAGAATATCCGCGAAGAGTTTGTACGGGTTCACGGTCGCGGTTAATTCCAGGCTCGTACCGGTAGCGATTATGCCATCGGTATAACCGAATATGCCCGGAGTCGTAAATTCAGTTGGGTTCCACCAGCGCGTGTATCCGTCGGCATTTTCAACCCTGGTCTCGTCATGGTCGGCGAAAAAAAGTCCGTCCACATTCATCGATCCCGGCGTCATCATTATTCCTCTCATGTCGAACGCGGAGAACTGGGTTTCCGATGCCGGAAACGGATGCGTCAATGTCATATCGAAAACGACAAGGCCGGTCGGAAAATCGCTCTCCCCGGGAATCACCTGGACTTTCATTCCCATGGTCGCATTCATGATGTTAGTAAGGTTGAGGTGGATATCGGTGTTTCTGATGGGTACAATCTCGATTTCCTCTGTCTCGGTGTCAATCACAAGATTGTAATATCCAAGCAGCATGCGTCCCTGGCTATCAGATTGAGAGTTGATAATATTAGGTGAAAGGTCCTCCTCGGATGATGGCATTGCGGCATTGCCGCTGCAGCCCGACACAATAAATGCCAGTATTAAAAATGCATAGAAGGTAGCGATTAGTTTTGAAGGCATTTTCCTGCTCCTTATTCACGCGAATTTGTCGCACTGACATGAGTGCGTTATGCTCTATCCAGCGATATATATAAATTTATATTATATCAAAGTTAAATTTTTTTTATAGTATTTATCACTCGTGTCCAAAATATAATTTCCTCAAATGGTTTGAAGTAAGGATTTCCCCTATGTGCCGTTAGCTTCCAGCTATCGGATAACAAGTGCCGTTAGCTTCCAGCTATCGGATAGCAAGTGCCGACCGCATCCTGCGGTCGAGTTTTTCATATGACAATCGCTTCCAACTTCCAACGAAAAACCAGCCATTCGTGCAGAACTCTACCCATAAAATGTGATCTGCCCGTCCGAATGCCTTATCCTATGGGCTAACCTTGTCCAAAAATCAGATTATCTTGGACAGCAGTGAGTATTTATGCATATTGAGAGATGAGCTCCGATCTGGCGATCCCTCCTGCAAATAGATTGAAGCCGGGATTCCTTCCTGTATAATTACACCATGACTTTTGATTCTGACAGCCAGCGTTATAAATGGCTTCGGGTTCTTCTTGGAGCTTGCGTTACTATCGCGGTGGTTATCGGGCTGATAACAGTGGTCCTGAGATACCTCACGACCTGGTCGCCGCCTGCCATAGTTGCTATCCCTCCTTCCCAGCCGGTAGAAGTGGAACTTCTCGAGCACCCGAGGCTTGTGTCGTCGATCGATGCCATTGAAATCTTAACCGTTAATCCCGAATCCTCTAAATTCAAGCTCCTGATGACAGTAGCCGAACGGTTTTACGAGGAGTACCTTATCGATCCAATACAGGGAGATACTGTCTACCCAGGGTATTTCGCTCTTGCGTGGAGAATTTCCGGTGATGAGAAATACCTCGACGCGGCGAAGGATATGATCCTGAACGAGTGCAGGTTCCCGCCATGGCAGCGGCATTCTGAGAGCGCGAATTTTTACAAGATCGAGTTGGCATATACTGTCGGGCTTTGTTACGACCTGATTTTCGATTCACTTTCACCCGGTGAAAAAGCGGTGATTGAAGATCGCCTGTCCGAAGTTCTTGACGGCCTTATCTGGCATATCCGGGGAAACCCACGGATACCGTTCTGGTTTGAAGCTCCGCATTCCAATTATTATGTCGCGCACCATTCGGCGGTTGGGATTCTCGCATTGTGTCTGGGCGATGCGTACCCTCGATGGGAGAGTGCCGTGGCATTCGCGTACGACGGGTTGGAATCGTCAATTGAACTACTTGAAAGCGATGGCGGTTGGATTGAAGGGTTGACCTATCTCGATTTCTGCTGGGGACAGCATGCGTTCCTTTTCCTGAATGCCCTGAGGGTTAATAACGGTCCAAATCGTCTCGAGGAGGACTGGTACAAAACAAGTGTCAAATTCGCGCTTGCCGGGATTCTTCCATCCGGGACCGAGCAGGTGAATTTCGGTGACAATATCAATGATCCGAGAGGGGCATTTTCATATATCTGGCGTGCGAAACCATTTTTCGATTCACCATTTCTCGATTCTTACCTCGAACAATATATGCCCGATCCCGATTACCCACGGATAATCCTCGATGCGATCCTCGTAAACTGCATGCTTGAATTCGATCCGGACCTGCCGCTTGGGGAATTTGAGGAACCCGAACCGTGCCAGTATTTTCCTGGAATTGAATGGACCATGCTTCGAGAGGACTGGACGAACCCGGATGGATTTTTCCTGGCTGCGAAGGCTGGCTACGGCGGCTGGGATCATAACCACATCGATCAGGGGACATTCATCCTGGCGTTTGGCGGGGAGACATTTATATCAGACCCTGGACGTGGGGATTTCGAGGAACGGAAAAATCCTGAAGTGAACAGTTTCTATGGCGGACCCTTTGGGCACAACGTATTGATTCCGGAACAGAATGACGACCTCTGGGATGGGTTTACGATGTATTCAGAAAATGCCGAACACAGGCAGGAAGATGCCGCGATTGAAAACTGGACCGATTCACCTGCGCACACAAGTTTCACTATGAATCTCAATGGCGCTTATCCTGCGTATGGGGAAGTAAACTGGCAACGTCATTTCGTATGGTGGAAACCGTCCGATGAGATCGCCCATGGATTAGTCATTATTCTCGATGAAACCAGCCATGCCGGGGCGTTCAATCTTACAACCTATGGGAATATAACCGATACAGGCCGGAAATTTATTCGGATTGAGGCAACGGGTACTTCTGGTGATCTGGGGGTATTTACGAACCGGGAGATTTTTTTTAATGGACCAGGAACCGTTGATCAAGGCAAAACTCCAGCCTATTTAACATTAGTACCAGCATCGCAACCAGGTGTTGCCAACCAGGGGAGTGAAACCATAACCGTGTTCCTACCGGATTATAGTATTTCGGATTACAATCTGGACGGTTTTATTGTAGAGAGTGACAATATCGTTGCAGGCATTGGCGGGATCGACTTCACTTTCAGGAAACAGGAGAATGGGGATTGGGAATTTTTGATACCCTCCCTCTGAAACATGCCTGAAAAATACCCCCGGTGCCTTAAACGCGTGGCGTCGACACGCTGAGTGAGACATCTCCATCCCGCAAGCCTGAATATTCTCCGTGTCGAACGTGCTTGTCGACGTAAATCAATTCTAAATATACCCAATCAGTTTTTTTGTTGAATTGATCTAAGTACCCCCGGCGTTGATAACCGGGGGTGTGTATGGTTTTCCCTTGTCCATGCCCCTCATCACACTCTCCTCAAGGTTTTTCAGAGTTTTACCGCCTCCTCTACAACACTCTGCAGGCACGGACAAGAAATTAAAAACAGGTAAGCGCCACCGATAGATTTACGATACATTATCCATCGGGCCGATCATACCAATAATCCAACCCAGGTCTTTCTCCTGGATTTCCGAACGCAATATTTTCGGGATTTTCCCCTCTTCACCGCTGGCTTTTTCGAGTTCCTCAAGCAACTTTGGATACTTCCCTTTCAGGTTGAGCCAGTACTTGAGTTCCTGGATACGATCCGACCTTCCGTTTTCCATCTCATTGCGCATTTGAGCCGGCGCACGCATTTTAGCTTCCTCCTCTAACAGAGAAAATTATAAATCACCACCCTAAATGGTCCAAACCGTCTATCGCGCCAACTTTGCTGTAGGGACACCAGAAATATCCGGAGTCCATCCCAAGCGGTTAATTACATCAATCCGTTGAGGAAATTCCAGTTGCTCCTCTTTCAAAAGGTCCTGATTGTCTTAAATTGTATCACATGAACTGGACATCAACCAGATTGAATTTAATTTAATTTTTAAATGTTTGTAAATGAATCAATATTCTGGATGAATAATTTTACCTGATTTGCCTATGTTAAGCTGGATTGGAGAATATCATTCATCCACAAATATTTTTCTGTGTAAAAGAAGAATTTCAGGTGAATTCCTGCCCTAAACGGTTGTATTTTCCCCCATTCATCTGTTATCGTTTTCGCCCTTTTCTATGTGAACATCTAACCGATATCAATTACCTCCACGGGAGGAAAATTAAATGACGAATCATCGACGACTTTTTATCCCAGGACCCTCTGAAGTCCGCACGGAAAATCTCATCGCGATGGCCACTCCTCAAATCGGCCATCGCACCGAGGAATTCAAAAAGCTTTACGACCAGATCCAGCCTAATCTGCAGAAACTTCTCTACACCTCAGGACCGGTATTCACAGTCACTTCATCCGCGTTCGGTGTTATGGAAGGCTCCGTCCGTAACCTGTGCCATAAGAAATGCATCAATTTCGCAAACGGCGCATTTTCAAAAAAATGGCATTCTGTTACAAAAGCCAACGGGATCGACTGCGACCTCCACGAGGTTGAATGGGGTAAAGCGATCAAGCCTGATATGGTCGAGGATCGCTTATCAACCGGCGATTACGACTGCATGACTTTCGTCCTGAACGAGACGTCTACCGGTGTTCTTGGGTTGATAGAGGAACTCTCCGAAGTCTGGAAGAATTATCCTGACGTTTCAGTTTGCGTCGACGCCGTCTCGGCTATGGCCGGAATGAAAATCGAGTTTGAAAAGCTCGGAGTGGATGCCCTTATTGCCGGTATGCAGAAATGTTTCGGCCTGCCATCGGGGCTGACTGTCTGCGCGGTCAGTGAAAAAGCCCTGGAAAAAAGCAAGGACGCAAAAGCCAAGGGCTATTATTTCGATTTCCAGGTTTTCCTGAAGAGCCACCAGAAATCGAATACCCCGACCACTCCCGCGATCCCGCATTTATTTGGCCTGAACACACAGCTCGATTACATCATCAACGAAGAAGGACTCGAAAATCGGTTCGCGAGACATGCTGAAATGGCGGAGGCTGTCCAGGATTGGGCCATCGAGCGGGGTTTCAGCCTTTTCGCTGAAGAACGAAAATACGCGAGTATAACCCTGACCTGTATTGATAACCGCACGGTGAAAATTAATGTCAAGCAGCTTAACGAGGATCTTCGCAAGTACCACGCGATGATCTCAAACGGGTACGGCGACCTTAAGGAAAAGACGTTCCGTATCGCTCACATGGCTGATACCACGTTGATTGATATCCTGGGACTCCTGGGAGTTATCGACCGGATTCTCGGTTTTTAAATTGTTAAATTGTTTAAGGAGAAGGAGAGATGTCAGATAAACCCAAAGTAATGGTCTGCGACCAGATGGCCGATTCGGCTGTCGAGGAAATGAAGAATTATTTCGATGTCGATGTCAGGATCGGCCAAAGCCCGGAAGAACTTGCCGGGACAATCGGAGCCTATAATGGAATCGTTGTCCGTTCCGCCACCAAGGTCCGCGAGCCGGCGATCGATGCCGCCGCCGAAGCCGGGAATTTGAAAGTCATCGTCCGCGGTGGTGTTGGAATCGACAATATCGACCATGAATACGCCAAAACCAGGGGCATCGAAACCCGGAATACCCCAACCGCATCGACCCTTAGTGTCGCCGAAATGGCATTCGGAATGATGATCGCGTGCGCGCGGCACATCGGGCTTGGTACTGTTTCGATGAAAAACGGTGAATGGATTAAGAAGGAACTTAAAGGTATCGAACTTGCCGGAAAAACGCTCGGGATAATCGGGATCGGAAGGATCGGGCAGGCGATCGCAAAGCGTGCGATGGCTTTTGATATGAATTGTATCGCCTATGATCTCTGGGATGAACTTTACAAACCAGGGAAAGCCCCGATGGAAAATGTCCCGATGGTTACTCTTGATGAACTTCTTGGGCAGGCGGATTTCATCACGCTTCATATTCCGTTCGATCCCGAAATCGGCGCGACCATTGGCCCGGAACAGTTTGGGAAAATGAAAAAGGGAGCCGTTATTGTGAACTGCGCGCGCGGCGGCACGATCGATGAGAATGCACTTCTGGGTGCGCTCAACGATGGAACTGTTTACTCAGCCGGGCTTGACTGCTTCGCGACCGAACCCATGAAAGATGCCGCGAATCCCCTTATCGCGCATCCAAGGGTTGTTCTTACTCCACACATAGGAGCTTCGACTACAGAAGCCGGTAAGAAGGTCGGCGGGGCTGTGATCGAGGAACTGAAGAGTGCACTCTTGTAAGGTTTGAATTTACAGAGGTTCAGCCTAATGACAAAAATTTTCCCATTCAGGGGAATTCGCTACACCGGCAAGGTCGATCTCGATAAGGTGATCACCCAGCCTTACGATAAAATCAAGGGCGACCTTATTAAGGAATATTACGAGAGAAGTCCGTATAACTTCACCCGGATAATCCAGGCTGAGGTCGAGCCTGACGCCCCGCGGGATAACCGGTACATCCGGGCGAGGAATTTCCTGGGTTCATGGTTTAAAGAGGGGATTCTCAAGCGCGATGAAACGCCTTCAATTTATCCTTACTACCAGGAATATACAATCGATGGTGTTACGCGTATGCGAAAAGGTGTGACGGTACTTGTCAACCTTCGTGATACGAACATCAAGGCGCATGAAAAAACACTCGATGGCCCGAAAGCCGACCGTTTAAAACTCATGGGTGAGACCGGATGCCACACCGGGCATATTTTTATTCTTTATCCCGACCCTGAAGGCGTAGTTAACAAGGTCCTCGACTCGGTTGCAGGGAGCGAGGAGCCGATTGCTGTCGGGCATGATGACTTCGACTGTACTCATAAACTCTGGGCAATCGCCGATGAGGAGAAAATCAAAGCTGTCCAGGATTTCCTTAAGCCGCACGATCTGTTTATCGCGGACGGGCACCATCGAACGGAAACCGCGGTTAATTACATGAATGCCGCCGATGTGCTTGGCGCAATCGCGGAGGGTACCGAGCTTCCCGAAAATTGCCTCATGACGCTTGTCAGTATGGATGATCCCGGACTTATCGTCCTGCCGACACACAGGTACGTTCATTCGGTCCCGGATTTTAATAAGGATGAATTCCTGGGTAAAACAGCTAAGTATTTCGATATCGAGCTGATAAAATCCTGCGATACATGCAAGGCGGGCGACAGGAATATTACCTCGGCGGTGAAAAAGGCAGCTGAACAGGGCATTCACGCGATCGGTGTTCATTTTAAAGGTCCGGACTGCTGTCTTCTCACGTTGAAAGACGTTGGCGTAATGGATAATCTCGCGCCAAAGAACGAAGACGGCTCGATGAAAAGCAAAACCTGGCGTACGCTGGATGTGACAATCCTCCATACGATTCTTCTCGACACAATTCTCGGAATTGATGCGGATAAACTTGCGGCACAGACCAATGTTAAGTACCACCGGCATGTTGGGGATGGCCTGAAATACCTTTCTGACGATCCTCAAGGTAACGCGCTGTTTATTTTAAACCCAACCAAAACCGAAGAAGTGAAACTGGTCGCGGATGCTGGAGAGCGAATGCCCCAGAAATCGACCGATTACTTTCCGAAACTTCTCAGCGGTATGGTTTTCAACAAGATCAAGTACGTCGGATATCCGGAAGGCAAGGCCGAATTTCTATCGATTTAAAATTACTCTACTCTGAAAAAATGGGCAATACCGGGGACAGGCACCCGATTTTGGTTCCCGTAGATTTATGGTAGCTTCATCACTATCAGAACCAAAATCGTTTGCCAGTCCCCTATACAAAAATAAATTTCACTTTTTTAAAACCGACCATTGGACTCAAGAATTTCATTACCAATCTACTGTATTAACGTTCAGGAAGTTGGGTCATTTGAAATATCGGACTATTAAAATCTTGGTTGCCGACCCAGTGCACGGTGAATAGTTCGAATCAGGGGACTGGCAATCAAATTTACCGGTTATAGAGACATTGAAAATTCTACAAAAGGTGCCCGGTAAATTTGAGTGCCTGTCCCCGGTCTTCTAAGTATTTCTAATCCCTCGACAGGGTTTTTAATCGGATTGGTGTATTATATCCGGGTGGAATTTAAACACGGATGGAGGAGTATGTCAGAGGTTAGAAAATTAATCGTTTTGTGCTGTACGGTATCGCTGCTGATACTGGTTTCCGCGTGCTCTCGCAGTGATCCGAACGTCTCCTATGAATGGTCCGATAGCTGGGGAGGGGAAGGGAGAAGTATCGGGACTAATATTGCTGTGTCCGATGCGGGTGATGTTTATGTCTCAGGTGGTTACACAGGCGATGTTTACCCCGGACTGAACTTTTCAAACGGCGGGTTCGATCTGTTTCTCTCTAAGTGGGATTCCACCGGCGAATTGAAATGGACTTTAACGCTGGGCGGTCCGGGTGACGAGGTCGCCAACGGGATGGCTCTCGACAGTGAGGGCAACATTTATATTACCGGCTCTTTCAGCGAGACAGTCGATTTCTCATCAAATCCGGATTCACCGAGGGAGTATACTTCCGGGGGGAGCGACGATGCCTTCCTTGTTAAATACAATCCCAACGGGGCACTTGTCTGGATAAAAACCTTCGGCGGAGAGTATTACGTCGGCAGCCTTGGACTGGCTGTAGGAAATTCCGGTGAGATTTATGTTGTAGGGGGATTTGATAGAAACATGAATTTTGATCCCGGGCTTGTAAGTATCGAAGATCACATTTCCAACGGTATGTACGATGTGTTCATCGCGAAATTTGACACGGAAGGAAATTACATCTGGGCACGTACCTGGGGCTCGACAAATCATGACTGGGCCACGGCAGTAGCGGTCGATGACACCAGTAATGCCTTTGTAACCGGACGGTTTGTCGGGACGGTCGATTTCGATCCGGGTCCGGAAACCGATGAACACACTATGAACGGTATCAGGGATATTTTCCTGTCCTCGTTTTCACCCGACGGGAATTATCGATGGTCGACAGCGGTAGGATATGATTTCGCGGACGACGCGAATGGTATCGCTGTCGACAGGGATGGAAATATTTTCGTTGCCGGGGGGACGCAGGACAGGGATTTCGGGAACGAGGGTGGTCCGGATGCGGAGATGGCAACCGCCTTTCACGATCCTTTCCTCTGGAAATTTGACATGGCTGGTGATCTCATCTGGGTACGAAGCTGGGGCGGCGATCTCTGTCACGGGGTAACGGTCGATGAAAACTGCAACCCGTATGTTATCGGCGTCTACAGGGGCAGGGTTGATTTTAACCCCGGTACGCGCAGATTCCGAAAGCCGTGGGGAAGGTTGGGGGATGTTTTCCTTGAGAGTTTCGATCGGGACGGCAATTTCCGGTGGATCAAGGCATGGGGTTCACCGAGGGAGGAAATGGGAAAAGCGGTAGCGCTTGATGGTCATGGCGGGATTTATATCACCGGAAGTTTCGAAGAAAGCATCGACGCCGACCCAACGAGTGGGGAAGAAATATTGACGTCGCATGATTCAGATGACGTTTACGTTATAAAACTCAACCTTCTGAACAATGATTAATACCAATCCCATTTTATAATCCTTTTTCAGGTGCGCCGACATTCCTGTCGGCATCGACTAACGACACTAAACGCGTGGCGTCGACAAGCTAAGATTGGGGACACCTCTTTTGAGATAGTCCCGAATTTAGTTGAAAAAAGTGGCGGTTCCTTTAACCTGACTGTTA
>CBDURU010000027.1:0-32984 GCA_965369865.1 uncultured bacterium | reverse complement strand
GTGATAATGCGATCCTGGAACCCCACTATTTTCAACTATAAAAGGGACAACCTCTTTATTTAGGGGACATCTCTTTTCGCCCGTCGAAAAGCAGGTGTCCCCATCAATGCTAAATATGCCCTGTCAATTTATATTTCCCGAAAATCCTTCTCAACCTCACTGTCGCCTGAACCGTAACTGTGCTGCCGGTCCCCTTAAAAATATATATAACGATTCGAATTGTAATCCCATACATTTACCCTTATAGTTTTCTACATCAAATACCCCTTCAGGGAGGGCTATTCAATGTACAGCAAAACAATATTGCCCCGCAATGGGAAGATTATCCTCGTTCTATTCATCCTGATTATTTTTATGCCGACACTTGCAGGATGCGCTTCGAAATCGCCCGAGGGTGTTGTGGCTGAATTTCTTCTGGCCATCGGCGACGGAAACTCTGACAAGGCCAAAAGGTATTGCACCCGGAATTTCAATGATCTTTACATCAGCTCCCTTGACGCCGCCATGGCGATGATGCCCCAGGATTTTCAAACGAATGTGGATGATAAACCTTCTGCATCTGAACTCAGCGAGCAGCTTGAATCGAGTATTTCCGGAAATACCGCTAATGTATGGTTTGAAGGCATTGCTTTCATGCAGTACGTCCTTATTAAAGAAGGGGGAGGATGGAAAATCGACAGGATAGATATAAGCATGCCGGATAATTTCGATCTGTCGGACCTCACCTTTCCAGGTGCCTGACCCGCTACGTTATTTTCGATTAATTAATAATCAACCTTACCAGGCGGCAGGTGCGGTCGAAATGGCTGAAAATTTGGATTCCCATTTGTTCAATAATTCAAATCCTGCTTGCTCACAGGCATGAAAAGAGGATAATATATCCTCGATGACCGGTTCGCCAGACAATTCGGATAAAGCACCACAGCCCCCCACCGATTCCCCGGCAATCACCCGTAACGAACGTGTCGCACTCCTCGTTTTTTTCGTAATCGCGCTTCTCTACGCGGGATGGCTGTATTACCAGAATAATCTTATCAAGGTCGAACTTGGCGAGGACATTCCGTACGGGACCGGCGGAATCCTGGTGCAGGTGGAGGGTGCTGTCGAATCGCCGGGACTCATCTATCTTCCGGCAGGAGCAAGGGTTTCCGATGCTGTTGAAGCTGCCGGGGGGCTTGCATCCGATGCTGACCGTTCGAGAATCAACCTGGCTGAGCTGCTTGAGGACGGACAGCGTGTAATTATTCCCAGTGTCGATGGATCGGGTTCTTCTAACACCGGGGGTGAATCCTCGCAGGGAGTCCAAATCAATCGTATACCGATCTCACCTGGCAATTTCAATGCAAATGAGCCTGATGAGCCGGGTTCTCAAAAAGTAAATATCAATACCGCCAATACTTATGAGCTGCAGACTCTCCCGGGGATCGGCGAAGAATTTGCGCGCAGGATTATCGAATACCGGCTGGCACACACAGCTTTCGAGAGGATTGAGGACATTATGCTTGTGGAGGGAATAGCGGAAGGGCGTTTCGAGGATATCAGGGATTTTATAACTGTTACCGACAGATAAATGCTCCTCAGAATGAGGATTTAAAACCATTTACATATTATGGCTAAAGGAAATAAATGCCCGTATTGCCGGGATGTCGGGAAATTACTCAAGGGTCGCGTGGCCGGTGAGTCATCGCACCTGACATTCGGCTACGGCGAACATTCTTACCGTTGTTCAAAATGCGATGAGACATGGTCGGTCTGCTATCCTGTCCCACCAAAAGGCCATCCAGGCCTGATGGATGTCCCGAATGAACGGATCCTCACGGTGACTTTCAGGGAGGGCACACGCGGATTCGCGAACAGAATCGTCCTCAGTGCAAAATCCCCGTTGAAAATCCTGGCTGAGGAAACACCAGAGGAGAGTTCCGATCCCGCTCAAGGGGAGGTGACGGAAGGATGAGAGAATGGCTCGTCATGATGGTCACTAACTGGCTGCAGCGGTCACAATCCAAAGCCCTGGAGGAAAAACCGCCCGAAGACAGTGTGCCGGAAGAACTCCCACCCTGCCCGATTTGCGGCGAGGTATGGGACGAAAAGGAAATTTTCTGCTACTACTGCGGCTACCAGATGTCGGATGAGGAATTACCTCTTCACCCTCCGCCTGTACGCACCGGTAGCCTCACCGATCCTGACGGAATTTTCGATGAATCCGGTGCGGGCAATATCCGTGACCGAATCGACGCGATCGGAAAATCCAAGGGCTTCGATCTCGGGATTTTTGTTGTCCCCAAAAACATAAATGATCGGATTTCATACAACGATGAACCTGATTCGGGTTACTCGCTCGATGGTGTTTCATATACCCTCTACAACACATGGAAAATGGGTTCGGCTACAGGCCTCAAAGGAATTCTCATCGTAATTGACCCCGGTACCGGAGACCGGACGATGGTGACCGGGGGTAATGGACCGGACATTTCGGGAGCGGAATTCAGGTCCTGGTATTCGGATTTCAACCCGGTGCTGAATCCAGTCGATGGAAATTCAACACGCCTTCTCATCGAAGAACTCGATCATATCGTTTCGAAAATTGAATCGATCCGCTGACTCTGGCGTTACACCCTGAAAATGCCTGCCGGTCCAACAATACAGTCAATAAGCAAGCCGGTAAAATCACGTCCGGTTTTCTGGAAATACATGCTGGCCGCTTTGTTTGTTTTCCTTCTCGTTGTTGCGATATTGAATCTCGTTGTCGACCCATTCAGCATTTATGGGACCGGCCTGGTGCCGCCATTGGAAATCAACCGCTACCAGTTGAAGCTCGATATGTTTCTCGAACTCGATCCCCCGCCGGAAGCGCTTGTAATCGGGAGTTCGAGGGTGACCTTTCTCGATCCCGAGGTTATTACCGAGCTTACCGGCAAGCGGTGTTTCATGTGGGGAGTTCCGAACGCAAAGGCTGAGGTTGAGTACGCTATTCTCAAAATGGCGGTTGAACAATACAACGCGCCCATTAAACTCGTAATTGTGGGAGTGGAGCCGGAAATTTTTCACCCGACTCAGATCGTCCATCCGGAAGGACGCCTTACAAGGGCTTACACCCGGTATTTCGATGCGAACCCGGAATGGCTCGTTCTTTCGGAAAAACTCGGGAGATTATTTTCTGTCGAGCAGGCAATTAAATCGATTAATGTAATCGGACGGGAAATCAGCGGTGGTGAACCTGAGATGTTGTTTGAATTCCGTGCCGACGGTTTCCCGCTGCTTCCCGACAATATTTATGAAAATGTCCAGGATAGGCTTGAGTACGATGTCAGGACCTACCCGTACGAGAGATTCGGGATCGATGAATTTACCCATCTGTCCGAAGAACGGAAGCAATACTTTCTCGATCTCCTTGAATTCTGTAACGATCGCGACATTGATGTGTTTGCGGTCTCACTACCCCTGCACCACGAACTCATCGACCGGTTTGTCTCGCTTGGCGCGCGTCCGATTCTCCAGGAGACAATTGAATTTCTTGAGGATGCTGTCGGCAGTGCGGGGGGCACTTACCGTAACTATACCAGGGTGGAGAGTTTCGGTGGAAGCCGGGAAGAATTCATCGATTCGGTTCATTTCCATCCCTCCAACGGCAACCTCCTCCTTAGGGACTTATTCGCTGATTACGATGAAAATTAACCGGTAAGGCTTTATTATGTCATCTGGATAATTTCCAGTATATTTCATGGATCATGGAATCATTAAAAGCTTCGGCTCAACCCGGCCTGTTTTCCGGAAATCGTTGAACATGAAGGAACAGGATCGATAAAACATAATATGGCAAAGCCGGTAAAAAATTCTGAATTTCTGGCTGCACGGTTCTGGAAACTTTTCCTGGTAACCCTCTTGTTTGTACTTGTTGCGAATTCATTGCTGAATTTCCTTATCGACCCATACGCCATGTACGGTACCGGCTTGTTTAATCCAATCGCGCAGACAGGATATGAAAAAAAGTTGTTGCTTTTCGAGCAGTACGATCCACCACCTAATGCACTGATTGTCGGGAGTTCGAGGGTGGAAATTCTCGATCCCGAGATTGTCGGGGAGCTTACGGGAAAACGGTGTTTTGTGTGGGGAGTGCCCGACGCCAAGTCGGAAATTATTTACTCGATTGTGCGAATAGCAATCGAGGAATTCAACGCCCCGATCGAAATTCTGATAGTCGGTGTCGAGCCGGAAATTTTCCACCCGACAACCAGCATAAACCCGCAGGCCAAAGTAATAGAACGTTACACGAAATATTTTAATGATAGCCCTGGTTGGATGGTCATGCTGGAAAAAATCGGGAGGCTATTTTCGATCGCCCAAACCAGGAGTTCGATCGCCTCGCTCTGGCTCCTGATGTCTGGCGGTGAAAATAACCCGCTCGTCGGATATCGCTCAGACGGATTTATCGAGTTCGAGCGGGAGAACCCCGAGGGGCGTGATCAGCGAGTCGCAAGGGCGGTTGAGAACTATGCGGATAAAAAATTTGTGCTTTCCCGATACGATCGATTATCGGGTGAGCGTAAATTTTACTGGGAGGAAATCCTGGAACTCTGCAGGGCTAATAATATCAGGGTTTATGCAATTATGACGCCTTTACATCCGAGAGTCTACCGGAGGCTCCTTGAACTGGGGGCTGGTCGTATTTATCAGGAAGCATCGCAATATGTCGCGGGCACCATGAATGGAACAACTGAAATTTTCAGGGATTATTCCGACCTTGGAAGTTTTGGCGGCAATATTGATTACTTCCTCGATGGCTATCACATGGATCGTAACAATGGAGATATTCTCCTTTACGATCTTCTGTCCGATCTTCAACCAGATTCTGAATTAGACAATTAACAAAATATGTTATTCCCGACACCGATATTTATATTCGTATTTGCCCCTCTGGCAATCGCCGGTTTCTGGCTGATTAAAAATGACGTGCTCCGGCGTCTCTGGATTACAATCGCAAGTTATATTTTCTATGGATACTGGGACTGGTCGTTCACCACCCTGATGCTGGCCTGTTCGGTGGCTAACTTTTTCTCCGCGAGGCTGATTTCCAGGGCGGAGAGTCTTCCCCGAAAAAGATTCTGGCTTGTTATTGCGCTCGTTTTAAGCCTCGGGCTCCTTTTCTATTTCAAATATTTCATGCTGATCCTGCACTCGATCAACGGCATCTACGGACTGGCCGGGGCCGGGGAGTTTATCGAAGTCTGGGATATCATCCTCCCGATCGGAATCAGCTTTTTTACTTTCCAGGCATTGAGCTACACGATCGATGTTTACCGTGGCAAGGTTGAACCAACGGACGATTTCATCGAATTCGCCGCATTCGTCTCATTGTTCCCCCAGTTGATCGCCGGACCGATCGTCAGGTATTCCGAAATCTGTGTAACCCTCAGGAATCTCCCGAAGAAAATCACCGGTGACAACCTTAATCTTGGTTTCCTTTGTTTCACAACCGGATTGATTAAGAAAGTGCTGATCGCCGATCGCATCGCCTATTACATCGACCCCATGTTCCTCGATTATCAGAACCTTACTCCCCTGGAAGCGTGGCTTGCGATGTTCGGGTTTTCATTCCAGTTGTATTTCGACTTCGCCGGGTACAGCCTGATGGCAATAGGCCTTGGGTATCTCCTCGGATTTGAATTCCCCCAGAACTTCAATTCCCCGTACAGGGCGATTTCAATTTCCGACTTCTGGCGTCGTTGGCACATGACGTTGTCGCGGTGGTTGAGGGATTATTTGTATATCCCGCTTGGCGGACGGGACAATCGCGCGGTCTCATTAGCTGTGACAATGCTCCTGGGTGGGCTTTGGCATGGTGCGGAGTGGACTTTTGTGGTTTGGGGCGCTTACCATGCGATCCTCCTTGAACTTCACCATC
The DNA here is from genome assembly GCA_965369865.1 of uncultured bacterium. GTDB lineage: Bacteria > JAJVIF01 > JAJVIF01 > JAPKYR01 > JAPKYR01 > JAPKYR01. The sequence goes on along the minus strand of CBDURU010000027.1, from coordinate 27,082 downwards.
ACCTGAAAAAGTTCCCCTGGATCCCGAAAAACAAGGCCTGGGCGCAGATCGGGACCTTCATTCTCGTCACGATCGGCTGGGTGTTTTTCCGGCCCCGGAACTTCGGGGAGTCATGGACAATCCTCTCGAAGATGTTCGATATTCCCGGATTGTTCCAGAATTTCAATGTCAATCCCGCGCTGTTATTCTTTTTAGTACTGGCTGCTTTGATCTCGATGCTTGCCCCGAATATTGTTGAACTCGTGAGGGTCAGGCGCGTCACCCTTCAGCGAAAATGGGCGATCGCCATCGGCGTTTTCACTGTATTGTCTATACTCCTCCTCAGCGAAACAAGCCCTTTTCTTTATTACCAATTTTAATTTCAATGGGATCACTCTTGTCCAGTATAAAATTTCCTCCAATGGTTTGAAGTAAGAATTTCCCCTACGTGCCGTTAGCTTCCAGCTATCGGATAGCAAGTGCCGACCGCATCCTGCGGTTGGATTTTAGATCGGGGACATCTCTTTTCGCCCGTCGAAAAGCATGTGTCCCCCTAAATTCTAAACACGTCCAATCAATTTTTGTTTAACGGCATTGGTCTAACTCGAAAACGAAAAAGACTCATCCGCATACAGAAGCCCATACATGTATACCTTGTCCCTCGGGAACAGCACTGTCAGCAGTTCGAATACCTCATCAGGCAGGTCCTTCAGGTTTTCCCGGTACCTTTCAATTCCCCGATACCCGGTTGTTATCGGTGTCAGGACCTCAGCCGGGATCTCATATTTTGCCCTCCCCGGACACTTTGAAACCTCCACCTTTCCGCTTGAAATATCGATCAGAACATTTCCAAGGTCACTTTTGAATGGAATTGCGCCGGTGTAATTGAAGAAACGGGATTTCGCTATCCGTTCGCTGAATTTTTCCTCCATGCACTTTATGCATGTTACGGGATCATTCAGCCTTACCATCCCGCCCCAGGTTCCCTTCCAGAGGTCCTCGGTTGACCTTGTTTTTGCACCCCAGTGATGGAGCCATCGCCCGACCGGCATGTCGGGGTGGTGGTTGAAATAAAGCTTTTCAAGGCCTGGATATTTATCGAAAATTCTATAAACCAGGTTCCTGAGACAATCCTCCGATACCGCTGCGATCTCCCAGACCACCGGGGGTTTGTTCGGGAGATCCGGTACGAATGCGTAGCCGTTGGATGGATCGTCCAGGACCCACCAGCTCTGCTTCTCCTTTCCTTCTCCGCCAGTCAATCGCATATAGTATTCCCATTGCTTTTCGTGTCTGATATGGTGTCCGGTAAGGTCTGCGTTATAAGAGTTATACAGGTTCTGGATTTCCTTAATATCTTCAATGTTGGCAGCCCGGATGTTCATAGTGGGTTCATATTCCTGAACGCAGCTTCTCGGCATGACTATATATGGTGTTCCGTGGTCCGGGTACGCATAATAGTAATGAAATTTCTCGTAGAATTCGGGGATGCCCCACAGGAAGCTGAGAGGGATTTTTTGCTTCTTCATTGTCTCGAGCCAGCTCGACATGAGCAGGTGGGAGTAGCCCTTAAGCCGGAAATCCTCCAGTGTGCCCACAAGGCCGATTTCACCGGCGTCGATCTCGGTGCCGTACCATTTTATTTTATGCTCGAACAGGCTCGTTCCTGAAACGATCTTGTCATCCACAGTGAGGAAACGGTGGTACATCGGATCGTTAAATGAGGGATTTTGTTCCAGCATCCTTTCCCAGAATCCGCTGTTCTCACCATGGACTGTCAGGTTTAGTGCAACCAGTTCCCTGATCCGGTTGCTTTCATCGAGACTATGTATTTTTATCTGGCTCATCTTGTTTAACTTTAAAGTGATTATAGAGGATTATACCGGATTTTTACCGAAAAATATCCACGAATTATAAAACTATTGCGATAGCAATTCGGTGTTTTACATGATAAAATGTTTAATAGCAAGGTGTTCAATTAATCTGGAAGGAGGTGTTCCCAGCATGCGACGTATGACGTTGGCAGGAGTTTTTATTTTTCTGCTTGCGGTTGTCTCATGTTCGGATCACGGCTCCTCCAACCCTGTTAATCCCGAACTGGATACCACACCTCCGTTTACCAAATCACTTGAACTACTTCAACCCGGGCATACAATGCTCGGGTATTTTTCTGTTACCTACAATTCCGGCTCCGGTGAACTGGCCGCTGTGCCCTTGAGATCCACTCAATGGCACCTGAACGCTCTTATCTTCCTGGAAGCATACACCGGGGGCAATGCAATCAAGTTCACCGGGACACACCTTGACGGGAACATCCTATCCACAGATATTTCCCTGACCAATCCATTTCCAGGGATCCCGTATTTCTGCGGGTTCGATATGAAGGGCCTTGTTATCGGGCCTGCCGATGTCACCGACCGTACACACCATTCCCGCCGCTGGGCCGGTGGACCGGACGGTTTACGGTTAATCAACGCTGATGGATGGACCCGCTGGTGGAACCCTTCGGAATTCCCGTTTAATGGTACTATCTTTTCTTATAAAGATACTCAATTTGGCACACCCAACGCGACCGAATACTTGAATGCGACTTTGCTCGGGTACAAGGTTTTCGCGACTGGTCTGGGTGTAAATGCGCCATTATCCCACCTTCTTATGGTTCCCCCCGATCACCCGAACGGCAGAGCGGTGCTCCATGCCGGGGCTATGTCGACCAGGCATTACGAACTGGCGTTCCCATTAACCGAAACAGGTGAGCTGGATTTCAGGTTCAATTTTGCGATCGATGTATCACACGGACTCCCTGATGGGTGGCAGGATGGCCAGCCTGTCGAGGTGCCGGGTGGATTCCCGGCCGATGCGAACCAGCTTGAACCGTTTGTTCTCGACGTGCAGATTCCGACCAATACCGTTTACCTGTCTCCTGAGGGTTGTACCGGTGGTGAGCTTGAACTCGATATCAGGGTGTCCGACTGGCAGGCCCTGATAGACGGCACCCCGATTTTTGATGAAATTCAGTCTATCGAGCTTACATCCCCGACGCTTTTCCAGGGTAAGAGAACCCCGGTATTTTTGAGCGACTGGTCCGAAGAGCAACCGTGGGCCACTTTTAAAATCAAGCTGGACGGGCTGTCGCCGCCAGCGGTGGAAGACCAGCAGATTTTGATTACCATCGTTTCATCGGAAGGCGACTATCAGCCGTACGTCACCTCATATACCGGGTCTGATCCGTTGTCAACTTTCTATGTTGTACCTGTTACAGTCAAGACCCCGCTTCCCGGTGGCCAGCCAGGTTTTGTTTTAAACCCTCTCTCACCATGGCCCAAACCCGGCGGGACAATCTACAATACGAATTTCGCTGATACAACCGGGCCTGTCGATCCGAAAATCGGATGGCTCGTTACCGGAATTTCAGGTAATTTTATGCCCATCATCGATCCCGAGCAAAGAATTTATACCGCACGGCAGCTTGACCAGGGCGGGATTGAACTCCTTATCTACGACCGTCACGGCCAGCTTGCCGCGGCTCTCGACCTTGCCGATTTCCATCCAGCCGGTGATCCCATAATGGTCGGCTGCTCGATTCTCTGGGCCGATACGCAAGGAGATGTTTACAGGATCTACGAGGATGGATCGATCGGCCTGTTCTTCGAGGCTGCCACGGGCAGCGGTCCCAACGCTTACGGCAGGTTGAACATCGATACTAACGGACATGGTTTCTCGCAGGGTTCAACCGGCATACAGGTCTTCAACCAGTATGGGAATATAAACTGGGTTAATTTCGGGATAGGCTCCGACCAGTCAATGTTTATCGGACCTATAACAATCACCATTACCAATAAAGTTCTGATCGGCGAATTGAATATGTCGGATGGGCCTCCGGGCGTATTCAAATTCTGGGCTCTGGACACATATACCGGACAGATAGCCTGGGCGCATGAGCAGGACATTTCGAATGGTTTACCCTTCTGTTCGATCGCCGATCCGGTTTCGGGGAACATCTATTACACTGTAAAGAACCGTGTTATTGCGCTGAACTCGGATGGGTCGGAACGTTGGCAGTTCGAAGCTGATAAATACCTGATTCCCGAGCTGGCTGTCTCGCATCTGTCCGGTACCCTTTATGCCGCGGAGACATCCCTTGGCGGGGTCGGTGAATACTCGAGCCTCATTGCCCTCAGCTCATTTGGCGGGCCAATCTGGGAATTCGAATGCCAGGCGGGAATCGCCGCGGGTCCGATTGTCGATGCGAATGGAAAGATTTACATCGCCCTGGATGAAGGGATTGTTATAAGCATCAATCCGGACGGGGAAACCGCCTGGATCAGGGATATCGGGGGCCAGCCGGACTACCTGATTTTCGGTCCCGAAGGCTCACTACTTCTTGGAATCAAGGAAGGCTTGTTCAATACAACACTAATCTGCCTCGAGGATAATTAGAGCGATCGGATAATTAGAAAACTGATACTTAGAAAGGGGATATTTTGAAAGGGGATAATTAGAAAGTGGATACTTAGAGAGTGGATACTTAGAGAGCAGAAAATTAGAAATAAGGAACGGATTTAACCTGATTCAGCCAGCTACTGCAAATGTCGCGGTTTTTTTTTGTAACGTTGTTCCCCGGTTGGATCTCCGGGTGCCGTCCACAACAGTACCCCGAACGTCAGTGAGAGGTCTGCCAACGTCCGTACATTCTCATTCACCCCACATCACATAGTAATATGGACCGGTGGCCCCTCGAAACGAGCGATACTATTGATCTTGACTAATTTACAGCCGTCGTGAGCGAGTTTGGAGGGTTCCCTTGTCTCGTAGCCCGGTGAACCCGTATGAAAATGCCTAAATACTTTAAATCCGGCGGAAGGGTTCCCGGGGATATTTAACATTATTGGATTTGTGTGTGGAATTCCCGGGAAGCCTGAAGTTACGAAGGCTGGTGATTCAAGGTTCCTGGGTGGCTTCCCTGGCTACGGGACTCAATTTCACCATCTTCGTCAGTGTCACCATGATAAGTTCCATCATCCTCCCAATACCATCCGGTGATCCATCAAATTGGGAGTTTTATTAGAAACACTCCAGGATTATCGTTGCCTGAATGATCTTCGATAAACAGTTGGTTGTAGAAATTAACGTTTTCGCTAACTGTTCCCATCACATAGAGTATACCTGCGTTGTCGACAGCAAGATGAAGGCCGTCCGACCCGTAGACATCCCCGGGGATGCTGTATCCCTGATAATTGCCACTGAGGTCGAACTTGATCACAGAACTCGCATAATTTTCGCCTATATTAAAAAGCCCTGATAGAAGATCCAGCCCGCCGATCACCTGATGGGACTCACTGATGTATGTATTTCCTGTAGCATCGACTGCAAGATCGGTTGAGAGCGACATCCCCAACCCTCCCCATTCACGTGCCCAAAGGAGACTACCGGAAGAATCGAACAAAGATAGAAACCGATACTTAGTGTCCTCAGAAACAGGCTGATTAATTCCCTCACCAACACAAGGCGCATCAAATGTACTGTCTGCTGTCGAACAGGTGCCGGACACATGAATGTCACCATTGTTATCAATAACAACTCTATCTGCAAGATCATCGTTATGACCGCCCCATGTGCGTGCCCACAGAAAATCACCACTGCGGTCGAATTTGGTCAAGAATATATCCCAAAGACCATTTGACGTGCGCTGTTCTATTTCAGGACCGGGGTCGAAATCGATTGATCCTGTAAAAGCTCCGACGGTATAAATATCTCCATTACCATCTACACAGACATCGGTGCACATTTCACCTGGGATTTCGATCCCACCCCACACGCGAACCCACTTGAAATCGCCCATGGAATCAAACTTGCTGAGACTGACTCCCAAATATTCACCATCGGGGCTGGCTATGGTGCTCCCTGAACCAGGATCGAAATCAACATTCCCATCAAATAAACCTGCGACAAAGATCTGACCCAGTTCGTCCACCGCCACTCCACTGCATATCGCATAATTATCTCTGCCCCAGGTCTTCACCCATTTGAAATTGCCATCAATGTCATATTTGCACAAAAAGACATCGCTCGCTCCACTGGATACGGCCGATGTGACAGGTGCACCCGGATCGAAATCAATCATACCTCTAAAATCGCCTGCAAGATAAACCATGCCCGTGCCGTCGAGAGCAATTCTGAGGTGCCGTTCAAGTTCAGGCCCTCCCCAAGTGCGGGTCCATATGAAATTTCCGGATGAATCAAATTTAGAGAAAAATAAGTCCAAATCACCGTTCGATTTATGTTCGTCAACTTCGGGACCGGGATCGAAATCGACGGTTTCCTTAAATGCACCAACAACATATAAATTTCCATCCTGATCGATCACAACCTGGTTGACAAAGCAGTTTCCCGGTTCACCCCATGTGCGTATCCAACTGTCAGAAACGGAAGATTGACCGACGGCATCTGAGCCTGAACTACCGCCATCTAAAGCTGTGTGATTATCCTGACTTCCCAATGCGGGTGTGACCATCAGGAATACCCCTGCCAGAATAGTTACGATGATGTTGAATTGATGCTTCATTGTGATCCTCCAGGCTATTTAAGGTTGAATCAAGATTTCCCTGTATGTGATTTGCCATTGAAGATCATGGAATATCCGCAAGGCAAATTTCTAATTGCTTTTTTTGCTACCCCACCACTGAGCTGGATGAGTTGTGGCGATACACATATCATACTCAGCAAAACAATCATCCATTGGATCCGACATCGTACTGGATCCAGCCCTATTCGACATGGAATAGCACAAGTTCCGATGATCCACCATTTAACGTACAAAAGTTCAGTTTTAATAATTTTCCACATACGCGTGATCCTGTTTTAGGATAGGAATGTTCTCCTGGTTCGGAATGAAAAATAGAGTAGCAGCATTAAGAGTGGGTTTAAAATCAGATAAACAGGCCAACGTACTGATTCCCAATCCTGCAAAGTTTCTACTATTGTCCACGAAAGCTGCACGTTAAAAAGCGGAATTATATAACCATTGATGACCATCGCGGCGGCAACAGCAATAACATAAATCCTGCCCCATCGTTCAGTGAACAACCATGGCAGAATAATCAGTGAAAACGGAATGCTCATAAATGCCTCAAAGCAGCCAATAGATTCGAATATTTCCAAAGGCCAGTATGGATCATTGAAATCAGTATATTGCTTAAACTCAAGGAGGTCCAGAATAAATACTGGCGAGTTTATTATACCAATAGCCGCATAGATCGTACATATTATAAACAGCGATCCTATGGGAGTGAAAATCAGATTATAAGTCTTAACCGGTAGAACCGCGTATTGCCTGAGTCTCCGATCCTTAATGTAGGAATAAAACAGCACCAGAGTAACAAAAGCACAGACAAACTGGATATAAATTGGTGCGATACCCCAATCCCCAAAACTGTAAGTAAAGTACCAATCGAGGTCGCAACCATAGTTCAGAATTTTTATTAATTTGTTAACCTTTAACACCACAATCAGGATCACCAATGCTGAACAGCTGATGATAATCCACCATTTAATGTACGCGAGTTCAGTTTTTATTATTTTCCACACTATTTTACTCCTTTCAAATAACGCTCCGGTTTGTAGGCGGCACCCGGTTTCTTTATCACGATCCCGAGCACTCAGCGTATTTTATTATAGTTCCAGAAAGGACCGTCTTCGCAGAGTAGATATAAAAATAACTAATAGAGATAATGCAGAAATTAATGTCATGCCGATTATTTCTGTAAAGTGGCCAGTAAAGAAATAAAATATTTTATCTCCAATAAACAGAGCAATGCTTTTATTAATAAAAGGTAATATATAACCATGAATAATCAGGAGTAGAGCAATCAATGCTAACAGTAGTCGGCCCGGTTTTTCTGCAAATATCCTCGGACCTATAACAAAAAGAGTCATCAAGGTCAGAGCATTATTGTGGCCAGTATACGGAATGAAATTAAACCAGGAATAATGGTCCCCGGAACCATAAAAGTTTCCAAGAATCCAAAAATCCAAAAGTTCTTCCAAGATACTCGGAACATTCAGAACCGCCAGGATAAAATATATTCCAATTAGTGATACAGGTATTAATATCCTTGCAAGTCCAATTTCTACAATAGAAATCGGGACCGACGCATAATTCCTCAGCCTATTTTCACTGACTTCTCTAAGAAACATTCCAAAATTAATAAAAATGCATGTTAAAATTATGTAAGGTATCAGGAACATTCCCATATAATAAATATTAAACCTGCCCAATGTAAATTTATCGAAAGTGATTAGCAATAAGAAAATAATGCTTGATGTTAAGATCCATGGTTTTACATAATCTAATTCCGCTTTAACTAACTTCCACATCATCTAATCCTTTCAGAATGTGTATTGTTATCTCATCAATACCGGGTTGTGTAACCTGGATTTCGTCAGCGTTCATCTCGTGAAGCTGTTTCAATGTGACTTCCTGGTCTGAACTGACCAGCATATGGTTGTCTCCTTCACTAACAAGATTATGAACGTTATGTATCTCAGGCAAAGGACCTGTAAATCGGAACGAAATTTTCTTAAACCTGTTAACCAGGTCGTCCTTCATCTCCCTCCTGACAAATTTCCCGTCTGCCAGAAAAGCTAATTCGTCCGCGATCTTAGCTATATCAGATAAAATATGGGTCGAGTAAAATACCGACGAATCACCCTGCTCCATAATTTCCCACAAAGTCTCCAGGAACTCAGCTCTAACGATCGGATCCAATCCCGAAGTGGGTTCATCAAGCAGAAGAAGTTTAGGACGATGCGATAACGCTCCAATCAGGGCAAGTTTCGCCCGGTTGCCTTTTGAAAGCCTGTTCGCGCGTTTCTTTAAATCCAGTTGGAACCTTTCGGCGAGTTCCCTCATCCACTCATTATCCCAAGCCGGATAGAATTCCGACCTGAATTTAAGATTTCTTTCTCCCGACCAGTATTCGTAAAACGCGTGAGTCTCACCAACATATCCAATATCAAATTTCCATGTCGGATCGTTAAGGTTGAGATCTCTGCCATAAATTTTAATTGATCCCGTGTCGTGTCTAATTAAGCCACCGAGAATATTAATTGTAGTAGTTTTACCGGCTCCATTCGGACCGACAAGTCCAAGTACTCTTCCAGGCTCCAAAATCATGTCCAACGGGCCAAGAGTGAAACCCTTGAATTTTTTAATCACTCCATCCAGGAATAACGCATTAATCATAGCTACTCTCCAACCTTTCCAAGTATTTCCTGCACAATCTCTATAATCCCTTTCTTGTTAACTCCGCTCTCAATGGCGCCTTGAATGATCGGTACAATAATTTTTTTGAATCGACCATTTGCTAATGCCTGCTTTTTCTCATCCGTAATATGAGCAACGAAAAGGCCTTTACCTTTCTTAGAGTGGAGTAATCCCTCCCGTTGCAGGTCATCATAAGCCCGCTGGACAGTTATGACACTGACATGCTGCTCCCTTGCCATAGCCCTGATCGATGGCAGCGCAGTCCTTTCTTCTATCGTGCCGGATAGTATCTTTGCGCGAATCTGACGAGAGATTTGCGCATGAAGGGGTTCTACTAATATTTCCGACAAGTGAAGCAGCATCGTGTAATAGTGTCCATATACCCTATAGACAGCCTTCTGTCAATACCTTCGACCACATTTTTATTTTACAATCTTTTCAAGTTTCCTAACCCACTCCCGTAGCCCGGGAATGCATTTCCCGGGATCCATAAATAATTTCAACAGCGGTAGACCCACATCTACCTGATATGGGTTCCATATCCCCCCCACATCACATTGTAATATGGACCGATGGCCCCTCACAACGAGTTCTACGAGTTAGGAGGGTTTCCCTTGATTTCCCCCCCTCCCGCGCCAATCATCCCTTAACATGTCCTAATAGTAAGTGGAGAGCATCATGATCAGATGTAGAAACGTACGAGGGGAATCAATTATCCGGGCACCCTCCCCCGTATCCTGATACGGCTGAGGGCGTCAAAACCGGAAATCCCGACTGTCTCTCTGATACACCCAAAACGGCACTCCAGCCCGCTCATAATGCGGATCGCGCCTGTCTCAGGGATACAGTAAAATCGCGAAAAAAAAGGGGAGATACGGATACACCCGATACGCCTTCCAAACCTGCGCGGGACTCGCAAGTAACGAGATTCCATCCGCCTGAGGCGGATGCCACGGTCTTACTTCTGTTCATCTGTGCTCGTGAGTTTTATTTCAATCCCGCATTTGTCCGCCATGCTGCAGCCGTCGCATCCATGGCTGGGTGTACTGTCACAGCATTCGTTTTTACCGCGTGCCTTCCTGAACAGTACTCTACCCGCGTAAATTGCCGCGGCGGTTACTACAATTGCGATTATCAAAGTTTCCAGGTTCATTGTCATAGTCCGTATATTGTCATAGTCCGTTCATTATCACAGTCCGTTCATTGTCATAGTCCAATTCCGAAAAAAGTTCCGACCTGGAATACGATTGTCGTTAGAATCCACGCGAGAACGGTCAGTCCGAAAAATTGAAACGCGGCCCATCCCCACGACCGGGTTTCGGACCGTGTCACGACGAGTACTGCCACACACGGAGCGCTCACGAGCGAGAACAGCATTATGCAGAATCCGATAAGCGGGCTGTAATTATCCAGAAGTTTCTGCCTGAGCGATGATGATGCGAAGTCGGCTTCCCCGACTGAAAAAACGATTCCGAGCTGCGCGACAAAAACCTCCTTGGCGGCCAGTGCCCCGAGTGTCGCTGTCACAAGTTTCCAGTCGTACCCCATCGGACGGAAGACCGGCTCGAGAAAACGCCCGAATCTTCCCATGATCGAGTAGTTCAATTCCTCCTCATTGATCTTGAATTCGATCTCCCTGCTATGGGCCAGGTATGGGGACAAAATATTATCCAGGTAATTTTCCGCGATCGGGAAGTATTGTGGTTTTGACTCCTCAAGTTCAGTCAACCTGGTATCAAATATGAATTTTACAGTGATGAAATCGGGTGTGTTTTCTATCAGGCCCTGTTCATCGACTGCCCGATCGAATCCGGTCCTGATTTCATCTATCTCGATAACTGTCTCCAGGAACCTGTCCGCGAGCAGGCTGTTCGTGGTTGTAAACTCAGATCTGTCACCTTCTATCCACTCATCCAGCGCAACTTTAATATTGTCGAATCCGTCGGGAAGTCCGAGTTCCCGGTTGACATCCGTGAGCTGAATTTCATAGTCAAAGCTGAGTGTTTCGAGTTGTGAATCGTAATCCTCGGAGTAAATTTGTAGTTTTGGGTATGCTGTCGCCCACCAGAGTAGGATTGAAATTGCCAGAATAATCGTACCGGCTTTTTTCAAATACATACGTCCGCGATCCCATGCGTGAATCAGAAGTCCCTGGATGGTTGGAATCCGGTACGGCGGGAGTTCCATGACGAAAGGTAAACTTTCGCCTTTAAAAATAGTTGTCCTCAGAATTTTTGCCAGAAAAATGGCCAATATTATTCCAATAACATAAATGATCCAGAGCATCGGCCCATGCAGATGGCTTGGGAAAAACGCGGGGATTATCAGTGCATAGATCGGAAGCCGAGCACCGCAGCTCATCAGCGGAATAACAAGTATGGTAACCAGCCTGTCGCGCTTATTTTCGAGAATCCTGGTTCCCATTATCGCTGGCACCGAGCATCCGAATCCGATCAGCATAGGAATGAAACTTTTCCCGTGCAGGCCGATCTTATGCATCAACCGGTCCATTATGAAAGCTGCGCGTGCCATGTAGCCGGTGTCCTCAAGAACCGCGATCGAGATAAACAGGAGCATGATATTCGGCAGAAAAACGATAACTCCACCGACTCCGCCGATTATCCCGTCCACAAGGAGCGACCTGATCGGACTCTCGGAACCCTCTCCGAACCAGCCGTTGACTGCAGCGCCAAGCCAGGCAAAACCGGTTTCAAGCCATCCCATTAATGGATCCCCGATTGTGAAGGTCAGCCAGAACACGAGGTACATGAGTACAAGGAATATTGGCATGCCGACGAATGGGTTGATTAAAACCGTATCAAGCCGGTCAGAAAAATTATGCCGCTCCTCGACTGTCCGCGTGACCGCTTCCGATGCGGCCCCAGAAATAATCCCGTACCGAGCCTCAGCGATCAGCATGTCGGCAGGATCAGAATAAATCCGGGCGAGACGCTGCCTGGAATCTTCGACCGCATCGAATAGTTGGCCGACATCGCTCCCCGTGTTCATGAAATCCGAAATAACTTCTGAATCGTTCTCGAGAAGTTTGATCGCGGACCATTTTAAAGGAAGATCGTTGTATGGATTGACCTCGGTGGAGCTGAGACGCGTAACGATCCTGTCGAGCTCAGTATCGAGTTCTTTTCCGTAAACCAGTGGTTTAGACTCGTGCTCGATTTCCTTCCGCGCTACACTCAACGCTTTTTGGAGTAATTCGTCAATGCCTTTCCCGGAAGTGGCGGTTGTCTGGACAATCGGGATTCCAAGAAGATCAGAAAGCAGGGGAATATCAAATTTAAATCCCGCTTTCTCAGCGACATCGGTCATGTTGAATGCCAGCACCAGTGGAACCCCAAGCTCGATGAGCTGAACCGCGAGATAGAGCTGCCTTTCAAGGGTACTGGCATCGAGTACATCGACTACCACATCGGGTTTCGATTCAACGATGAAATCCCTTGAGACAAGTTCCTCTTCAGAGAGCGCGGTCAGGCTGTAGGTTCCGGGCAGGTCGACAAACTTCACGGGAATTCCGTCGATCTTCCGTCGGCCTTCCTTTATGTCAACGGTCACACCGGGGTAATTCCCGACATGCTGGCGGGTTCCTGTGATCCGGTTAAAGATCGTTGTCTTTCCAGAATTCGGATTCCCGGCAAATGCTATTGTGATTTCCTTACCCATGTTTTCAACAGTTCCTTTTCATTTCCAGGTCCATAAAAAATGGCGGCAACCAGGATTTGCCACCAGGGTGGTTGGATCTATAAATTCCTATTCTATTCCCTGGATTCTATGTTGCTCTGTGAAACCATTACCTTTTGGCAAAGTCCTCTGCCTATAGCGACCCTCGTTCCTTTCACTTCCAGAACAAGTGGACCGTTTATATCGTTTCTAAGGACCATTAATTTCTCACCCGGCAGAACTCCCATCGATGCCAGACGTGCCTGCGCGGTTCTCCCGGCGTTCACAGCGGTAACTATCAAGGGAATTTCAATCGGAGTTTCCGTTAGAAGCATTGAGTTCTGATGAATCGTTTTTTTTATCATAGAAAGCATGTATTTTCTGATTAAATACGACCGCAATATGTATTTGAGATTGAATCTCAATTAGGACTATAACCTATCCATCCTGGTAAGTCAAGTAAACAGTTGATTTTTTACCGTTTTAAGCTCTATTTTATTCAACTATTCCTAACCTTCTCATATCATATTAAATACCTGGTGCTATTATATCGATTCAACCTGGGAGGCAGATCATGAAACGAAACAGACTTGACTTCGACAGCGATGATTGGCCGTCATTTGTCTTTATGCATGCCATATTTTTCCTGATCCAGTTATTTTTCTTCTGGATTTACTTCTCCCCGACACCATTCACCGAATGGAATATCCCGGTGATTTATTACCGCATTCAGCAGATTGGATACCCCGTAGTATTATTGTGCTCACTCATCCTGATGAACAGCCATTTTTTTCCCGAGAAGGCGAAGCACCTGGTGATATCGACGATAATTTTTATACTTGAATGGTTTGGGATCGACAGGTTCCTGATGCCGTAGGGGTGATTTTAACAGTGGGGCTGGGAAGGACTGGGGAGTATGGTGCTTAATTGGTTTGTTCGGGATGGGGAGGTGTTTTATTCAAGATGTGGTCAGCTTGGAAAGGATTCAATTTTGGTTTGATTACATTACTGACAGGCCTTTGTTTAGTTTGCGGTTACCATCCGTTTTTCTACTCGAAGGCAGTGCTAAAGACATGGAGGAATCTCCGGGCACCACTAATTTCCGTGTAAACCTAGAGCAAATTATCGTTTTTTATAGTCCTTTAAATCTGCGTCACTAATCTCATCTGGAGAAACTAATTTGTAGTGTTTTTCTGTTAATATCCCAAGCTCTTCGTCACCTTCCCCAAACTCATAAAGTACAATTTCATCTTCACTTGTGAATTGAGCAGCAACTGGTCGACAAATGAGTAAAGGAAACTTATGTTTGCAAAGACCGAAATCCTGTTCGATTTGAACAATACTTATTTTATCAGTGCCACCTTTAGCTTGGATTGGGACAACATAGTGCTTGCCTTTTTTATCCAATCCAACATAAATCTCATCCGTTTCAACTTGGCCCATCTCTGGTACCGTTGTGCGAAGGTGATTCTGTAGTGAATAACATGTAATTGCCAAGAATACATCTATCAATCGATTGTATCGGACTTTTGCTAAAAGTGCTTGCTCGTCATTTAATAAGTACTTCGCAACAATTCCTGGGGTAGCATCGGGTATCTTTATTGAAATCATATTCGGATTCGGCTCAATGGGTTTGTCAGGGACCAGAGCGAATTTGTATTTTCCTCTACCTGCTAGCCGAATGACCCACATTTTCCCTTCCGGTGCTTTCTCAATGATTTTTTCTGGAAAATCAGTACGAAATCTAAAACTATAGATAATGTCTCCTAAATTCCTAGGCACGTCGATGTTCAATTCTATAGCAACCTTTTCGAGGTCACTTCGTTCAAATTCCACATAGTCCTTGTTGACCGAGTAATGAGACAAGAAAATTTTTTCTATTATCGATGTATATGCATTCTTATTAGCCAATGCAATCTCCTTGAAATAATATTACCCTGGCCAACGTAATAAGAGGACCTCTTCCCGAAGTTGTTCTTTTGTGACTGTAGAGAGACGGGTTCTAAATAAGTCGAGCCCAATTAACTCATAACCAAGATTTTGAGCAATGTCAGCGAGTAATTCACCAGTTCGTATCATGATTCTCAGATATGATGCTTGGTCACCAACAACGTATGCTAATTGTGCTCCTGGTCGCAAAAAAGTGCGAAGTGTTGATAAATGCTTTGCCATACCTCCAAAGTAGAGTTTTGTGACTCTGGCATATAGACGTTCAAAACCCGATGTTTTACCAAGTTCGATTCGACGTTTCTCTATTTCATTAGCGATACGCTGAATTTCGCAATGATTCTCAATTAATAAATCATCTTGATCACTCTTATAAACACCTCGAGTATTTGAGCGAATGAGATCTTGCTTAACCGCTCTGAGTTCAGTTTTATTGTTGATGAAGCCTAATAATACTGACTCAAGACGGGTTGTTCGAGAGTAGTCTTTCTCATTTGGATAAGGTGGAGAGGTAATAACAGCATCAATTGAACAGGGGTTTAGGATATCCCCGATTGACCTAGAATCGGCTCTATGAACGACCGCTTTGGATTTGCTATTAAAGGATTGTAAATCATTTACCATGTCGATAACATTTGCTAACCAAATCTTGATGACTGGGGCATCTTCTCGAGATCTACCGACACCAACCTCTGGCCCAAAACGCAGATTACTTATACCATGAACCATTGCTTTAGCCAAAGCCAAGTGCTCATACTTAATAAGGACATCATCCTTAAATTGTTCGAGTACATCCAATAAAACTAGAGTTTTATGTAATGGTATTGGACTTATTGAGTTCTTTAAGAGTAGCTTCTCTTGTTCAAGGGGGAGTTTAAGCAACTGGGCTTGCGAGATGTCCTTCCCTGAGAAAAGTAATGCATCTTCAGTATAGAGAACTTGATCACTAAGCCTATTATTCGCAGCTTTTGCAATCATTTGGGCATGTTTTAGTAGCCTTTGTGGTTCTATATCCCATGACACTTTAACTTCACTAGCAAAACAAGCCATCGGGTTGGCTTCTATTCCTATGGATGGGATTCCATTTTTCTTGCATTCCACGAGTGTAGTGCCAGTCCCGCAAAAAGGATCTAGTACGCATTGATTTTGATTGACTTTAAAATGATTAAGGTATTTTTGCACTAAGTGGGGAGGATAAGATAAAACAAACCTGTACCAGTCGTGTACGGCACGATCTTCTGGACGAAGCTTGTTGTCCTCAGCCTTTACATCATTTGAAACATCTTGCTCAGTCGTCGTTGGATCTTTCTGATTAATAAGGGCCATTTGAAGAATCTGTTCTTTCATTCTAACCTTCTTTCAGAGAAGCTGCAACAATCTGTTGATTTTTAACTCACCTTTTAGCATTCTCTACCCTTCTAACGTTTCAGCCGGCAATTTCCTGACATGTTATTGATATTTTTTTAGTTTTTTTTGCAATAAGGTTAAAAGGATAATCAATTACACAATAAACCCCCTCTTTGATTTCCCAAAGGGGGTTATAAATCAATCCTGGTGGCGACGAACTTTCCCGCTAGAGTATCATCGGCGCTATAAGGCATTTTTCAAATGCGGTAGAATATTGTCCCGAACCAGCACTGCAATGGCTACGGCTTCCTTAGCTTTATCGAATGTCAGCGTGCGCATGTCACTGGGATAACGGATATCAGCTCCATAATCATCCAGCTTTGACACTTCACTCAGAGACTCGGCCAAACCGATATTCAAAGTCTCGATTATTTCCAGAAGAAATTCCAAATCATGTGTTTTCGGAAATGGCTTCTGATGGGCTGCCAAAAAAGCCTTCAGGAACTTTTCTGCAGCCTGTTTCGAATTGTACCCAATGGCGTTGAAATATAAACCTTCCTTAAGAAGATGCTCAGCCAGCCCAAGGTCATCCTGCGCTCTATCTACCCACTGCCGGACCATTTCCCGCTTTGTTTCATCAGGCGGATTCATAAACGACTTTCCCATTTCTATTTGCAGGATAGGCGATTCCCCCGACAAATTCCTTTGTCTCATCGAATCGGTCGGCAGCCATAATAATGATGTCGAATGGAAATCCCAGCCCTCGAAGGTTCTTCCTCACCAGTAACCTTATATTTCTATTGGGGTCGGGGGATTTTTCAAGAATGAGAAGATCGATATCGCTGTCGGGTGTCATTATTCCTTCAACGGCAGAACCAAATAATATGATTTTGTCAGGCTTGATAACCTCAAGTATGCGTCTGACAATCTCCGCGATTAATGATTCATCAATCCCCATGACCATAATTATACCAGAATTAAGCCTCAATTAATTAGTCCCCAAAAACCCCTCACATATCTGGAAGGGGGTTTCTTATCAATTCTGGTGGTGAAGAACTTTCCTGCTAGAGTATCAACGGCAATGGGGTTCATTCATACGACAGTGCATCTACGGGGTCGAGTAACGCAGCTCGTCTGGCGGGGTAATATCCAAAAAAGATACCGACAGTCATCGAGAATGTCAGGGCGAGAATAATGCCCGACATCTGAAGCGACGTTGTGTATTCGGACATTTTGCCGATCAGGTTTGAAGCTCCAACACCGACGGCAACCCCTATAATCCCGCTGATAATGCACAGGATAATGGCCTCTAATAGAAACTGCAGGAGAATGTCCTTACCCTTGGCGCCGATCGCTTTTCGAATCCCGATCTCCCTCGTTCTTTCAGTTACCGTCACCAGCATGATGTTCATGATCCCGATTCCGCCGACGATGAGCGAGATGCTGGCTATGGCGCCAAGAAGTACGGTAAAAGTCTTGCTGGCATCGGATGCCGTCTCGAGAATTTCCGCCTGGTTGAAAACCCTGAAATCAATTTCATCGACAGATTCAATACCGTGGCGGGTTTGCAGCAGGCTGGTTATCTCTTCCTCTATGCGGTCTATCTCGGTGTTGTCAGCAGTCTGGATGCTGATGCCCGTCAGGAAGTCGAGTCCAAAAACAGTGCCCATTGCAGTTGTGTAGGGTATCAACGCCCGGTTGTCGGATGACCCCCATCCACCGCCTTTTGACTTGAGAATACCGATAAGTTTGAACTGGATGCCTTTAAGCTTGATATATTCGTTAAGAGAACTTTGGTTTATACCAAGTTCTTCAGCGATTTCGGATCCGATTACAACAACCCTCATCCGGCTCTCTACTTCAGACTCCGTGAAAAACCTGCCGAATTCAACTTCATAATTACGGATCGAAGGCCACGTTATCGCGACCCCGTATACCGACGCGTTCATATTGTCATCAAGAAATTTCAACTGGGCATTACTGGACGCTTCAGGTGAGACTGCCACGATCGAATCAATATCATGCAGTAACGCCATAGCATCATCCAGCGTGAGAGTTTCGACCGCACCCGAAGTGACGCCACGGAAATAACCCTGTCCGGGTCGTACGCTAAGGAGATTAGTTCCCATCGCAGATATTCGTGACATGATCTGTTCTTCCGCGCCGGCACCGATCGCGAGCATGGAAATGACCGCCGCGATCCCGATAATGATACCCAGCATGGCGAGAAGCGATCGTAACTTGTTTGCCCTCAGGCTCCTTAGTGCAACTCTGAATGTAGTAACCAGTCGCATAGTTTTCAATTCACCCGGTTATTTATATCGGTGACAATTTTTCCATCGATTAGACGAAGCACACGCCTGCACCGCGATGCCACGTCGGGATCATGAGTCACAACAATCGTGGTTAACCCCTTTCTGTTAAGCTCCTCGAACAGTTCAAGAATCTCATCTCCGGTTTTTGTATCAAGGTTTCCGGTAGGCTCATCGGCAAGGAGGATAGATGGGGAAGTAACCAGTGCGCGAGCTATGGCAACTCTCTGACGTTCCCCTCCCGATAGCTGGTTCGGTTCATGGTTCATGCGTTCTGCAAGACCAACCGTTTTTAATGTCTCGCTGGCTTCCTTTCTCGCGCTGATCTTACCGCTGTAAAGCAGGGGAAGCTCGACATTTTCAAGCGCGCTGGTACGTGGTATCAGGCTGAAAGTCTGGAACACGAACCCGATCCTCCGATTTCTAATTTCAGCCAGCTTGTCATTTTGTAATTTTGAAACATCGTCGCCATCGAGGAAATATTTCCCCGAGGTAGGGCGGTCAAGGCATCCGATCATGTTCATCAGGGTGGATTTTCCACTGCCGGAAGGTCCTGTTATCGCTACCATTTCTCCTTCATCAATATCCAGGCTCACACCATCAAGCGCGCGAACGACACTTTCGCCAATCGTGTACAACTTGACAAGGTTTTCCGTGTGGATAATCAATGCGGCCTTCCCATCATCATGCCCGGAGGCGCACCGCGTCTCTGGCCGCCACCGGTACGCCACATGCTTGCTTCCGAGCTTTCGTTGATCAGGACTGTATCGCCCTCAGAGAGGCCGTTGATAATTTCGGTAAATTCTCCGTTGTCCAATCCGGTAACGACCTGCACATGTTCCGGTTCGCCATTTTCACCGGGAACCATGACCATGCTGCTCCCATGCATCGACATAACTGCGTTCGATGGAACTAGAATCGCATCCGGCTTTTCCGCAATTACAATTTCGACATCCGCTGTCATCTCAGGCTTGAGCAGAGATTTATTTTCGCTTGTTACCTCGATCCTTACTTCAAACGTGACAACATTCTGCATATTGACACCGGTCGGGGCGATTCGGGTTATGTCGCCTTCGAATACCTCATCCGGGTATGCATCGGTCGAGATACTAACATGCTGTCCTGTCTCCACCTGTCCGATATTGCTCTCATCAACCCTCGCAAGGATGAATAACCGTGAATGGTCCGAAACCATTAAAACTGGAGTTCCACCGGATGTGGAGCTCATACCCGATGAAATTATCTGCCCGATCTGAACGTACCGTGCTGTCACAATGCCGTCCATCGGGGCATAAACCCGTGTGTCATCGAGCCTGTTATACGCGTTGTCAAGATTAATACGGGATGATTGAACGTCCGCTCTCGCGAGGGTAACATCCAGGTGCAGGAGACCGAGGGCGGCATCCTGCGCTTCCAGTTCATCGAACCTCAGATTCGCCGCATCCAGATCGGCTCCGGACGCAAGCGCTGCGGTAAGGGCCTGTTCATATTCCTCCTGTGAAATGAATCCCAGCTCGTACAATTCTTCGATCCGATCAGCACTTGCCTGCGAGTCTTCGGCTCGTGCTTCAATGATTTCGAGGTCAATTTCCGCACGTTCGTATGCTGTTTCCAAATCAAGGCTGGCCAGGCTGAGGTTTTCCTGTGCCCTGTTATGCCTCGCCTGGCTGACACTAAGCGAAACTTCAGCGAGATCGACCGATCTCTCCTCGTCTTCCGGGTCGAGTTCCATGAGGAGATCCCCTTCAAGAACCGTGTCGCTGATATCGTAGGGCAGGGTGACAATTTCGCCGCTTGCCTTGCACTTGATTTCGACATCGAGGTTCGAAGTGACACTGCCGCTGGCCGCGACAGTTTTTGATATTGATCCGAGTTCCGCTGTAACCTCGATGAAGCTTGGGGCATTTTCAGCATTATTCCCATTTCGGAAGAAAAAGAAATAACCAACAACAATGATGACCACTACCCCGGTGATCAGTAAGAATTTTCTCATTCCTCAACTCCGGCAAAAACTGAGTGCCCGATATTATAAACTATTTATTCTGGATGTGCCGTTAGCAGAAAGCTCACGGGTTTGTGTTAAGATCGCTTCGAGCGATTGCTGTATAAAATTTCTCGATAGCTGGAAGCTAACGGCACAGGAAGTGTAAACAAAAACGATGTGAGGATTAAAAATGGATTATTCGATTCATACGGACATCAAATACGGGCCGCTGGAAACGATCGATCTGGGGAAACTCGCGGATGAGTGCAAAGAAAAATGGTGGAACCAGTCGCTTGTTCGGGTGAATGACAGTGTCGTGCGAGTCGGGGTGTTCGAAGGGGAATTCCACTGGCACAAGCATGACAATGAAGACGAATTTTTCTTTGTCCTCGACGGGAAACTCCTTCTGGATCTCGAAGAACGCACGGTGGAACTGACACGACACCAGGGATTCATGGTATCGAGAGGGATTGTGCACCGTACCCGGGCGGAGGAAAGAACGGTTGTTTTGATGGTCGAAGGGGTAACGGTTAAGGCGGAGGGGGATTGATGTAGGAGGGGAATGATAGCGAATCAATTTAATTTCAATCCCCGGCATTCTTGATTACGCTGTCCAGAAGCCTGCCAAGACGACCCGGGTGCAGTAACATTTGCTTCATAGCCTTCTTCTCAGGTTCGGAAAATTGATATCCACTCTTTGTAACAATCTCATTAAACGCATCTGCCACATACTTCGACACGCCCAGCGCCATCAGACGTTCCCGGGCGCGTTCTATCGGGAGACCGTTACGTACATTCTTTGCCAGCCGACCAAGTATCCCGCTATATGCCAATTGAATTTTTTCTTGTGCCCTTCCGTATACGTCTGACAACTGTTTTGGAGTAAACTTCGGAGATTTGGCGCCAGGTCTATTGTCGGGCTTTGCAGTCGGCACTGTTAAATCAGGGCTGCCGGTCCTGGAGCGCTTTGCAACATATTCACTCATTTCAGTGATCTTTGCCTGTAATTCAGGGAGATTTGGCTTCAACAGGAGAGGGTCGTCCTTACCCCCTGTCCATTGCCTGTTATCAATTAATACTTTTTCCAGAAACTGAATTCTTTCCTTGTGTATACCGATCCTGATCTGTGCCCTAATTTTCGGGTCGTTGAATTCCCTCATTATCTTATTAAAATCGTCCTTGCGACGCTGTTCGGTCAGTGTTTTTCGTACCCCATCGGTCCTCGCCTTGTTACGAGCTAAATATTCGGCATCTTCCCTTTCTTTTCTCGATTGAAGAGATTCATTGAAAGGCGATTCCCATTGATTTTTACGTTTCCGTACCATGGCTGAATAATGAGCTTCTGCACACTGTACCCACTCTAATTAAACCACATGATTGCACTAATCAAATCACCGTGTTACTCCCAGCCAGAAAATAAAAAAAACCCCTCTGATTTCTCAAAGGGGATTTTATATCAATCCTGCCTGCCAAGGGGCAATGTCCCAGGTTACAGGGTATTAGTGCTTTTTTAACCAATTCTGGACAAAAGTGCCCGGATTTAAATTATTAATTTTCAATTCCCTTATATTCAAACACGGTCGCGCGCGGACCCTGCATGGTTACATGAATTCTCAGGTTTTCAAGGTCGGTATCCAAGTGTGCGGGCATGAATGGAATCGTTGAAGCATCGCCGATTGTCTCCACGTGATCCCCATCGAAAGTGTAAATTTCAATTCTCCGCTCCACCGTCAGAATGCAGATCCAGTTGTCGGGTTCAAGACCCGCATCCCCCACAGGAAGAACGGCGATATCAATCGGTGTTCGGTTAAAGTCAGTAATTGAAGCAACCGGCGTGAATTCTCCACCGGGGTTGGTAGTAAAATCTATTGAAAAAATCTCCACTTCGTCGATCTCGCCCGCTTCGGTGATAAAGATCCGGATATCGCTGTCACCGCCGGAATCCCAGACCGCTAGGCCTGTGATGCTGTCAGTCGATACAACTCCCGGACCGAAACCTTCGCTGACACCGCCGATGAAGTAATCATATTCGTCGGTGACATCCTTGTAGGGATCTTCGTACTTAACAAGGCCCACGAAAGGATAATACGACGGGAACTGTCCGCTGTCCGCGACCCATAGCCCATAGCCTGCCTTGTCGCCGCCGGTTCCGCACGACACATCGATCGGAGACAGGATCACATCAAGCTCTGGTGTATTCACATTGTCAACCGTAAGTGTGAAATCGACGACAGGATTTTCAGAGCTTTCAAGGTTGAAAATTTCGAGCGTGTTCCGGTACAGGATATAAGGATCGGTAGTGTCATCCATCGGATCGGTGTCATTGTTTGCCAGGAGGATGGAGTAGTTTGATTTTATGTCGGGGAATTCAGGATTTGCAGCGGCTATTCTCCGTACCGGTTCAACCGGGAAATTCGGATCCGAACCGGTTGTGTCGGTAACGGTAATGAATTTTGAATTCTGGGAATAATCCTCATTCCATTCATATATTTCGGTAGCGGATGAATTCATCAGCGTACGGGAACTTCCGTCCGGTAAACCGACCACGGAGAGGTCGTATTCACCGACAGGAACCCCGGCGCCTGAAAGCAAAAGCGGACCGGCGGTTGTAATAAAGTTTGTGGGAGGCAGAGGCGGATCTTCGACCTCAATCGTCATGTAGTTATATGTGAGGTTATCGGATCCAAGGCTTTTCGCCGCGATCAGACATTCGTATGAGCCGTTGGCGAGTCCGGATTTGGAGAACGACACATTATAATTCCCGGTCCCGTCGGATACCATAGGATGGAACGCACTCCCTCCGAGATCGGTCATGTCAATCACGACATAATCGACATCATCCTGCCAGTCGATAACCTCTGCTGACAGGTCGATCGAATTTGAGCCGTCGTTGTACAGGATTCCGCCGGCAGTTGGATTTCTGAGTTCCGCGATCTCGTCCTGGGGACCCGGGTAACTTACGGTGATCATGAAAATAAGGTTATAGAAAAATACATCCGGTTCCTTCCTGAGAATAATTTCCTTGCTGTAGACCCCGCCTGGACCCCACTCATGGTTATCGGTACCCGTCTCGAAAATGCACATCGGGTGATGTGTCTCCCAGTCCCCATCGACATCAAACAGATCGGTGTAACTGGAAGGATTTACGATAGTCGGTCCTTCGGTGCCGGGGAAAACAATCATTAGATCATAGACAGTCGCGACTGTAGGATTCGTAATTTGAATGTCAATATACCAGTCGAGATCGATAATCTCGTTTAATGAAACGCTCAGGCAATTTACGCAGATTGGTGGAACGAGCGCATTTTTAACATCATAGTGAGCATCCGTTGCCCGTAATGGTATTACCTCGACTACCGGGGGATTACCGTCCCGCGCGTCCTCGCAACGAAGCATCCATGTGCCCCACTGCGTGAAATTTTCGGGTGGAGCCGAGGATAACTTTTCGGGAAACTCAGCCGCCCCGGAAACTTCAAGCTCAGGCGATACCGGGGACTCTTTTTTATCCCCGCCGCAAGCTGTTAAAATCATCATTGAAAAAGCGATTAATAGAATCGTTAAATAGATTTTCGGAAACTTCCGCATGTTGAATCCTCCAGCAGAATCAGAGCTGGGAAACTCTCTCTTTTAATAGTTTCTTTAAAAACCAGGATATTGGATTTAAAGGAATTTAGTAGACTTGATAAACACTGAAGGATGATGTGAAAATTTTTCCTGTGGAATTACCTCGCCGATCCGACAAACAGGATATGCATACCCGGGATTTTCAGGGGGGATAGCCCTTGATGCGGCATTAGATGTATAATATCGCCTTCGGATTTCTCCTGGTGGATCAATAGGGATGCTATCGCGTCAACAGTCAAATATTGTTATTACGCTCTGGGTCCTGTGGCTGATCGTCATGGTATTCCCATCCGGGATCATAAACGCCCAAGCTGATCACGACGATGAGATTCAAGGCTCCGGCAACGGATCAATCGTCACGGACGGTACGGTTTTTGATTTCACCGATGCGGTTCAATTATCCACTGTTGATGGGCTTCCATGGATTGAGAACATTGTCGCCAGCCATTATGGAGGGCGTTCAGGGCATTATTATTATGGCGGCTATGGTAATAAATTGATTTCAACGGACGATTACTTTGTCGCCCTTCCATCGAACCACGATAACCTCGACTGCCTGGGGGGAAAGCTGGGTTGCCGGATGTCGAGATGCGGCATTGCCGAGCCGGCTCTAGGTGAACTCCTGAATCCATCAACTGCCGAACCGGAATCTCAAGTGGAAAGTTTTAATTTCTGGCCGGGATCGGTTATCGACGAGGGACATGGCTGGCTGATCGAAGGTGATGAAGGGGAAGGGCTGTTCAGAATTCTCGAAATTAAACCGTCAGGGAAGGACGGTCCGATTTTCGAAGCGTACGTCGGCGATGTCGGACCGTGGAATACCGAGGATCCATACTGGCAGGACGGTTCCCGTCCGGATGCCGAGGACGGTGTCGATACGCGTGGTAGAAGGACCAATCTCGCAGGGATCGATCTTTCGTATGCACTCGCGGTGGACTTGGGATTTACCGGGCTTATGGAAGTCGACTGGCGATGGAAAACGGTGGATGAGAAATACGTGGTAAGTCGTCGGCCGACAGAATGGCGATGGTAATTATTCTGGTACTTCCGGGTTTAGAGAGGGTACGGTCGCAGGTACAAATTTGAGAAAAAAAAAAGCCCCCTTATGAATGGGGGCATAATTAATATTTCAAAATTTGGTGTTTGTTTACAAATCACGCGGCGAGCCTGAAAGACTTACCATCTTTCTGCCGCCTTCGAGGTTCCTCATCGTCCTCGTCTGTCTCATCATCACGATCCGTGTCGGGGTCACGTCGATCAGGTCGTCGACCACCGTCCTCATCCCACGGTTGCAGTTCGAAATCATCGGGTAACGGAAGTCCCAGTTCCTCGTGGACCTCAAGGGCAGCTTCAGTCCTTGGTAAAAGCGTGAATTTAAGGGCGTCACCGAGCATGCTGAAGTCGAAATCATCTTCATCCATGCCTTCCAGTTCCTCAAGGGCTCCCTCATCGAGTCCAAATGTCCAGACATAATCGGTCCATTCATCGTCCCCGGATTCCCTTGCGCGCCAGATCATTGGAGTTTCATCATCGACACTGGCTCCATATCCCGATGGCTGGTTGGAATCTGAGAAATCGACATCCCAGCCCTCATCTTCAAGGTCTTCGAAATATGTATTGATATCCGAGACATGGCCCATTGCCTGGAATAAACCGCCAAACAGGCTGCTCATTCCTGCGCACACGGTACACCCGAAACAAGTTGCCCCGATTACGGTCATTAAAACAAAAAGTACAATTACAATTGCACAACCCCCACAGGACCACATACAGGCTTTACCGCAACTGCCGCCACCGCCTTGATTTTCTTGCATATTCCGGTCCTCCTCCAAATGGCATATGATGTGATTTAACAATTACAGCTATACGACTCTCATGCAAAAAAAAGTTTCAAAAAATATGGTGTGTATTCTATCAGAGATATGTAAGAGTTCCAAATGTCAATATAACGCGTGACAGGGAGTATTGGATTTACCTTATCGCGCAAGGCTCAAAGCGAAGTCGATAATTGCACCGGCGACATCGATCCCCGTGGCCGATTCGAATCCCTGGAAACCGGGTGTCGCGTTGACCTCAAGGAAAACCGGGCCATCAGATGTTTCGAGCCAGTCGACACCCGCGATGTCCAGTCCGATAACCTTTGCCGCCTTGAGAGCAAGTCTCGTTTCCTTTTTTGTAAGGCTGGCAGGTTCAGGTGTGCCGCCCCTGTGAACGTTCGAGCGGAATTCTCCAATCGCAGCCGATCTCCGGATCGCGCCGAGAACTTTTCCACCGACGACCAAAACCCTGGTATCAAATGATCCAGCACTGTCCGAATTGATGAATTCCTGCATAAGAATCGGCTGTTTCAACGCCCAGAGGGTGGCAGCGATCGCTTCGACCTGGTCCTTTTTATGGACGAGCATGGTCCCGATTCCCATCGCGCCGGTAAATGTTTTCAGAATCCATGGAGGTCCGGGGATTGATTTAATCGCGATTCTCAAATCTTTAATCGACAGAATCCTCGCGGTTAATGGCACGACCAGTCCGGCTTTTTGAAGTTCATGCAGCGTGCGGTAAGTATCCCTCGCTAACGCAATAGAGGGGGAACTGTTACATACGGGAATTCCGGACGCCTCGAGATGCGCGAGCATGGCGAGGCCGTTTTCATAGTTGCCGGGACCGAATCGCGGCAGGACAACAGAGGGAGGGGTGAATTTTCGGCCGTTTATCCGGACCGAACCTGTCCCGCGGCCAATTTCAAGCATCGCCCTGGCGGGGTCGGCGGTACGGATTTTGATACCCTTTTTGCTTGCGGCTTCACGAAACCGTTTGGCTCCCCATCCACGGGGACGTGCGGTAAGGTGAAGAATATACGGGGCGGGTTTGGCCATGGGTGAATACTAGCGGGTAACGGTGATGAAATTCAAGTTTAAATCGATCATGGGGACACCTGATTTTGCCTTAGAC
>CBDURU010000026.1:0-33410 GCA_965369865.1 uncultured bacterium | reverse complement strand
CAGACACGCCTTCGCTCAGTCTGTGGGCGCCACCCGAGTTTACTTATTACACCCAAGTTTACTTATTACACCCGAGTTTACTTATTACACCCAGGTCACATCACCCGGTAGAAAATTAACATAAACTCATTTTGTAAGAGACTCTAAGATCCCTTGCCGGTTTTTCCAGTGAATGTGAAATCGCGAATCAGCACACCCGGAATATCATAATTACCAACTGCACTCCACCATCCGGCAGTCGGATGAATTTCTTTTTCAACAGCTTCAATCCTGTACCAGGCTTCGAGCATGTTATCTGTAAACCTGAGATTCCTGATAGCGTGCTTGATTTTTCCATTCTCTATGAGCCACGCGCCGTCCCGGGTCATGCCGGTCATGACAGCGTTCCTGGTGTCGAGCAGGCCATTAACGTAATGGAACCTGGTCACCTGGATTCCGTTATCAAGCATTCCGACCATTTCATCGAGTGTTTTATCGCCTGGAGTCAAACGAACATTCAACGGTAATGCATCGGACGGCATGCTTCCCGGTCCGAATCCATGTCCAGTCGGTTCGACGCCTTCTTTCGCGGCAGTAAACCTTGAATGAACGACCCCTTTCGCGACCCCGTGCTCGATCATCGGCACGATCTTCCTTGGAACTCCTTCGAAATCGAACGGAAGCCCCTTAAGCACCGTCCCATAGGCGTCATCGATCATGGTGATATGCTTACCGGTAATTTTTTCACCGATCCGACCGGCCAACGGGCTTCTACCATCCAGGATGGATCGTGCGCTCAGAGCAATGTAGCTAAACCACTCGATCAGTTCGGAAAATGCGGCCGCTTCAAGAACGACATCATATTGAGCTGGATCGATCTCGACAGGATTCCTTGCAAGGACCGCTTTTCTACAAGCGCGGTCGTAAGTGGCTTTCCAGTCAGCCTTATCGGCGTCGCGACCGGAGAGAGCCGCATATCCGCTTGGAGGGTCATCCCCCTCGCCGTCCATCGCGACAAAATTGCACCCGAATGAAGAAAGGGGCTGGTAAGCTCGAACACCATTTGAGTTAGCGAAAGCATATTCGGTGTTTGATGTTTCCACCGCTCCGGCGAGAGTCAAACCATCCTCTTTCGCCCTGGCGATCGCATCACCAACCACTTCAGCCCTTTCAGCAGGACCCCAGTTAGCGGTCGCTTCGACATAAGTGTCGGTGGTCCTGTACTCGGCTTTATCGGCCGGGCCCGGAAATCCCTCGAGGGGTTCGGAAGTCTTCATGATCTCAAGGGCATTCATAAGGCAATCGAACAAACCTTCCTGCGTGAGCACATTGGTATTCGCGCTGCCTTTATTTTCGCCACGAGAAGTCTGAATAACGACCTCTGTTGCCTTTGTATGAACGTTCTGGTGAATTGTTGAATTAGCAATACGCGTGAGACCCATTGAGATGTTTGAGAAAAGGATCTCAACACCGGCATCGTCACACTGGCTGATAATTTTATCTGACAGATCAAAAAAGTAATCCTGTCCTTTTAATTCAGTCATGATGCACCTCCAACTGAAACCTGGCGAAATCTTGTGGGCGCGGCACCATGAGCCACGTGAGCGGACTGCATCGGTTCACCCTTGCCGCAAGATGGAATTCCCCAGATATGCCAGTATTTTTCATTGCAGATCGCGTCGCAGGAATTCCAGAACTCCGGTGTGATTCCCGTGTACGCGATATTTTTATAAGGTTTCGTGAGTTTACCGCCCTGGATTTCCCATCCGATCTCGCATCCGAATTTAAAATTGACCCTGCGGTCGTCGATGGACCAGGATTTATTCAGGTCCACAAAGATCGCACCGTTTGAGTCGGCGATCAGGTCGTCGAGTTCCCATTCACCGGGAGCGAGAGAAACGTTTATCATCCTGATCAGCGGCAGGTTCTGCCAGCCGTCGGCACGCATGGCGCCGTTCGCAGGATGTCCTGTCAGCGCCTGGCATTCGCGGCTGGAGAGATAACCGACAAACAACCCGTCCCTGATGATATCCGTACGGGTCGATTTCACACCCTCATCGTCAAAGCCGAATGTGCCAAGCCCGCCTGGTGAGGTACTGTCGGCATAGATATTAACGATGTCCGACCCATATTTAAGATTTCCGATGAGATCGGGCTGCATGAAAGATCCGCCCGCGAGGCTGATTTCGGTTCCGAGAACCCGGTCAAGTTCGATAGGGTGCCCGTTGGATTCATGGATCTGGAGCGCGAGCTGCGCGCCGCCGATGATGATATCCCGTTTTCCTACCGGGCATTCTTCGGCGGTAAGAAGCATGATCGCCTCATCGCGAACACGGTCGGAGTTCTCCACCAGCTTCATTTCCTCAACGAATTCCCATCCACGGGTAGC
Organism: uncultured bacterium; assembly: GCA_965369865.1. Lineage (GTDB taxonomy): Bacteria > JAJVIF01 > JAJVIF01 > JAPKYR01 > JAPKYR01 > JAPKYR01. The sequence goes on along the minus strand of CBDURU010000026.1, from coordinate 31,042 downwards.
CCAGTCGCCTCGGAAACTATTGGGATAGGTGCGTTTCTGGATTTCGTCGCCGTCCTTCGCGGTCGCTTCGATTCCAGCGCCGGTCTCGATTGTGTGCTGGGTAATATCGGCGCCCTCGGTCGATACAAATCTCTTGTTGATATGAAGGGCACCGCAGTTTGCAATCGTCGCGACAATTTTTTCATCCTTGTGAAGGATATCCGCGGCACGGGTGAGAAGCTGGAGTTTGTCCTTGAGCGGAACTTCAAACGGGTCCTTTTCGACCGGAGTTTCGAAGCTGTCCTGGTAGATTTCGATGTCACCGAGTTTTACATCCTCGCGTTTGGTGGTCGCGCTGGCTTTGGCGATATTGAACGCGTTTTCAGCGGCGGCAACAATGTCGGTTTCCGTGGACGACGCGATTCCAGCGAAGCCCCAGGATCCTTCGGCGATAACACGAATGCCGACTCCCGCGTCGACTCCACGATTCACAGCTTCGACCTTGCCGTTTCGGACTATTACGTCCTCACGCTTGGTCTCGACAAATCGTGCGTCAGCGTAGTCGACGCCAAGTTGTTTCAGGCGGTCAATTGCCGCCGGCAGGTTTTCCATAAATTGTGTCTCCTCTTCCCGGAAAAGTGAATGGGGTGTCTCAGGGAAGGCAGCCCCGGATAGTTCCGGGTAACAGTGTTTAATTTTAGTTAATTAGTTGAAAAAGTCAACTACTGAAAGGCTGAGATTGAGATATTTTAATGATTTGAGTGTCTCTAGATTATCCAATGGTCAGTGAGTGTCGCCTGTCCTGTTTGTATGGTGGTATAATTTGTATACCATCATGTGCAGATATCTCTTGAGCCCGGTTTACAGGTTTCAGATTTTAATTCTGCTTGCCTTAACCCTTTGCCTTGGATGTCAGAAGGGTGGGAATACTGTTGTTCCTGAGCCTGCTGGACCAGGATTATCTGATGAGAATGGTGATAATTTACCTGAAGAGAGCCTGACTCCTGAAACTCATTCTGATGACCGAAGTTCGTCAATGGACGGAGAATGGCATCCGGTTGGAGCGTTTGATTTTACATTCGATCCCGAAACGGAAACACTGGTATATGAGCGAAATGCTGACACATGGTTGGATATTACGGATTTTCTCCTTTCACCCGCTTGCCCGGAATGTTTCGGAGTTTCAGTGATATCCTGGGATCCCGGAACAGGAATCCTTGAATTTGAAACAACGGTCAACAACCCCACAGAAGTCATGTTTTATGCTTTGAGGGCTGTTTTCCTGTTTCCGAATGATTTATTTTTCCTTGAAGATGTAGATCTTTATCATGACTGGTACTATGACGGAGTTGGTCCTGATCTGGATCCCGTACGGTCTTTATCAAACTATACATTATGGCCCCCAACAAATGACGTGTGGATAATTCCACACCACGATTTGAAAAGGTCATGGGTGATGCATCTACCTACGGGGCAAGGCGAATCCCTGCAATTTAAGTTCATCATAGAAATATTCTGGCCTGGTAAGCCTGTTGAACCATATTGCATCACCAACACTTGGGATGAACAGGAAGGGGCGCTTTACACGGATGGTGGTGAATTAAAATATAATATCCGTATTTTCGATCATCAGTACGACGTTGCCAATGTAACCATTGATACAGGTGCGCTGGGAATGGGCATTATTGAAATGACGAAGGTTGATAAGTATATCTGGCAGGTAATTATTCACAACCAGGAACATGCCGGACCCGGGACATATCCGTTGCTGGTCGCTGTATCAGATTCGGTCAGCGAAAAGAAGGTTTGCAATAAATTTGATGTGACTGTTGAGGAGTCGGGAATTATTACGAACCCGCAATTGGAGGTTGTCTGGAATCTGTGGCCAAATTTTCCACCAGTGTCATTCATGGGATATTATAATGATTCTGGTAATATCTTCTGGGCAAATTTCTCTGAAGAAGGCTGGCTGGCATTTGATATTTCAGATCCATCGAATCCATTACCATTGGGAACACCACGCGAGTTAATCGAAGGATTGGGACCTGTACAAAGCCCTGGCCAGGAACCATGGGCTGTTGGGTCGGGATTTGCCTTATGGCGTGGAGAATATCCTCCTGCCCCAATGCAAACAAGAGTATATAATTTAGATGGAAACCCAATCCCAGACATCAACTCGCCAGATTACATTATACCTCCTATACCAGGCGTAGATACTGACGTTTTTCCTCCATGGGAAGGAGTATTTGGAAATAATGCTGTAATGGTTTCAGGTGATGAATCTGGTGGATACCTGGCACTTCTTGATTTAAGCGATCCCAATAATCCAACCTACACTGATATTTTCGGACCTGGTGATGTAGGTAGATGCTATGACTTAACCGATGATTGGATTGTGTTTGATGGCGGGAATCATTTGGCTGTTTACTCTCGACCTTCTAATCTTGGCGATCCAGCTAGTCTTGTGCTTGATGTACCAGACCTAAGTCGAAACGTCTTCATGGTTGATAATATTCTTTACTATACTAACGATTATCTATCCGAAGATTATTCCTTTAAACGGTGGTCCTTTTATCAGGATGAATGGACGCAATTGAGTTCAGTGGACTTACTGGAACCAGGATTTTTCATGGGAATCGGGTCAAGGTTGGGGAATAGGAGATTTCACCAAATATATGACGGTAATGAATATGGACTTGCAGTTCTTGATTTTAGCAATGCCCTTGAACCGACACTTATTAATATTTACTTGGGAAAAGAATATATTCCATACATACAACATGATATGCCACCCAATGTCCTTATCACCGGTTACGGTAATTATATGATGCCCGGTTTGCCGCATGAGGGTGGAATCTGGCTTCGCGATCCCGACAATCCGGAGATCGTTCTCGGTAAAATAGATTACGATATCAATGGTATGGCACAATCGGTTGATATTGTCGATAATATTGCAGTAATAGCTGAAGGCAGCATGGGATTACTGGTTGCGGATGTTTCAATGCTTCCGGAATTACCAACCGTTCTCAGTCGCATGGATGCTGGTTCAGGTCCTAATATGTTTGTAAAGCTTCATAAATCACCATCCGGACTTGTGGCATACACATTAAGTGAAGGTGTAGGAGTTGTCGTCTGTGACCTTACTAATACTGAAAGCCCCATCGAAACGGTAATTCTCTCTCATCCTGACGCTACCGAGATAGACTGCGATGATCATTATCTTGCGATCGGAACATATGACGGAGCTGCGATATATGATCTGACGGACCCGGTAGCTCCTGCATATGTAGGTACTCTAACTCCAATGGAGGATAATGATGGTCGTGTCTGGGACGTCAATTTCGAAGGAAACGCGCTCTGGACACGTACAAATCATTCGATTGTAAGGTACGATCTTACGAACGATTGGCCTTTCGTAAGTGAATATCGTACTGACCTTCCTTTGCCGATAGGTTGGATCAATGCTAAATGGCCGTTTCTTGTCGATGGTGCACAGACTGTCCCTTATGAGGACTACGGTCACTGGATATATCCCATCGATTTGTGGCAGGATTTCGAAGCTCAGCAAATGGTCTGGGGTAATACCGCTGGAAGGATAGCAATAGATGGACCTTACTATTTTCAGCAAGCTGGTCCAGGTGAACCTCTAATGGATGGTATGTGGGCATCAATCCTCATTTACAATTGCTTCGATTTTATAGGTACGTATCCCTATTATCCTGAAATAATCGGGAAAGCCTTTATTCCCTGTTATCAATCCGACACCCTAACAATTTACGGCGGTCCTGAGTTTGTGGTCAGGGACAACCGCATTTACATGGCACGGGACTTTATGGATCTGGTAACCATCAGACTCTGGTGAGGACCTATACACCTTCGCACACAAGCTTTGTCAGGTAACGGCCGTCCTCCTCAGGCCAGATGCCGTCGGATAACCATCCCGACCTGTTCGCGTATTCTGTCAACGTATCAGGGTCGACATAAAGCCAAGAATAACCGGGTCCATACTTACCCTTGTATTCAAGACGGTACCTGACTTCGCCGTAGTAATCCTGCGATTTATCCTGTTTTCTAGCGGCAAATTCGGTTTTGGATAATGATTCCCTGAGATCGAATGAATCCAGAATTATCTGGCGCGCGCCGTCTGATTTGATGAGGGTTTTAGCGTGTTCGAAGAATTTTTCAAGGCGAGACAGGTTACCGACTATCCCTATCCCGTTCATCAACATGAGAAGGGTATCGTATTTCAGATCATTCCGCTTTTCATCAATCCTGAAATTGAAAAAATCGGTGCACCGGGCGTCTTTTATTCCGCGGCCTTTCATAACCTGGACTGCTTTTACAGAGACATCGATCGCCGTAACGGGCGCGCCGAGTTCCTGGAGGGTTAACGCATGCGATCCTGCCCCCGCACCGATATCCAGGACCCTCCCGCTGCACTGTCGGAGCGCGGTCTGTTCGAGCATTGGAAACCATTCGGGATTGCGGAAAAAAAGTTCCGCGGACATCATGACCGGGATCTCGAAATCGGATACAACAGACATGGTTGCATCGTTGTCACCGTTGAAGTAATCGAGAAGGGCGTTACCAAGAGGTTCCCACGGATGTTCGTACATTGGCTTTTAACTTCGGGGACACGGCATTTAGACGCTTTGAATTCATGGGGACACCTTCAACGCTGGAAGCATGGAAAGGCGTCCCTGAATCTAAGATTGGTATTACCCCTTGATACGCAATGGTAAAGTCAGGTTTATCACTGGAGAAAAATGGCATGTCCCCATGATTTAAACAATTTGGTTTGAATTCTAAAATGATATTTCCTGTAAAAGCAATGGCAGATTTAATTCGATTCCAGGCTCGCAAGGACCTCACTTGTTACTTTCGGGATATCATCGAAATCCTCGACAATATGCGCGCCGGCGCCTTTTAACGCCCGGATTTTCCCATCTCTCGTGCCCTTGCCGCCTTCGATGATCGTCCCGGCGTGGCTGAATCGGGTGCCTTCCTTAGCTCCCTTGCCGCCGATGTATGCCACGATCGGCTTGGTGACTTCCTTCTTTACCATTAATTCGGCGACACCCTCTTCCTGGCTGGTGCCGATCTCTCCGAAAAGAACAATCACTTCGGTTTCCGGATCGTCCTCGAACCGCTTTACGATTTCAGGATGCGGAAGTCCGATGATCGAATCGCCACCGACATGGCAGATTGTGGTCAGCCCGATACCCGCCTTGGAGAGATAATAAGCGATCGACGATGTAATTCCCCCGGACCGGCTGGTGACACCGACTTTACCCGGCTTGAAGAAATCTTTCGCGCTCGCAGCGGTACCGCCCATCATACCGAGTACCGCCTGGTCGACAGTCACGGCACCAAGAGTGTTCGGGCCCAGGAATGCCGCGTCATGGGATTTGGCGGCATCGGCGATTTCCATTACATCCCAGATCGGGACGCGGTCGGGGACAATTACGAGAAGTTTCACGCCAGCTTCTATTGCTTCAAGCGCCGCGGATTTTACGAGTGGAGCGGGGATGAAGAGCACGGAGATATCAATTCCGCCATCGTTACTCGTGGCTTCCATCGCCTCAAACATAGTGTCGTAGACCGGGACATTCAGGACTTCCTGTCCGCCCTTACCAGGAGTGACCCCGGCAACCACGCTGGTACCATACTCGGTCATAAGGCGTGTCCGGGTTAATCCCTCACGTCCGGTGATGCCCTGTACGCAAACTCTTGAATTCTCGTTAACAAGGATAGACATCAGGACACCTCCTGTGGTGCGGAATCTTTAATTTCTTTGAGATATTCGGGGAGACCGTCTATTGGAAGATCGATTTTTATCGCCTGGTTAGCCGCTGTCCAGCACGCGATTTCGCACGCTAGACATTCGGTACATCGTCCCTTGGCAGCCTCATCATCGGAGATATTAAGAACCACATTGCCATCCTTCACCTCGAGGATATTCGGATGGCAGGAATCGATGCATGGTTTTGAATCACAATCGGAACACTTCGCATGATCGATTGTCAGGCTGCCGGTAAGTGTTTTGAATGTATAAGGGTCTTCCGGCTCATCAGGATTTGAAATCGGGTCCGGACCCTTGGGACTGTACGATCCATCTTCGATCAGCCTCCTGAGACGTTCCGCGCAGAATACCGCTGAATCATCCTTTCCGTAGCCTTCGACAGGTACACCGATGTCAGCTAGATAAGTCCGGAGAATCTCGATCGCGATTTCTTCCCTGTTACCCCCGAGGCGAATCACGGCGGGAACCTGAAGGCCAACCTCGCGGAAAGCCTTCACAAATCCTCGTGCCGAATGGAATTGTTCCTGGCTTGCGACGCCGGATCCGCTCGCGAAATACCCCCGGATGTTTGGTTGAGCGAGGATAATTTTCGCGGCGCGATAGACTTTGCTGGCCGGGGGATTTCCGGATGTATCGCAGAAATTAGCGAGCGCAAAGTTATGTTTACCGAGACCGTCCATACTCATCATCGACCCACCACCGCCCGCGCCGTGGAATCCGATAACATCCTCGCCATTCGTGTTTTTACCGTTATCAGGAATGTTCTGGTCCATCTGGAAGAAATAGAACGTGCCGCGGTAATCGGATTTCTCGACATTGTATGCGATGCGTTCGAGCGTGGTTATTGGATGGTCGAGTTCGCGTGCGACTTCGATTCCGAGTTCAGGATGGCGGTAAACAGAGTAGTCATCGACAATCGCATGGCAGTCGGCGGCGACCCATTTCCCATCTTTTGTGACTACGAGTGGGTTGATTTCAATTGAACGGGCTTCACTCAACCGGGCAGCCTTGTAGAGTTTTACGAGTGCCGCGGCGGCTTTGTTGTAGAATTTTCGATCCAGTGTGGTTACTCTAACCAATTCACGAGCCTCGAAATCCCTGAGTCCAACCTTAATATCAATAAGCTTCCGGGAGATGGCTTCCGGATGAGATTTCGCGATATCCTCAACACCCGTTCCGCCAAGGCTCGAAAAGACAACCATAGGCTGCTGTGCAGTGGCATCGATAATAACGGCAGCGAAAAGTTCACGGTCGATCTCGAGTTTACTCTCGACGAGAACTATCTCGACAGGGAAATTCGTTACGATCTGGCCGAGAAGTTCGGATGCGGCTTCCTTTGCAGCTTCAGGGGTTTTGCAAAATTTTAAAAGGCCCTTCGCCTTGCGTCCGGTGGTCCATGCCTGTGCTTTAACAACGACCTCACCACCCAACTCGGATGCCGCCGATTCGGCTTCCTCGGGGGTGGTGCAGGCTTTGCCTTCCGGGATTGCGAATCCGGCACGGCTGAGGATTTCCTTTCCCTGGTATTCAAATAATCTCGCCATACTGGTGCTCCTCCGGTGACCCGGTCGCAAGAAACCTGCTTTATAGTAATTATCAGGATTTCACGAGAAATAAGAACATCGCGTAAACCCACCAAATCGGATTATAACCAATCTACGCGTAGTGAGTTATTGTATACCCGTGAGTAATGAAAGGCAATGGGGGGAAGATGGGGACAGGTTCCATGTAGAGGGTTCTCACATCTCCATGTTCGTGAATAAAATCCATGCAATGTAAAATAATGTGCAGACCCAAAGATCGGGATTCTTATCGTGGGGAACCATCTAATCTTTTACATGGTTTCTTAACTTTTTATCGGACCGCGAGGTTCATCATTGTAGTTCACTTCTACCCAGGATTAAATTAAAATTAATTAAAAATTCGAAGGAAATACCAGGATTATGAGCAAAATTGTGGTAGGATTATTGTTATAATGACGAATAAATTACAATGATTGACATAACAAATATGGCATGTTTGAGACATGCGAGGTAGGTTAAATATTGAATATTGTATGAAAATGTGTTAAAAATAGAAAAAATATGGTATAAAATAATGATAATACTTGCCAATTGACATTTTAAGTGCTATAATTATTGCGAAAAGACTATTTAACAGGAGATGCGGTATGAATCCTTTTATCCTTGATTATTTTGCAATCGGATTAAATCCACGTGGCTACGAAATTTTAATCCATATTATTGATCTTGAACTTGGCCTCGCGGATTCGCCGGACTCGGTTTATGTCCTCGGTTTCATCCTCGATGGCTGGTCGCAAAGGGAAATCGCCAGGCATATGGGTGTGCATCATTCAAAAATCCAGAAACATGTCAGGAAGGCAAAGGATGTCCTCGGTTCGCTTCCTTATTACTGAAGGCAATTCACATTCGTGATTGTGCCGGGATTAAGATCATAACTAATTTTGACTAATACCTGTGCCGGGTCTGGAGACGTGATGAGGGATGAAAAAAGCAGCACCATCTGCAGCAAGGCCGTTCAGTCGGACCCCTCCCGAAAAACCTAAATGGAAACGGGAGATCGACAGCTACGATCGCAGGGTCCGACGGTGGAATAAAAAATTCAAGGACCACGTGGTCAGGATCGATCAGGATACAGTCCGGATAATTTCCGCCGATCGAAAACTTCCGCTGAGTATTCTTAACGATCTTGAGGCTGTCAGGATATACGATGACGATATTGATTCTGAAGATGTTTTAAATATGGGCGGTAAATAATCCAGGGAGGGTGTGGCTTATGTGGTTGTACCAGAAAAGATTGATTTCACTTGAGAAAGAATTTGAGAAAGTCCGCGAGACCTTAATAGAATTAAATAAAATTCTGAGTGATTGTAAAAACAATGGTGAGGATTTTGATAAAACGAAAATAAAACTCAAGCTCGATCTTGCGATCGGGCGTGTCAGGTTGATCAAGGAGCAGGCGTCGTTCTACCTGAAAATGGGACGTTCATTCGACCTGATCAGCTTCCTCGATGAGGTGATTGTGGAAGTGGAAAAATTCGATGTCGGTTTGAAAGACAGGATAGTCAAAATTATCGATGATCGCTGGAGGAGTCTTGAGGAGAGTGAGGAGGACAATGAGTGAGGGCGGAATGTATTTTACGATACCGAGGCGTTATTTCAAGCGTTCAATACTGAAGCAGAATCAGCTGAATGACGCGGGGTTTGTTGAGACCGCGCGATCAGAATATGGTCTCGGCATCCCCCTGACCCCAGTTCAGGGAGTACTCCTGGGTATGGTTGACGCCAGCCGTAATTATCCCGAACGAATTTTTCAATCAAATGACGAGGTTACCCATCAATTATTAAAAAACCTCCTTGGTTATGGAACGGACAGGCAACGTCTATGGCTCCCTCCGGACGCTCGGGTCAAAATAAAAGACGGGGATCTCTCGATCGAATTCAAATCCCCAATCACTTTGATGCTGTGTATCGCGGGACGCCGCAGCGGAAAAACAACAATCGCGAGCATTCTTATGTCGATCCTTGCGAGGCGGATTCTCAAGGACCCTGATTTTCTCGATGGGATTCCGATACTTGACGACTCGCAAATTTCGCTGATAAATGTAGCGTGTGACACCCACCAGGCGCAGATTTTTTTCCAGATGCTAGTCCGCAACCTGCACAGGCTCAGGTTACTCCCCAAAAAATCAAATCCAACCGAGCGCATGAAAATCGGGCGGCTCAAAATTGAATCCCTGTCATCTTCATCGAGATCGGGGCGTGGACGCACCGCGTGCGGGGTTTGCTTCGATGAGTTCGCGCATTTCCAGAGAACTAACGGGCCATTCGCCGACCGTGCTGTCTGGACAGCGCTCACACCGTCGCTTGCCACCTTTGGAGAAAAAAGTCTTGCGGTGGTGGCGACGTCGCCATCCGGGCGAAGTGGTGTTGTATGGGACCTTTTCGAACAGCGCGGAATGCGCGCGGGAACGCTTACAATCCAGGTCCCGACATGGATAATGAACCCGAAAATCCCGAGGGAGAAACTCGAAGAGGAATTCGCGCGTGATGAGAACCTCGCGAGGCAGGAGTACGGGGCAGAGTTCCTGGCGCCTTATGGACGGTTTTTAAAGCTTGATGATATCCAGAATTGCGTGGTTGATGAAATCCTTCCGGCGCCGAACGATGTCGGGTATCACATACATGTCGATCTCGGATTCAAGCATGACGCGACCGCGATCGCGCTCGGTTTCCTCGATCAGAACGATGGAGACAAATGGAGGGTGGTAATCGAGAGAGTTGAAATTTACCAGGCGGGTCCGGGCGAAATATTAAATGCCGGGGAGATTGAAAACCGGATAATAACGCTTGCCGAGGGAAGAAAAGTGATGGGGATAAGTTTCGACCAGCACCAGTCGGCATACCTGATAGAGCGGTTAAAATCAAAGGGGTACAACGCGATCGAGTTCCCGGCTACATCGAAAAGCAACCAGGAGATATATTCATTTTTAAGGGATCTCATGACGTCGGGGCAGATAGCCTTACCAAATAACCCGCGTCTGATTGATGAGCTTTCCATGCTGGAAATCAACATCACAAATTGGGGATTTAAGGTGGAAGCACAGTCGGGGGGTTACGATGACGCGGCGGACGCGGTGGCGGTATGCGCGTGGATGGTCGCGAGAAACGCGGGAAGTGGGGATTCGGAGTGGATCGACCTGTTTGATATTATCCAGAAACGGGAAGTCTGATTATTATTTGAATCTTTTTGGGATGTTCCTTGATATTCAGCTCCTGTTTAAGGAATATTCTATATCATGAAAAAAGCGTTAATTGCGGGAATGGGAATCCAGGGAGTTGCGATCGCGTACGGCCTTCATGTTCTTGGCTATGAAATTATCGGGATCGAATTCCTTGAAAACAACGTGCAACATGCAAAGCGCCTCCTCGATAAGCTGAATGTCCCTGTCATTCTGATTCATGGCAACATAATTGAGGGATCATTTATTCCGGAGCATAATCCGGATATCGTTGTGTCGGCTTTACCTTTCGATTTGAATTATGATCTTGCTATAAAATGCATCGAAAATGGCACCCGCTATTGCGACCTTGGCGGGAATGTGGATACCGCTATCAGGATAAGAGATGCCGCGGAACATGGCGCAAAGGTCCCGTGCATGACCGACCTTGGGCTGGCGCCGGGACTGGCGAACAATATCGCTGAGCTAGGATACCTGGCGCTGGGTGGAGCTGATTCAGTTTTGATTCGAGTGGGGGGCCTTCCGGTTAATCCAGTAGGCACATTGAAATATGGGCTTACATTCAATCCGCATGGGCTTTACAACGAATATCGCGAAGAATGCTTCGTCCTGAAAGATGGGAAGAAAATAAATGCCGATCCGCTGGGTGATGTGGAGGAGATTATTTTTGAGGGACCTGGGCAGCTCGAAGCATTCAACACGAGCGGCGGGATCGCGAATTTGCTTGAATCAATGATGGAGCGTGGTGTGAAGGAATGTAATTACAAGACGATTCGATATCCTGGACATGTGGAATTGATTCGTTTCATGCTTTTTGAATGTAAGATGGATTTGAGATCATTTTCCGAAGCAGTGATAAATTCCTGCGGGTTTATAACCGAGGACCAGGTGCTGATTCAGATTGTCGTTACATTTGGAGAAAAACGGTGGGAGAAGAAGTTCCGTATCCTCCATGATGAAAATTTCACGGCGATGCAGAAGACAACCGGGTTTGGTGCAGCCGCGGTTGCTGCGATACTCGGGTCGGGTGCAATGGATGATAAAAGATACGCAAATTATGTGGATGTACCAGCGGAGGGATTCAGGAGGAATATGAATGAGTTGATTCCAGAAATGGGGCTTTAAAATAGTATCGGCCGGTGAGCGGTATGGAAATTATCCGGATATGTTGCATGTGATCAGCACGAGTTATTTTTAAATTCGTCGACAAGCAGGTTCGACCCGAAGTCGATAAAATGATTGTAAGGTTTTTATGTCTCACTCAGCTTGACGACACCACGCAATCCAAGATTAATGAATGAAATTGGTGAAGAAAATATCCGTAGAACAGCACGGCAGTGCGTCTTTTGAAAGGGTGAATTAAAGAATTATGACGCACTGCCGTGCTGTTCTACGGAGTTTTGCTGGGTTTTGCGGAGTTTTACGGAGGGTTGGTAATTGGTTTCCAATCTTCCCTGAAAACTGGTACCCTGAAACTGGTGTCCAATTGGATATTTTCCTCACTGCCCTTTTACTATATATTATAAGTGAATTTTCGGGCAGTAGGGGGGGTTGAGCTCCAAATGCGTATCCAGATAGACAAGAACGCCCCTGTCCCCCTCTATCGGCAAATAATCGCCGAAGTTCGCCGCCTCATCGATACAGGCCTCCTCGCAGCCGGAACTCGCCTCCCCTCTTCCCGTGATTTAGCCGAATCGCTCGGTGTTTCCCGCAAGACCATCCTGATCTCTTTCCAGGAGCTGATCGCAGATCAATATCTTGAATCAAGGCCCCAGTCCGGGACTTTCGTAGTCGACCGGTCCAAGCTCGATCATCTTGACGGCTCCAAACCGCCAACTACCCCAGAGGATACCAGTTCAGAGACAATCGATTTAAAAATGGATTGGTCACCATACCAGATTCCGGGGGGATTTTTCTCTCTCCCGCCCGAGCGTAAGGCGACCGAGCAGCCAACCAAGCCGATCAGTTTCATAAAAGCCTTGCCCGATTCAAGGTTATTCCCGTTCGAACAGATCAAGCAGATCACGCAGCAGCTTCTCTGGGATCCGAAAGCGTTTTTCTTCGATTATGGCCATCCGCAGGGATATCAACCCCTTGTTGAATGGCTTGAAAAGAAGGAAGCGTTGTCCGGGACCCCGATGGCTCCGGGACAGAATGACGTTGTTATTACGTCCGGTTTCCAGCAGGGACTCAATCTCCTGATAAATTTACTTTTGAAACCGGACGAAGCGGTAATTGTGGAGATGCCAACATACGCCGCGATTTTGAATCTGTTGATCGCGCGACGGATCCCGTACCATGGCGTGCCGGTCGATGCCAACGGGATGCAGGTTAAAAAAATCAAGCAGATTATCAAGAAGCATAAAATAGGCGCGATTTTCACGATCCCGACTCACCACAATCCGACCGGGACAACAATGTCGGTATCGAGGCGAAAACAGCTTATAGAAATCGCGGCGGAGCATAAAATACCGATAATCGAAGATTCGTACGCGCAGGACCTTCGTTACGACGGTGCCCAGGTTCCCACGCTAAAGAACCTCGACCGGTACAGTCTAGTCATAAGGATAGGAAGTTTCTCGAAGGTCTTTTTACCTGGGTTGAGACTTGCATGGGTGACACTGCCGTCCGAACTTGCCGTACCGCTGGTGCGGATGAAACGCGGTGTGGATCGGGGCGACAGTTTCTTCCTCCAGGTAATAATGCACGAATTCATACTGAAGGGTTACCTGGACAAGCATCTGAGAAGAACGAAACGTATATATAAAGCCCGTCGGGACGCACTCCTTGAAACGATGGAAGAGCATTTTCCGAAAGAACTGACATGGACAAAACCCAAGGGTGGATTCTGCCTGTGGGTAAACCTTCCAAAGGAGTTGAAGTCGCTGGCGCTGTATCATTACTGCCGCGAGCGTGGCGTGGAATTTGCGGTCGCGAATTTCTTCTGGCCCGGCAAACAGGATGCCTCCGGATTCAGGTTGAGTTGGAGCCTTCTTGAAGAAGGTGAGATAATAGATGGGGCCACAAGGCTTGGAGCGGCATTGAAAGAAGTAATTGCCGATCCCCATGTTCTCGACGAGCTTGCGGACATGTATGGTGAGCTTTAAGTAAAATTAAGGATGTGGTTTATAATAATAACGGGCAGGAAGGATAATGGCCCGGAATTATAAACGGAGGTTGATTTTAATGTCACATGACTGGGAAAATCGGAAACCTCAAAGATATAACGCCCAACGGTTGATAAGCATCAGCCTGATCGTTGGGGTTATTGCCATCCTCACAATTTTGACATCGTGCGGTGGCGGCGGTGGGAGCAGTTATCCCAGCACCACACCATCAGCATGGCTGACGGGAACTGTTACATTTACCCAAGCGGTACCCCTCGCACCTCCACCCCCGGATATGTTTGACGGCCCTGCACCTCCTGAACTCCGTTATGCGGCACGAATTATCGATCCGGGTGATGACATCGGGAGCGTCCCGCTTCCAAATCCATCGAACCTGGGAATCAGCGGTAATTACCAGTTTGATGGGAACGAACCAGACCCGCTAGCGTTTTTCAATCTTCGGTTCATAGTTGAAGCCGATCTCCATGGAGATGGATCGACCCAGACCCCGATCAGCCTGAATATCCCAATCGCCCTCGCCAACGGAATCGGTACCCTCCTGGAAATCATAATACATCGACCGGCAAATTCCATATTGGAAATGATCTACGAATACGAAGGTCCGGACGGCAGCCGTGTGGCGCGACTGCAGCTTGATTTTAAGACAGACCTGCTTTATTTCGATCTCGATTCAGACGGGCTGTTCGATGACCTAGTCGCGATCGATTATAACCACGATGCGATACCCGATGCACATGCGCCCTACATGGAAATTCTCGACTACACCGAAACAACGGTTGTATACGGAACGATAACGGGCATCGGGTCAAACACACTTTCGGTCGGAGGAAACCTCTACGAAATCTGGGGTCACACGAATTTAGAAAGCAAAATTGACGGCTCTATCCTTACATTGTCGGATATCTCGAACGGCAAAAACGCTACCGTTAACTATACAAGCTTTTCCGGGAACAACATCGCGTCGAGCGTTGTTGTCGAACCCGGCCCGACAAGTCCGGGACTGGAATTCACAGTCACCCGGAGCGGGCATATCGAGGAAATTGACTCCACATCGCTGATAGTCAGCGGGGTCAAATTTGAAGATTACCCGAGTGCAAACATCGTAAATACAAATGGTTCACCAGTAGCCCCATCCGTACTGGAAGTTGGCAAGTATGTCAAAGTAACCGGTGAGCGAGATGGGAATACGATCACGGCAACAGAAATTATTGTTACTGAAATCTCGCCACCGCCATCAATCATCGAGCGCCAGGGAACGATCCAGGCACTCGATCCCGTTGATAACCCAACGTCGCTGACAGTGACTGGAATCACGTTCCAGATCACACCGCAAACTGAAATTAAAGACAATGCCGGAACAATGGTCGACACCACCTACCTTTTAGTAGGCAGCCCGGTCTATGTGCTTGGCCGTGAGATCGATAGCACATTCACAGCCGATCTTATCGAACTCCAGTACGAGATTGCGCATGACACGCACGATCCTGAGATAGTGGTCCTGATCAATGATGAGGATGCCCTTCAGGATGTACAGAATGCGATTGATCTGCTCAACCCGGCAATTTCGATAGCACCGGTACTCGTTTCTAGCTACCCGCCGGCACTTAGCGCACCACCGTGCACATATGATGTCTTCAACGCAAAGTTCCTGGCAAAGCCGATTTTGGTAGGTATTCCGGGATTCATTGAGGCTTTCCCACGGTATGAGTACGACCAGTGCCATGTGCTCATACTTCTGGATAATGGGTATCCCGACGCACAGGCCTGGGTCTATTATTTCTACCCGAACGGGCTTGGTGAGATAGGGGGCGATGACGGGTACCCGATAATTTACGACAAACTTGTACTGCCCCCATATTATGGGGCAAGTTCTGAGTTGATCGACGCAATTATTCTCGCCGGTTTACTTAAAGACTTACTCAGCACAACGGATTACGTAATCGACGTCTATATCAGTCCCGATGTCGGTTTCTCGGAGTAAGGTAACGGATTTATCAAACGTAAGTACTTATATAAAATGTTTCGCGGATAGAAATATCCACAATAAAAATTCTCTTTACCAGATTCAGTATGTTTTACAGGCACGGCCCGGGAACTTTCCGGGCCGTGCGGGTATTTTCGGGGTTTTGTTTGACCAGTGGAGGCATTGTGTTTACCATGGTGGCGAATTCATGCTCGTGCAAATGATGTCTTTTCAATTCTGAGGATGATCGATCGATGACAAAAAAAAATTTTGATATAGCAATCCTGGGCGGCGGGCCCGGTGGATATGTCGCTGCGATACGTGCAAGCCAGTTAGGTATGTCGGTTGGTCTTATTGAGAAAAAGTTTCTTGGAGGTACTTGCGGTAATATTGGCTGCATTCCCACAAAAGCGTTGATACAGTCCGCTCATACATTCGAGTTGGCAAAAGGAGTTAAGACATTTGGCGTGAAGGCATCGGATGTCAGTTTCGACTGGGCATCGTTCATGAAATACAAAACCCGGTGCGTTATGAAGGTCAGGAAAGGTGTCGAGAGCCTGATGCGTAAAAATGGGATTGAAGTAATCGACGGTTTCGGTGTGCTCATCGATCCTGAAACAATTAATGTTGAAGGAACACCTGTGCAGGCGAAACACATTATTCTCGCGATGGGGTCCCATTCAAGTACGCTACCGTCACTTCCGATAGATGGGGAGAAAATAATCACATCGGATCATGCACTCGAGCTTGAGAAATTACCGGAACGAATTTTAATTGTTGGTGCCGGAACGATCGGATGCGAGTTCGCTTACATTTTTTCAGCGGTTGGCGTTGAAATGACAATAGTTGAATTCCTCGATCGCGCACTACCGATGGAAGACACCGATATATCGGAAGAATACGAGAAAGCCCTTAAGAAAAGGAAAATTCACCTTCAGACCGGCGCATCGGTCGAGAGTATTGAAATCACGGATTCGGGCGTGGTGTCGAAAGTAAAACCTCGCGATGGCGATGGTGAAGTATCAATAGAAACCGACATGGTGCTTGTATCGGTCGGACGCGGTCCATCGACCGAAAATTGCGGACTTGAGGAAGTCGGAATTGAGCTGGATAAAGGATTTATCAAGGTTGATGAATTTCTTAATACCGGGGTCGGGAACATACGTGCGATTGGGGATGCAACCGGTGGATTAATGCTTGCCCATAAAGCGTCCGCAGAGGGAATTCTGGCGGTCGAGTCGATCGCAGGATACGAACGTATTCCGCTGATATATGAAAATATCCCCAGGGCGACCTATTCACAGCCGGAGGTCGCGAGTGTCGGGCTGAATGAGGACAAGGCACGGGAACGATTTGGCGAGAGTGTAAAAACCAGCAGATTTCCGTTCGTCGGAATCGGGAAGGCCGTGGTAATCGGTGAATCGACCGGGTTTGCCAAGTTGATATCCGGCGGCGATGACGACAGGCTGGTTGGTGCTCATGTGATCGGTCCGTACGCGACAGACCTGATCGCGGTGGCAAATACAGCGATAAACCTGGGGGCTTCAGCAGAAGAATTCGTGGATATAATACAGGCGCATCCGACGTTAAGCGAGGTCTGGCTCGAAGCGGCTCACGGGTTATACGAAGGTCCGATACATTTTTAAAATATTAATGGCGACGGGCGGGCTATCTACGCTACGCATGAAGGTTCTTTAACCAATCATACCATCTGTCCAGGCCTTCGCCGGTAACCGCACTTACGGGCCAAGGTTCGATTTTCGGGTTTACCGCTTTAAGGTCGTCCTCTATAATTTTTATGTCAAAATCGACCACATCCGCGATATCCATTTTCGTTATTAAAACAAGGTCGGCTGTATTGAACGCCTGCGGGTATTTCAGGACCTTGTCGGAACCTTCGGGGGTTGATAGAAGAACCACCCTCTTGTGAACCCCGAGACTGACCGCGGACGGGCAGATCAGGTTTCCGATGTTTTCAACCATCAGGTAATCAAATTTGGTGAGATCGAGTTTGGGCAGGACAGTTTCGATCATACTCGCTGTAAGGTGGCACGATCCTTCGGTATTGAGCTGTACTGACGGGGCGCCGGTTTTTTCAATACGTTCGGCATCACGGGATGTGAATACGTCTCCCTCAATGACGCCGAATTTCAGGTCGGGATTGTCCTTGATGGTCTTTACGAGCAGTGTCGTTTTTCCGGAACCAGGACTTGAGATTAAATTAAGCCCGGTGACCTTGTTCCGATCGAGAGCCTTACGAACCTCATTCGCGTGTGATTCATTGTCAGAACTGATCGCCCTCATTACCACAATATCAACCATCGGATACTCCTTCACCTACCAGGTTCTTGATGATAAATTCCCTTCCGCCGGTAATCTCAACGGTTGGTGAATTACAGTTCGGACAGATAAGAAACAACCTTTCCAACTCAATTTCCTTACCGCAGTTGGAACATATACCCCGACCGGGAATTTTCTCGATAACAAGCTCGGTATCGCGGGTCAATTTATTATTTTTAGAGAGGATTCCGTACGCGAAATCGATTGAGTCGATGTTTACCCCGCTTAAAGCACCGATTTGCACGGTGATTTTTTCGAGTATGACTATCCCGGCTTTTGATGCTTCATCCGTAGCGAGCCTGATAAGGCCTTCTGTGAGGAAAAATTCATGCATGAGTGTGAAATACAGTATAGATTATGAATTTGCCGATGTCTTTGAATGGAGTATTGAATCATAAAAAATTTTAAATATTGTCAAAATAATATAGAGGCAATATAACCTTCGCGTTTCCATCCTTTAAACAATGATGTTTGTTTTATTTCAAAGCTTCGAGACGATTTGAGCGATTCACATAGATTGTGCCGTCGCTGCCGATTGCCGGGGGACCGTAATAGGAATCAATCTGGCTCCATTCAACCAGTTGGTTGTATGTCCAGAGCACATCGCCATCGACATTGACCGCAGAGACACCTGAAATATTTGTATTTGCCAATATCTTGTGGTTCCAGGATCCGGAAATGTAGGCAGTGCCATCCAACCCGACCGCAATACCATCGCGGAAATGGCTCAGGCCTGGCGACATTGCGGATGTCCTCGAAAATATTTTAGTCCGCCAGTTGAATATGCCGGTGTCCGAAAGCGAAAGAAGGTACACATGGTAGTCGTTCGGGAAAACGATGTCATGGACACCGCGTCCGTCCATGAAATAAAGGTCATCGTCATGGGTAATCCCGATCGTTCCCTGGAGGATCTCGATCACATCATCGGTGTACGACCAAATCGGGACGCCAAAGGTTGTCCATGCTTCGACAACCGCATGCAGGGTGACAATATCGGAAATGAAACCTGCAAGTATGACTTTATTGTCGGATGTCACCGCCGGATGGCAGTTGACCATTGTAATGGTCTGGAGTTCTTTATCGACGAGATTTATCCCGAAGTCAGATAAAATAATCAGCCTCGGGTTATCGAACCAGTCCGCGACAGCGATAATCCGTCCGTCCGGAGCGATAGCCGGTGCTCCACGCCAGGCATCGGTATACGATCCAGCGAGTATGCTTTCATAATCATTTTCATTATTTGGCCAGAGCCATTTCTGCGATCCGTCCTCGATATCAAGCCCGATAATTACATGTTCCCTCGCGACCGCCACGAGGAGCCCGTCTTCGGTGAGAACAACCGGATCGTAAACGCTGATATGTTTCTCATCTCCGAACGGTGAATATTTAATGTGTGTAGTCGACCAGAGTTCCTCGCCGGTGTCTGCGTTGTAAGCATAGATTCCCTGTGGATCGCTGTTTGAAAACAGGCTCGACCAGCATACGACAACGCTTCCGTTTGCAGAAACTAATGGCATTGGAGGTTGACGGAGATTTGTAATCGGACACGTGATGTGCCATTGCAGGTTCCCGGTCAGGTCAAGGCAGTAGAGTCCGGATATCCTCGCGACATAAATTCGTCCTGCACTGGATACGACAGTACCCGAGTAACCGACGGTCCATGAAATCTCATGATCCGTGGTTGACCATTGCAGTTCCGGTTCTGTAACAGGCGGTTGGAATGGACTCCGTGATGAATGAGCGGGATCGCGACCGATCATCGGCCATGGTCCCGGATCAAGCCCCACACCGCCGGAGATCCCAACCGTTACATTTATGTAATCGTAAATCGAATCGGTCAGGAGATCACCGGTAGAAATCGCCCGGATCAAAAGGCGATACTCACCAACTGGCATTCCATTTTCGTTTGCCAGAAGTCCGATCCAGGTAGTGCCCGATTGATTAATAAAAATGATTTCAGTATCCGCAAGGGGGGATGGATCGATGGTAACCTCATCGACATTATCCTGCCAGTCGAAAACATCGCACTGGATAATCACCGGATTTACGCCGACCAGGTCGCCACCGGTCAGCTTGTTTGCGATTTCATAGGGTTCAGCACAGTTCTCCGGATAACTCGCCTCGATCACTAACGTGAATTCACCCCAATGCCCCATCTCATCGAACCGGAAATGAATCGGGCGTGTGTGTGTGGTGAGAGATTCGAAAAATCGGTCGGTCTGGTCTTTTGCAAACGCGATAAACGGATTTAAGGTCTTGAAGCCGCCATCATCGAACAGAGCAGTGAAATCATCGTCATGATCGGTAAGCCAGATATGTTCGGTTTCCCACCTCAGGATCAGGCGAATGTCCCATGCGGAAATCGGGGTCGAGTTTTTCAATGCGACATCGACGTCTAAAATCCCGGCGGGGACATCGAGTTCAGTGACAGTTATTACGAGGCAGTCAGGGCAGTATGGATTTAGAAAAAATTGTGTCACGTCGAAATGGAAATTTGAGTTTCTGACCGGAACCGCAGTGGCGATTTCAGAATCCGGATCAAGATCGAATTTGTAAATACCGAGGATGAAATGATCTCCGGATGAGTAATTCAGTGTGGGAGCGCTGATACCCGGATCAATAGCGGGGATAACAGGAGGGTCCGTTCGCTTGCATCCCGGATTGGCGAGAACCACAATCAATACCGTGAGTATGAGAATTTTTTTCCGTATCATTTGTAATTAATTATAACAGGTCAGGGCTTACCGGGGAGGTAAATAATTAATCCAGGGGTTAAGGGGGGATCATTTTTAATCCCGATTTCCCATGTTTTTATCGAACCTCAACCCCCTTCAATCATCTTATTGGATGGTATACTGATATTAACAATAATTGGTTCAAGGATATAATTTCCCATTAAAAGGGACCAGACGTCCGATCAGTCAGTTAACAATATGACACCGAAAATTAACAAGAGCCTAAAAGGCGTCCAAACTCAAATCCAATTCCAGCTCATATTGAAATGGGCTGCGCGAGGGCTTGCGATCGGAGCATTGATCGCAGTTGTTATGATGATCGTGAGCAAGTTCGTGCCCATGGGAATTGACCTTATTCGCACCTCCGTATCCATAGTCATCGCCGGTCTTTTTTTGGGAATGACAGCCGCACTGTTCAAGCCGATCACACTTTTCGACGCGGCATTTACAGCGGACGTCAAACTCGGGATCAAGGAACGCCTTACAAGCGCGATTGAATTCGCGAAGGATAAAGACTCCAACCCCCTTATCCCGGCTCTCATAAAAGACGCTGAACGTCATGCAGTGAGGATTAAACCGTCCCGTGATTTTCCCATTCGGTTCCCGAGAGAGATTGCATATGCTCTCGCCTTAATCCTGATAACCGCCGGGCTTTATTTCGTTCCACCCTGGCAATATGTATTCGCCTCCGATGAAACTCGCGATGAATACACCAATGTAGCCGCCGAGGCCGAGCGTGTCCGGCAGATAGCGCAGGAAATAAGGATTAATCCCCCACCAGAACGGACCGATTTCGCTGAAGAAATCGCGCGGGAACTCGAACAACTCGCCGAAGATATGGAATTCGGCACCCTGACTCGACGTGAAGCTCTTGAACGTTTAAACGCAATCGAGAACGCAATCGACGGGGTCACGAGCGATGAGGGCTACGATGATCTCCAGGAACAGTTCGAACGTCTCTCGGAGGAACTTCGGCGGGATGAGAATCTGTCCGATGTTTCCGATGCCCTGCAAGATGGGAATGCCCAGGCCGCTGAGGAAGCGATGAACCGCCTCGCCGCCGACCTCGAAGCCGGAAGGGTACCGGCTGAAAACCTTAGGGACATGGCAAACGCCCTGAATGAAGCGATCAACTCGATGGGAGACGATCCTGAAACGCAGGCATTGCGCGACGCGCTCGCGCAGGCCCGTGATGAGATGATGGCAGCCGCAGACCAGGGGGAGGGGATGTCCGGGCAGAGGGACCCTGAAGAAATGGCTGAAATGCTCATTGAGTCAATCGATGACGCGATCCCGGAAATCCAGGACCTTGACATAGCCCAGGATGTTATTGACCAGGCAATCGAGATGCTTGAGGAAGTCCGCGACGACCTCCAGGCCGCTCTCGACTCCGGTGAAGTCACACAGGAAGACATCGCCGACGCGCAGCAGAGAATCCAGGAAGTCAGACAAATGCTGGAAGAAGCGGGCGCAGACTTTGGCGATGAGGATACTCGCACAGATGAGGAGATCGCGGAGGAACTGATCGAGGAAGCGGAACGCCTTGAACAGGCATGTCAGGATTCAAATCAGCTTTCAAGTGAGCAAAGCGGGGAACTTCAATCCACGTGCCAGAGTGTAGCTCAAGGTCTCCAGGAAGAGATATCCGAGGGATCGTGCTCATCCGGGTCCAACCAGTCCGCTCGACAGCGGCTTGATGAAGTGAGACGACAGCTCGAGGAAAGCGGCACATCCCAGGAAGAGATGGGAGAGAAAACAGATTGCTCGGGCGGACAATGCAATAATCCCAGCAGCGGAAACAGCCAGTGCGGACAGAACTCCCAGGCCGGATCCAGCATGAGCAGTTTGTTCGGGATGCCCAGCAGCCTGGGAATGCCGAGTCAGATGGGCCAGAGCATGGGAGAAGCGGCGTCGGCATGCAGAAGCGCCGGGCAGTGCATGGGCCGTTATGGACAGAGCCTTGGCTCATGCTCGAGTTTCAGTAAAATGAAAGAGGGAATCTCGAGATCACGATCATCAATCAGCGGTAACTGTTCAAAACCCGGCGGGCAGGGAAGCTGTAACAGAGGCGGGCAGAACTGGGGCACAGGTTCAAGCCCGTACCAGGCCGGTACATATGGAGTGGAATCCGGCGCGATGAATGATCCATCGGAGGATCCCAACGCCAATCCGGACGAGTACCGTGATTATGAGGAAATCTACGCATCCAGGTTTAAACCCGGCCAGTTCTATGATGTGCAACTTGAGGGTAAATTCACGGATGTCGGTGGATCGTATATATTCACTGAAGTTGTAGACCCACAAACCGGTGAGACGAGTTATGTGCCGTACTTCGAGCTTGAAACTTCGGATGTGACAGCGCTCATGGACGCGATGGAGGATCAGGATATCCCAAGATCATACGCTGACTTTGTGCGTTTCTATTTCGAGCAACTCGCCCTGGGATCTGAATAGCAGGTTCGTTGGCAAGCACGTTCGACCCGGAGTGTTTTTTAGGATTGGTTATTTATCGTGTCTCACTCAGCTTATCAACGCCACGCGGAAGGGGGAATTTGTATAAAAAAACGCGGGACGGGGTCGTTGGTTTTCAGGTTTTATATTTGTAAATGAGGTTGTTTGGGTAAATGTGGTTGATCGGTTAAAAAAGTTACTTAAATTCTACCATTGGCGGCGTCACGGAATCCGGTGAACAACTGGCGGAAACAGTACATCGCCGTGTCCCATAAGATTTTCAGATCCAGCAAGAGATTGTGCTTGCGGACATAGAAGAGGTCGTAGCGAAGTTTTACTCGCATATTCAGTGAATCTTTTTCATTAACCTGCGCCAGTCCGGTGAGACCCGGTTTCACAGTGTGCCTGATATTGAAAAGCGGGTACTTCTCCTCGAATTGTTTTACGAAATAAGGACGTTCGGGACGCGGTCCGACCACCGAGAACTCACCCTTCAGTACGTTCCAGAACTGGGGAAGCTCATCGATTTTAGCCCTGCGGATAAATTTACCCACGGGACCGAGACGGCAGTCACCATTCAGCGGTGTGAGCTGGGGACCGTTACATTCAGCGTCGACAGGCATGCTTCTCAGCTTGTAAACGTTAAGGATTTTTCCATCCCTGCCAATTCTGTCCTGCTTGTAGAAGAACGGTCCCGGCGCCTCCCTTTTCATAAGAAGACCGCATACGAGGAGCCATGGGATTCCGAGAAACAGGAAAACGACCGCGAAAATAATGTCGATCGTGCGTTTTAAAACGTGGTAGAGCAAACCCTGCCTGCTGAGAGTAATGCCGCTCTGCCAGTACTCGATTTCGTCGGCGAAAGTCAGGTTCACATCAGCCGGATTGTCGATGGACTCTGACCGGCGTTCCTCTTGTACAGAAGTAATAGCCCCATCGCTGGGTTTTAAACTGGTTAGCCCCATAATAACACCCTCACCCGGCTTCCTCACCGGGTTCCTTTCCTATTCTAACTCTCACAGAGTGATCATCAGCACTGACAGAATGGCGAACATTTTCTCCAAGATATATGACGAGAATCGCCACCGTTTTATTATCGGCCGACCCCTCGCCAAGATGTACCCTTTCCACTAAAGGCACATTGATATTTATATCCCTGATTATACTCGATCCTGGCGCAATCCGGGTACCGGGCAACCTGACAATTAATCTGGGTGGATCGCTTGCGGTGCTGGTACTGAATGCAGCAGGACTGTTTACTATAAGGTTCACGGAAACCATGTCATTTGTAGCTGAAATTTCAAAGTCCAGGATATCGATAATCAGTCCTTCTTCAGGTGTGGTGGAATCTGAAACGTCACCATCCGGCTCATCGGAATCCGGGGTACCCGATGTCAGAACATCCGGTTCGCCGCCAATAAGTGTTAAAGGTTCATCGATATCCGGTTCGGGTTCCGTATCCGGCTGAACAGGATTTTCAGGAACCGGATCGGGTTCAATTTCGACCGGTTCGATAACAGGAACGACCAATTCGACAATGACCGATCCGTCGGGTTCAATTTCCACAGGAATTTCGGCCGGGACGGTTTCGGGGGTGAAGTCCGGGATTGTTTCGTCAACAAGCCCTAGGCCTGTTTCAACACGATGGAGATTTTCAATTAAATCGATATTACCCGGGCAGTAGGTCAGTCCGACCTGGTACTGGAATCGTGCCGCGTTCAGGTTATCCATCCGCTCCTGGAGGTTACCGAGTTTGAGGTATCCTTCAGGGCTTTCGGGGAACCTGACAATTGCGCTGTTAAGGCTCGCGAGGGCAGCGAAAGTATCGTCCACCCGGTCGTGAGCATTAGCGAGTGCCAGAAAATCATCGAGTACGGCGTTTTCCATCCTGGTAACCTCGGTCCACAAATCGACAGCATCGAACCAGTTGCCATCATCCTGCACCGAATTTGCCTGAAGCCTGGCATCTTCGATATTAACGGGCTCCAGCTCTTGAGCGGATGTGCCCGGAGGATGTCCGGTGATTTCGACTTCTTCGATTTGGACCACATTTCCCAGATCGGCACGAACAATTTCGATCCCAGTGTCCTGCTGGCCGTTAAGGAGCACCTGGCTACCGGCCCGGGCAGACCCAAGCATCCAAAGGGTACATAAAAGGGCGAGCGACAAACCCACAAGTATCCTTGTTTCATTGCTCAACTTAGAAAAAGAAGATTTTAAACCGCCAAAAGAATCAGGTGGGTGCCATCTGGCGGGGAGAATATTTTTCTCGTTTCCGCAGTTGGGACATTTCGATGCATCGTCCGGAAGGTCGGTTCCGCATTCCAGGCAATGCAAGCCTTTATCCTGACTAGGTTTTAAATCACCCTCGGGGCCAATCACTGGTTTCATATCTCCCAGGCAACCCATTTAAAAATACCCCAGGCTGCCAAAGTATACCGGATTTAATAAAATTTAAACCCAACTCAAGATATTATAGGATGATAACCCATTGAAATCAACTATATGGTCACAAGCCGGTTCTCAAGAGTCAATCCAACGGGCAAAGTAAAAAAACACAATATTCGGCTGCCAGCCATTGACCAAGTTATCATTATAAAGTTATAATTATTGTTAGCGTGGAGGCTGCGGGGGACCGGATTTCCAAAATTCCGTGATAGACTGAAATAACAGGTTAAATGGAGGCCCACATATGCATGCGTGCTGGCTGATTTTCCGAAACATTACATTAATGTTATTGCTTGCAGTTATTCTGCTAGGTTGTTCATCCGGGGGGACAAACCAAATCCCCACTCTACCCGGTATGGATCCAGGAGTAACCGATCAGACGGCCGGCGATGATCCATTAGGCCTTACAGGTGGAGTACCCGAAAACGAGGACGGTCGTGAGAGCACATCGGCGGGGCATGCGCTTCTCGGAATTTTTGAGGTATATGTTGATCCGGAGAACCAGGTGTTCGAGATTGTTCCTGCGAGGGTAGCCGGAATGCACCTGAACATCCTGAAATTCATGGAGCAGGGCCCATGCTTTGACTGTTTCAAGATAGAAGGGGTCGAGTTATCCGATCACGATTCGTTGCTGGTCGGCATATCACTCACCAACCCGTTCTACCTGTTGGATTACACCGTATTTGATACGCGAGGGATCATGATGTTCCCCGGGAGCCAGGATTTTCCGTTAGCCGGGTTAAAGGGGCCCCGGTTTGAGTCGGGCGATGGATACGTGCTGAACGCCGATGGATTTACGACCCTGTATAACCCGAAAACAATTGGAAGCGGTTTTGGCGGGCTGCAGGGATACATAAAAGGGAACCTGGCAACCCCGGATTTTCCGGACTGCGAAATAAACCCATTTAAAAGATTTAATACAGACGACCCGGCGAATATTCGTAATGCGTTCTACGGCGGCGATACGGTTGTGGTGATATACGATATCGTACTGTCAACGGGACCATTTATTTTCGGATATGCAATAGATGCAAACTGGGATTTCCCCATAAATTCACCGGTGGTGGACCCGATGACCGATTTCGGTCCGAACGCCAACTGCCCGGAACCTTGGAGACTGGATGTCACCGAGGATCCAATCGGCGGCGGTCTGACAAATGCGGGAGGGGCAACGAAGCTGATAATCGATGTATATGACCGGGATGGGACAGAAACTTACTATGCACCGGTTATTGAATGTCCCGGCGTTTCTCCTGACGCCGTTGAGGCGACACTGGTTGTCGAGTATGCCGATTACGCCACATGGGAAGTAATTGTCGCTAACGAACTCCATGCTGAAGCGGGGATGTACCAGTGCCTGATAGGTGTTGAGGATGTTACCAATGGTCCTCCCTTTGAGTATCTCGACCTTACCGCTTACCAGATAATTACGTTGGAAGTGACGGAAGCGACTGTAATTGCGAAAGCGGATTTCGACCCGGATGAACCGGAAATCTGCGAAGAGATTCTATTTTTCGATGACGGTTCGTACGACACAACCGGTGGAACAATTATCGGCTGGAAATGGGATTGGGACCTCGATGGCGTGTACGACGAGTTTGGGTATTCCGTCTCTCATACATTTGACGTCCCTGACACCTATTATGTCGGTTACAAAGCTACGAGCGACAGCGGTGAGTTTGGTGAGATAGTACTTGTGGTTAAGGTCCATAATGCCCTTCCGACCGCTGAAGTATTTGTTGAGAAAACAGAATTGATGCCCGATGAGGAGATCGTGTTTGATGGCACGGGTTCTCACGATAACGACTGCGAAGAAACTGAAATTGTGCTGTGGGAGTGGGACTGGGACAACGACGGCATGTTTGATGAAACCGGGCAGGTTGTAATTCATGGCTGGAGTGAGGAAGGAGAGTACCCGATAAACCTGAGGGTGACGGATGATGAGGGTGCAACTGACGAACTCGATGAGCCAATTTCAATCAAGGTTTCTACGAACGTAAGCCCGATCGCGGTCGCGGATTACAATCCGAAACCCGCGATTGTGTGCGAGCAGTCCGAATTCACCGGCGAGGGTTCGTATGATCCGGATGGCGGCGAGATCGAGGAATTCTGGTGGGACTGGGATAATGACGGAACTTACGATGAATCGGGTGAATTGGTCAGCCATTCATGGGATATAGCGGGTGAACATCCTGTGATGTTGAAGGTTATCGACGATGAAGGCCAGGAGGGCGAGCTTTATACACCGTTACTGGTCGTCGTGGAAAATATTCCCCCTGTTGCGGTAGCCGAAGCACCGGAGGCTGTCGACAACAAATGGTGGATAAACACGCCGCTTAACTTTGATGGGTCGGGCTCTTACGATCCTGACTGCGAGGAAGAGGAAATTGTCAATTGGGAATGGGACTGGGAGAACGACGGTGTTTACGATGATGAAGGTATCGCGGCGGTTCATTCATTCGAATTGGAACAGGAATATGAAATCCAATTGAGAGTGACTGACGATGAGGGCGGAACCGATACTCTCGATGAACCCCTGGTAATTGAATTTTTCATCCCGGACCTTCCCCCGGTCGCAATAGGCCTTGCCGATCCGGACCATGATATTATCTGCGAGCTTATCCTGTTTGCTGACGATGGGTCCTACGACCAGGACGGCGGCCTGATTGTGAAGTGGGAATGGGACTGGGAGAACGATGGGGTTTTCGACGAGGAAGGTTTTGAGCTTACCCATTCGTGGGATGAACCGGGCATTTACGAAATCAACCTGAGGGTCACCGATGAAGAGGATGATACGGATGAGCTTGACGAACCGTTGACGGTGACCATGTATAACGCATACCCGATCGCAATGGCGACAGTGGATAAAAACGAGGTGTTTGAGTACGAGGAAATTCAGTTTGATGGATCGGAATCATACGATCTTGATTGCGATGGCATGGAAATAGTCCTGTACGAATGGAACTTCAAAGGAGATGGATTTTACTGGGCTGACGCCGGACCCGCTCCCGTTCATGCATACGCCGTATACGGGACTTACTATCCCATGTTAAGGGTTACAGATGACGAGGGATCAACAGCGGAACTGGATGAGCCGCTTGAAATTACCGTTAATGAATATCTGGAGCCGGTGGCATTGTTCGAAGCGAATCCCAATCCTCAAACAGTGTGCGAACCCGTTCATTTCGACGCTTCGGAGTCGTACCCGCAGTCGGGTGATTCAATTGTCAAATACGAGTGGTTGTTTGGCCAGTTGCCGCTTGTGGAAGGCCCAGCAGTGACAGATCACATATGGGACACCGTAGGAGAAAAAGGTGTCTCCGTGCAGGTTACTGACAATAATGGTTTTACATCCTATGCTGAATTAGCCTTCATCGATATTGTAAACGCACAGCCGACCGCGATCGCGGAAGCGGATAAATATACTGTCATGGAAGATGAACCGGTAAACTTTGATGGCGGCGGTTCATACGATAATGATTGCGATGGACTGGAGATTACGAAATTCGAATGGAATTTCAGCGGAGATGGATTCATCTGGCAGGATGTCGGACCAGTCCCGACCCATTCGTACAGTGTGTACGGCATATACAATGTCAACTTCCGGGTGACAGACGATGAGGGTGGACTTGATTATATTGATGCACCGCTTGAAATCCTTGTGACACCCGATATCGTAAATCCGGTCGCTATCGCCGATCTGGAGCCTGATATGCAGATCAAATGCGAGCCGGTGCACTTCTACGATGACGGATCCTATCCCCAGGCGGGCGATTCGATTGTCCTGTATGAATGGGACTGGGACAATGACGGGATTTATGATGAGGAAGGCATCGATGTTTTCCATACATGGTACGAAACCGGAATCTTCACCATCCAGTTCAGGGTTACCGATAACCTTGGTTATACGGGTGAACTTGATGAACCGCTTAATGTAAATATCACGAGTGAATACCCAACGGCCGAAGCTGAAGCGGATAAATATGAAGTCGATAAAGATGAGATTATCCTGTTCGACGCAACCGGGTCGCACGACAATGACTGCGACGGGATGGAGATAGTGCTGTACGAATGGAACTTCAGGGGTGATGGTTTCTACTGGCAGGACGCCGGACCGACACCGATGCATTCGTACTCCGCGTATGGTACATACTACCCGCAACTTCGTGTTACTGATGATGAGAGTGAACAGGATTATCTCGACTGGCCCCTGGAAATACATGTGGTTGATTTTACGAGTCCGGTAGCTATCGCGGACGCGATGCCTAATCCTGCAACAGTATGCGAAACGATACATTTCTTCGATAACGGGTCATACCCACAGGCCGGCGACTATATCGAAAAACATGAGTGGGACTGGAACAATGACGGATTTTACGATGAAGTCGGCGTTGAAACGTTCCATTCGTTTTCGGTTGTCGGCACACGGCATATACAGTTCAGGGTGACCGATAACCTTGGTTACACCGATGAACTCGACGAGCCACTGGCGATTATTGTAGAGAATGTTCTCCCGACTGCAGTTGCTGAAGCGGACAACTACAATCCCAGTATCGGGGAGATCGTATTTTTCGACGGTTCCGCTTCGACTGACAATGACTGCGACGGCATGGAGATCGTCATGTATGAATGGGATTTCGATGGTGATGGTTTCGGCTGGGTCAATGCCGGACCGACGCCGTCATATTCTTATGACCTCTCCGGGACCTACTACCCGATGTTGAGGGTGACGGATGATGAGGGCGGAATCGATTACCTGGACGCACCCCTTGAAATAGTTGTTGATGAAGGTGATATTCCACCGGTAGCACTGGCATATGCCGGGCCTAATCCACAAAAGGTCTGCGATGTAATTCATTTTATAGATGATGGATCCTACGATCCTGACGGCGGATTTATCGAACTCTATGAATGGGACTGGAACAATGACGGAATTTATGATGCCGTGGGTCCATCTGTTGATCACTCCTGGGATATACCCGGTACATATTACGTGCAATTCCGGGTAACGGATGACGAAGGCACATCGAATACGCTCGAATCACCAATCGAGATTGAGATCATTAATGCAATGCCGATAGCGATAGCCGATGCCGATAAATTCACGGCGGACATTGGTGAAGATATTCATTTCGATGGGACTGCCTCATATGACAATGATTGTGACGGCATGGAAATTGTATTATATGAATGGTATTTTGATGACGGCGGATTGAACTGGGAGGATGCCGGACCGACTCCAATTTATTCATATGATTTACCCGGGACGTACGAAGTACTGCTCAGGGTAACCGATGACGAAGGTTCGACAAGCCTGCCGTCGGAGCCGCTTGTGATAATTATCGAAAAACAGGGAAACTAATCACTGCTGTCCGGAAAATAAAAAGAAAATCCAAGAGATAACCATCCCCCCACGGAGCGAAGCGAAGTGGG
>CBDURU010000025.1:0-35309 GCA_965369865.1 uncultured bacterium | reverse complement strand
TTTTCAACGGCCACGGTATGCATGCGCTACGGTATAAGCGGGACGCTTTTTCAACGGCCACGGTATGCATGCGCTACGGTATAAGCGGGACGCTTTTTCAACTGCCACGGTATGTGGTCGGCATGGATTTGGTCGGCACGGATTTGGTCGGCACAGAAAAACCGATCGCCTGAAGCGATCGGCTCACTGGAAGCAGTCAGTGAATTAAACGCGTACAACTATTTATTTCTTTTTCTTAACAAGTCCGGTTTTTACGAGTCCATAAACTGCCGGGATGAGAAACAACGTCAATATCGTTGCGCTTATAAGGCCGCCGACCATCGGGGATGCGATGCGTTTCATTACCTGCGAACCGGTTTCTGTTCCAAACATGATTGGTAAGAGTCCGATTAATGTTGTCATGACAGTCATGATCTTCGGGCGTACCCTGTCAACGGCACCTTCGATGATCGCCCTGTTTAAATCAACCATAGAATTCAAACGGCCTTCTTTAATCGCATTTTTAACCGCGATATCGACATAGACCAGCATCACGATCCCGGTTTCGGCGGCTAATCCTGCAAGCGCGATGAATCCGACCCATACCGCGACCGATGTGTTGTAGCCAAGGATAAACAACAGCCACACCCCGCCGATAATCGCGAACGGAAGTGTCAGCATTACGATCATCGTTTCCGTGAACGATTTGAAATGGAAATAGAGAAGGAGAAAAATTACCGCCAGGGTTAACGGGATAACAACTCTCAAAGTTGCAGCGGCTTTCTGCATGTATTCATACTGTCCGGACCAGATGATTGAATATCCAGCCGGCAGATCGATATCGCCGGACGCGACCTTCGAATCGACCATGGCTTTTGCTTCGGCAACATAGCCGCCGATATCCCGTCCACGGATATCGACATAAATCCAGGCGGTTCGACGGGCGTTTTCGGTTTTTATGACAGGAGGGCCTTCGACAAATCTCAGGTCGGCCAGTTGCGAAAGCGGAACCGATCCGCCTGACGGAATTGGTATAAGCACACGTTCCAATGATTCAAGATCGTCGCGATAATCGCGGGGATACCGTACATTTATCGGGTAACGTTCCAGCCCTTCAACGGTTTCAGTGACATTCATTCCACCGATCGCGGACTTGATGACCATCTGAACGTCGTTTATTGTGAGGCCGTATCGCGCGATCGCGTCCCGGTCGATATCAATATCGAGATAATTCCCACCGAATGCTTTCTCGGGATATGCCGAGAGGGTCCCATCGACGGTCATAACATCGGTGGCAATGAGTTGCGCGAGGTCTGCAAGTGTTTTTAGATCATCCCCCATAATTTTGATCCCAACAGGCGTTTTGATTCCCGTTGAGAGCATGTCGATACGGGTACGGATAGGCATTGTCCAGGCGTTTGTAAGGCCGGGGATATTGACCGTGGAATTCAGCTCCTCAATTATCTTCTCCATGGTCATTCCCGGACGCCATTCGTGCTCCGGGTGAAGCGTGATGACAGTTTCGATCATCGCTAAAGGCGCAGGGTCGGTAGCCGTATCGGCACGGCCGATCTTCCCGAATACCGTGTCAACTTCCGGAACCGTCATTATCAAACGGTCGGTCTGCTGGAGAAGCTCCCGTGCCTTGGTAATGCTGATACCAGGATCGGTTGTGGGCATGTAGAGGATGTCGCCCTCGTTCAGTGGCGGCATGAACTCGCTACCAAGCATTGAAAGCGGAATGAGGGTTATGAGTAAAATTGCTCCGGCGGCGATCACTGTCTGCCATTTTTTCCTGAGGATCCATTCAAGCGCCGGCCGGTAAATCTTAATTAAAAATCGTGAGATCGGATTTTTATTCTCCGGTTTGATATTGCCTTTGACAAAGTAATACAGCAGCACCGGAATTACTGTAATCGCAATGATGCTCGCGGTGCCCATCGCGAATGTTTTCGTGAACGCAAGCGGCTTGAACAATCGGCCTGACTGCTCTCCAAGTACAAATACAGGGAGAAAGCTGACTGTGATGATCACCAGTGAGAAAAACAGGGCAGGGCCGACCTCTTTCGATGCTTCGAGCACGATCTGAAAATGCGATTTCTTCCCCGCGTCGCGTTCGAGATGTTTGTGCGTATTTTCAACAAGCACAACCGCGGCGTCGACCATCACCCCCACAGCGATAGCAATACCACCAAGGCTCATAACGTTGGCGGTAATACCCATATAATCCATAATGCTTATGCTTATCAGGATCCCGAGTGGTAACGTGATAATGCTTACAAGACTGGATTTAAAGTGCAGGAGGAAGATGATGCAGACGAGTGCTACAACAATCATTTCCTCGATCAGTTTCCGGGAAAGATTTTTAACCGCACGTTCGATCAATTCGCTACGGTCATAACTTGCCGTGACCATAACCCCCGGTGGGAGTCCCTTTGCAAGCTCTTCGATTCGTTCCTTTGTTGCGTTGATTACTTCAAGGGCGTTTTCGCCCGATCGCATAATCACTATTCCGCCGACCGTTTCACCTTCGCCATTCCATGTGGCAAGTCCGCGTCGAATTTCAGGACCTATCCGGACATCCGCGATCTGTCTCAGGAGAATCGGTGTGCCGTCCTGGTCGGCCCCAACCGCGATATTCGAGATGTCATCCATCCCCTCGATATAACCAAGCCCGCGGACCATGAATTCCCGCTCAGCCTGCTCGATGATTTTTCCACCGACATCCTGATTGGAATTCTGAATCGCCATCCGCACCTGGCCGATGGAAATTCCGAAAGCCTGGAGCGCGTTCGGATCGACAACCACCTGGTACTGTTTTACGAATCCGCCAATCGACGCCACTTCGCTGACTCCCTGCACACTCATCAATTCGTATTTCAGGTACCAGTCCTGGATAGATCGAAGTTCGGCGAGATCGTACTGGCCTTCGTATTCCGGATCGACTTCGAGTACGTACTGGTAAACCCATCCCACACCGGTAGCGTCGGGTCCGAGCTGGGGAGTGACGCCGTCCGGAAGGCGTGCTGAAACATAATTCAGCGATTCCATTACGCGCGACCGTGCCCAGTAAAGGTCGGTACCGTCCTCGAAAATGATATAGACCATGCTGAAGCCGAAAAATGAATACCCGCGCACATCTTTGGCGAACGGGACCTGTAACATGGCGGATGTCAGGGGATAGGTAACCTGGTCTTCCATTACCTGAGGGCTTTGACCGGGAAATTCCGAATATACAATAACCTGGGTGTCCGAAAGGTCGGGGATAGCGTCGAGGTTGATCGTGCCTATAGAGCGGATTCCCAAAACCGCAAGGATTACGGCGAGAATGATAATTAAAACACGGTTACGTAAGCTGTATTCTATAATTGCTTCTATCATGGTCTCGCCCCCTTAGTGGTTATGCCCGTCGTTTTGTTGATGTTCAGCAGCCCATGCGTCTGGATCGTGTTCTTCAAGGAACATTCCACAGATCGGGCATTGGCCGTCATCAGATGTGTAATACTGATCCCCGGGCATGGGACAGCGGAAGTGGGCATCCGGATCATCCGGGGCAAGGTCAGCCCATTCTCCCGCTGTTTCCCCCATGCCCTCATGCTCGTTGTCCAATTCGTTGGAGGCTCCAGCGAGCATTTTATTGATTGCTTCTTTTAATCTCGACTCGCTGTCGAGAAGGAATTGAGCGCTTGTAACAATTGTTTGTCCTGCGACAAGGCCATCCAGAATCTGGACCATGTTGTCACCGGCATTAACCCCAAGGGTCACTTCCTGTGGAGCAAAACGTCCACCGGACAGGGCCAGGAAAACCAGCCGCATGTCGCCGGAGTAAATAACCGCTTCGGCTGGAATCAATAATCCAGTGTCTTCAATACGATTGGTAATCCGGACGGTCCCAAACATCCCCGGCATCAAAAGGCCATCGGGATTTTCGAAACCCATCCTGATTTTTATATCACGGGTCTGGCGGTCGAGAAATGGGTAAACAAAATCGATCGTCCCTTCGAATAATTGCCCGGGCAAGTAATCCAGTTCCAGTTCTGCAGATAAACCTTCAGACACAAACTGGAGTTCATCTTCATATACATGGGCGTAAACCCATACCGATGATAAATCCGCGATCGAAAATACGCTGGTTCCGGAGCCGACATAATTTCCTTCTTTAATGTCCCCGCCCATTCCGGAACTCATGTCATTCATACCACCAGAGCCACCCGATCCCCCCATGCCGGACATTCCTGACATGCCACCAGATATTCCTCCACCCCCGCCGCCCCCGCCACTTGACGATCCAATCGATGCGACTATGCCATCCATCGGGGCATCGATCGTCAAAGCCCGTCGGGAGCCGTTAATTCGAATGTCTTCAATCATCTCATCGGAAACACCCAGCAGACGTAATCTTTCTACCGCAGCATTCGCGAGAGTAGAATCCCCCATTCTTCGCGCGATTAAATATTCTTCCTGTGCCGAGAAAAGTGTCGGTGAAAAGAAATCGAACAGCGGATCGCCCTCATGCACTTCCTCACCGGGAGACGTAACATGGAGCTTTTCGATCCATCCGCCTGTCCGGGTGGACAGCACGGTGTACTGGTCCTCATCGAAATCGACATGCGCCGCGGCGCGAATTGTCTTTTCAACCGGACCGACTTCGACCTCTGCGTACCGTACACCGATACTCTGAATAATCGCGGGATCGATTGTCACTCCCGCACCGCTCATGACCTCGTCTTCGTAAACAGGAACAAGGTCCATGCCCATCGGAGATTTACCGGGTTCATCCCTGATATAACCCGGGTCCATCGGTGCGACCCAGTAAAGAATTACTCGTTCACCTTCGGGAACCGATGACACGCCACCGATATCCATTGGTGTCAGGTTCATACCGCAGATCGGGCACTGCCCGGGGCCTTCCTGGATCACGTTCGGATGCATGCCGCAGGTGTAGAGGGTGGTTTCATCCGACCCATCACCGCCCTGGACCGGTGTGCAACTCAGGATGAACGCTCCCGAAATCGCCAAAAGCAGGATGAACAGGATTATGTATGCGGGTTTTAATTTTAAGAGTTTCATTTTGGTAAGCTCCGTCCGATTAATCAATCGTATGCCCCATCAGGCGACCGATCTCCGCCAGTGATAAACGCTTTTCCAATTCGAAATTTGAAAGGTCCATTCGTGCCATGAGAAGCGTTAATTCCGCCATAATTAAATCGTTGAAATTATTTTCCTGGGCGGTGTAACCAGCTCGTACAACATCGAGCGCCGCCCGCGAGTTCGGAATCACCCGTCCCCTCGACACACCTGTCGATTCAACGGAACGGTTGTATCGCTCGATTTGCATAGCCAGCATGCCTGCGGCCATATCGGTTTTCGCCTGGCGCATTTCCCGCATGGCATTGCGCCTGTCCATAATTTCCATTGCCCATGCGAGGTCTGATGCCGTATCGATTCCGCGATGATCGACCATCGGCCGGTTCATGAAATTCATGTCCATTTCACCCGTGTCTGAGCCGTCGCCCATGTCCATTCCATCCATTCCTCCAGTGTCGCTTGAATCCATGCCGCCACCGAGTGTTTGTACATCCCGGCCCTGGAAGTATGTGAATCCGAAAGTCTGGTCGGGATCGGCCCTCAGCAGAGTCATCTCGATCATGGCGTCCATTTTTTCGAGTTTCAGTGCGATCTGGATCAGTTCCGGACGTGTATCAATAATTTCATCAGAGAGATTTTCTGTACTTAAATCAAGATTCGTTTCATCCGTCCATGTGAATTCACCGAAAGTCGTGGTAACAGGGAGATCAAGCATGGATGCTAACCGTCCGAGCAGGCCTTCCTTCATGCTTCTCATTCGCTCGACCATGTCGCGGCGTGTAGCAAGCTCGGTCCTGATCCTGACGAGGTCGGAAAACGATCGTGTGCCCGCCACATACTGTGCTTCGACAACGCTCGATAAAACCGACAGCCTTGACGCGCTGGCGGCATTAATTGAAATCAACTCGTTTTTGTTTCGGATTTCAGCGAGAAGAGATTTTGTATCGGCGATAATTTCGGTGCCTTCACGAATGTACTCATTCCATGCGATCTCAATATCAAGCTCGACAACCTCGCCCCGAAGTGTAAGCATTCCGGGGGATGCATAATTCATCTGCACCATTCCGCGCTGGTATTCACGTCCGACAGCCAATGACATGCCCTCGGTGAATGCCTGGTACCGGTTGAGAATATCCTGGAGGTAAAATGTCTCTGGATACCTGTTCAGTGCTGCGTGCCAGGCTTCTTCAGCCCTCGCGAGCCTCGGTGATCGTGCCAGCAATACCGCGAGAATTAATTCCTCGTCAATGTTACTATTCAAGCTTGATGCAGCAGCTTCGCGATCCAACACCTGATATTCCTCGATCTGGAATCGCGATGCCACTGGAAATCTTTCGAGCAACGCGCCAAGCGGATCGCGACTCGATGCCGTTTCGTATCTGGCGAGAAGGTCGGAATAATCCGGTGGTTCGATTGTTGAATTATCGCTGACCTCATTTTGTATGGTTTCAGCGGATCCTGAGTAGAGGTCGTAAACATCGGACGTATTGCTGTTGGCGTCCTCACGAAGTTCGCTGTAGGTTGACGCATTAGCGGCCAGCGTAAAAAACAGCGTGAGGAATATCGCCATGAAGATCGTATTCAGCCTGGATAAATTCATTGCTCCACCTCCTCGCCTGATTCAAAAACAGGGATTCCGGTAAGTTTCTGAAGCTCAGCAAGAGATTTAAGATAATCCGTTTCCGCCCGGACAGTGGCAAGCTGGAAATTCTGCATGATCATGGTTGTCTCAACTAAATTTGTAAACGGAATCTGACCTTCCTCGTACCAGGTCTGCGACAACTCCGCTGCCGTCATCGCCTCGGGGAGAAGAGTTTCCCGGTACAACTCGACCAGGCGTCTCTGGTTTTGAAGCTGCCAGTAAATTCGCTCGATATCCGCGTACGCCTGGTTACCCTGGTCCTCAAGATTTGCAATAGCGCTCACGAGCTGCGATTCAGCCTGGTCGATTCTCGCGTCGTTTTTACCATCCCAGATTGGAATGGTAATCCCGAACATGATTCCCCAGGCGTCATCGCCGCTCGTGCGCATGCCATCACTCATGGGTGATGTGCCGATAACGTTGTACATGAACCCGAGTGAAAAATTCGGGTCATCCATGGATCTCGCGATCGAAACATTCACCTCGGCGATCTCCACGGAAACCCCGGCCATTTCGAGTTCATGCCGGTAATCCGAGACACGTTCCCTCAGGATATCGAGATCCAGTTCGACCGGCTCAGTGTAAGGAAGCGAAACAGTGCCGATATGGAAATCCGGATCGACGCCAAGTAGATTTCTCAGGTTTGACTCTTCGGTGTAAAGGAGTTCCGTTAAAAGGATTTCCTCGTACTCCGCCTGCCCGAGACGGCTCTGGGTGGCGTACAGTTCAGCGTTGCCGATTTCCCCCTGTGAATATCGAAGGTTCCCGAACTCGACAAGCTCTGAGAAATGCTGCCTGTTGACCTGGGCAATCCCGATCGCCCGGTGAAGGTATCCGAGTTCGAAATACGATTTCATTACGTCGGTCAGGACATCGCGCACCTTTTTTTCATAGCCGACCTTCGCCATCTCGGCCCTGGTCAGCGCCAGGTCGCCCATGAGATTAAGCCGATGAGGGTTCGGGATCATCTGCATGATCTGGAACCCAAAATCGTTCGATCCGTTCCTCGTTTCGATCGGTTCCGGAAACCAGTTGATATTCAATTTTGGATCGGGGTAGGAAGTCGCCTGGGGATACATCTCGACCATCGCCTGCCAGTTGGCCCGAGCGGCGATGATCCTGGGATTACCTGAAAAAGCGGTTTCAAATAGATCCCTTAGTAAAACTTTATCTTCAGGAGTCCCTTCTGATCCGGTTTCTGCAATGAACTGCGGATTGACAGCTACTTCGGTGGATGCGATAAGGTTCACCAGGCCCCCTCCGGGATAAGCCTCGGTCGCGTCCACTCGCACCAATGGTACAAGGAACAGAGTTATCACGATTATTATGCTCTTTAAGGTTTTCATGATGTTCTATCCCTCATAAAAATTCTGAATCATTAACTTACTGGAATAAAACCAGATCGTGCCCGTATTTTTCAGTCCTCATCATCTTCTACCGGTACAAGACCCATACCACACTGACTGCATTCCGCGTCGGGATTGGTCGAAATTTCATCGGGATGCATCGGACAGGCGTACAGAGTCCAGTCTTCCACGAGTTCGAGATCCATCCCGCACTGACCGCATTCGGCGTCAGAATCGGCGGAAATTTCATCCGGGTGCATCGGGCAGACATATAATTCCTCTACCGGTACAACATTGATGTCCTGATCATCTTCGCATTTCTCATCGGGATCGGTTGTAAGGTGGTTCGGGTGATCCGGACATACATACAGGGTATCGACTTCAGTGAGAGCCATTCCACAGTGCGGGCACCGGGCTTCCTCATCCATGGTCATGAACCCGCCGCAAAACATCGGACATTCAAATACCTTTGCAACTTCGGCACCATCACCGTGCATATCCGCGTCCATATGGTGATTCATATGGTTTCCCTCATTATTGTGATTCTCCTGGGCTGTCGCGGTTGTTACCCAGGCGATTCCAAGAATCATCACCAGGGCCAGTATTCCGGACATATAATTTTTCATGATTTTTTAATCTCCTTTTGATTTCATGAATTTTTCTTTTCAGCTTCTCTGATAAGTTTTTTTAGTTCTTCGAGTTTCTCCGGGTCACGTCCCGCGCTTTCGACAAATGCCGACATAGCAGCGTGCGATGAGACATCCAGAAGCTCCTCGATAATGGGTGAAGCGATTTCCTTCGCGAACTCGTCGCGGGATATCTTTGCGCTGTACGTGTTATTTCTCCCATCCCTCTGCTTAAGCACCAGGCCTTTTTTTATAAGCCTGTCGAGGACAGTCAGTAATGTGTTGTGCTTGACCTTGTGCTTCTTTCCAAGCAGGTTGAAAATTTCCTTGCCTGGAGTTTCGCCATGTTCCCATAATGCTTCAAGCACAGCCCGTTCGAGATCCCCTAACGCGAGGGCCTGCCGGGCTTTGCCTTTATTGAATTTGAAATCCGGTACCATTTAGATCACCTCATATTCTACAAGTGGTAGAACAAGTATATTCTACAGATCGTAGAATGTCAAGGGGGGTTCGAATTTTTTGGGATTTTTTGGGAATTTCTACTTCATGTGGCAGGTAGGATCGGATGATTCGTTTGATGAATCCGGTCCACAGTGGGGGCAGGAGATGCCGAATTGCTGGAGGATATCGTTTTCGGGATGACCGTCGGTGCACGCCTTGGAGGTTGTCTGGATCGATGTTGCGAGTCCACCGGGATCTATATGAGTAGTGATCGCAGCGGATGATGATAAAAGTATTGAAAACACAATCAGGGAACTTGCCAGGATAATTTTTAAAGGAATTCGTGTGATCGCAAGGATATTCTCACCAAGGAGCGACCGTATCCTGATCTCGAGCTGATCCATAATCGAACTGAATGCAGGGGCTGGGATCGGGTTGAGCAATTTCGGGCCTTCAGCGACCTTTAACAGTAAGCCTGCCACAATATTACAGGCGTATCCATTTTCAACCGCTACCGTATCGCACGCAAGTTCGGCGGCAATTTTCAGCCTGTCCGAATGTTTCCCGACAAATGGTATGAACCACAGAAGCTCTGACAAAGCACCGATTATCGTACTGCGAAGAGGATCCCGTCTTGCGCAATGCCCTGATTCATGGTGAATAACAATTGCTAACTCATCCGGATCGAATTTCTGAATCAGGCCTGAGGTCAGGTAAATTTCAGGTTTCAGGAAGCCGAGGGTGAAAGCTGTGACGGTTTTTTCATCCGGGACCACATTCACGAAAATTTCCGGGTCAGTGATCGTTGACATTTCTAAAGCGCTTGTCCGAACTGAGATTCCATCAAGATTCTTCCTGAGTATCGCTGTGGACTTAAGCGTTGACACCCAATATGTGAAGGAGCGTATTAACCCTACGATAAACAGGATAGTGAAAATCACCAGGATGACCTTTGACGACTTATCCGAGATCGAATAAAGGACACCAAGAACCTGGTGAAAGCAAATTGTCAGGATATTATCCATTCAGTTAACGTTTACTTTATACACTTAGATGCGATAAATTCTAGAATACAGGATACAATTTACCATCTTTCTGTCATTTTGGCAATAGGTGATTAACTATGATTAAATAAGAAATACCGCTTCGAATCACTGAGCAGGCTGACAGATATGATGATTTTAGCCCTCCCAACTCGTGGAACTCGTAGTGAGGGGCCACCGGTAGTTATGTGAGGGGCCACCGGTAGTTATGTGAGGGGCCACCGGTAGTTATGTGAGGGGCCACCGGTAGTTATGGGGATGGATTTGAAGTATTGAAGAAAATAAATTGGTGGCTTTCCCTTTTTTTCGGGGATTAGTTTATTCGTGTGGCCAGGTTTGGGGTTAATTACCAGCAACCGTCCGGGAGGTATTTGGTAAGGTATACGTCAGAGTACCCATTCGAGGTGTGTTCATCCGGATCCTCGTTGCAGGGAGGGTCGGTTGGAGCAAAATCGCCTGTGTCACCGAAGGGTCCTATAACGTAGACATTCCCGGAGCCATCAGCGGCAACTCCATAGCCTTTATCCTGGAGTGAGCAACCCCAGGACCGCGCCCACTCGAAGTCACCCGATGAATTGAATCTACTCAGGAAGACAATGCCGTCAGGGTCGATATCAGGCGTTTTCCAATAACTCCCCGTAACATAGACATTCCCAGGACCGTCAGCGGCAACTCCCTTGCCACGATCATTATATAACCCGCCCCAGGTCCGCGCCCATTCGAGGTTTCCCAATGAATCGAATTTGCTCAGGAAAACATCCAAATCACCATTCGATGTGTGAGGATCCCCTCCGTCGGGGTCGAAATCAACTGTGTCCCAAAATTCCCCCGCAACATAGACATTCCCGGAATCGTCAGCGGTAACACCATTGCCTCTATCACTGTCCGATCCTCCCCATGTGTGTGCCCATTCGAAGTTACCCGAAGAACCGAATTTGCTCAGGAATACATCCCAACCACCAAACGATGTGTGCGGATCGCCTCCACCTGGGTCGAAATCTACTGTGTCAGAGAAAACGCCTGTAACGTAGACATTCCCGGAGCCAAAAGCGGCAACTCCATAACCTCTATCATTGTCGGATCCACCCCAGGTCCGCGCCCCTTTGAAGTTACCCGATGAATCGAACTTGCTCAGGAAGACATCGTTACTTCCATTCGAGGTGTGCGGATCTCCACCGCCGGGGTCGAAATCGACTGTTTCGCTAAAATAACCCGTAACGTAGACATTCCCAGAGCCATCAATGGCAACTCCATTACCTTGATCCCATCGTATTCCACCCCAGGTCCGCGCCCATTCGAAGTTACCCGACGAATCGAACTTGCTCAGGAAGACATCATAACCACCATTCGATATGCGCGGATCGCCTCCATCCGGGTCGAAATCGGCTGTGATCCGGAAATAGCCTGTAACGTAGACATTCCCGGAGCCGTCAGCGGCAACTCCATAGCCTTGATCTTTGGGTGAACCACCCCAGGTACGCGCCCATTCGAAGTTACCCGATGAATCGAATTTGCTCAGGAAGACATCGTGATGACCATTCGCGGTGTGAGGATCACCACCCCCGGGATCGAAATCGACTGTACCCTGGAAATAGCCCGTAACGTAGACATTTCCAGAGCCATCAGCGGCAACTCCCCGGCCACTATCCCAGAATATGCCACCCCATGTCCGTGCCCAACCAGAGATTGGTCCTTGTGTTTCGACTACAGTCACTTCTCCGATCTGCCACGCGTCGACCTGGCCGTGATTATCATCCAGGAATTTATCGGTCACCCTGATAAGCAACGGATAATTTCCTAAATCCGCATTTAGCTCATTCGTGATCTCGCCAGAATATGTGCAGCTCTCAATCCCGGTCGGTTCAATATAATCAAACGGAATCACACCCGAAAAAATTTCAGGCGCTTCAAGAGTTACCAACGAGATAGTTTCATAACTCTGGTGATCGAAAATCTCCACCGTGATTTCCGACATCTCACCAGCGGAAACCTGAATGTAATCCGGAAGGTCGATCCTGTAAGCC
Source organism: uncultured bacterium (assembly GCA_965369865.1). GTDB lineage: Bacteria > JAJVIF01 > JAJVIF01 > JAPKYR01 > JAPKYR01 > JAPKYR01. The sequence continues at coordinate 23,120 of CBDURU010000025.1, read as the reverse complement.
TCAACACAATTGGCCTCGGGCGGGAAATCGACAATCGGGTCCTCTACATTTTCAACAGGCATCCAGCTTACATCGACAGCATAGCCAAACTCGATCGGTCCATCCGGAAGGCGAACCTGGATATTCCTGGTTTCTGCCGACCCTGCATAAAACACCCGCCTTGGAAGGTCCTTTGAATATGCGATAAATGGATTCAGCGTTGACGAAAGATCACCGTCCATCCTGAGTTTGCCTGGATAATATCTCAGAATTGGAGGCATGCCTGAATCTTCGGGGAATTCTGTTGGATTGAATAGCGATGTGTAACCGTCCGGATTTAGTAGAACCAATTTACTCTTTCCCATACCGACAGAGCGGTTGTTTGCTGGAAACGTATAGTCGGCACCATTGATGAGGATTCCTCTTAAATCGAAGGCGCTAAGGTTCATGGGAGCAGGAAAAGGGTGCTGGAGCCTGAAATCAACGGACAGAATATCAGGCGGGATAAACTGTTTGATAAAAATTGCTATACAGGTCGTGCATGGAACTTCCTCCATCAGCCTGACTGCGTTGAAATGCATCGTGGAGCTTCGGTCGGGGATAATTTCGACAGTGGTGTGGTCATCGGAGATGCGCACGTCCCAGATTCCCCACATATAGCGGTTGGTGGGGACCGTTGTTTGTGAATCGGTAAGATGGGATGGGGTATCCGTTGGACTGGTTGGAGTTGTAACCGGGTTTGACTTACTTCCGCAACCCTGCAGTAGAAGGAATAAAACGATTGCACCGATCTGAAGGAATCTCATTTTTTCAGCTCTCTGTCATAGTGTTTCGAACAAAAAAATTAATTCGAGTCGAGTTTAAGGACGGGCTGAAATGAATGGATTAATAATCTTAATTATAATCGAATAAACGAAATTATGGAATAGGCAAATTTGCTAAAAACTTAATTCGAAGAACGGGGACATGCACTCAAATTTGCCTAGTAGATCTGAGAGATTTGGGAGATAAACATTGACGGCAAATTTGTGAGCCAGTCCCCTGATCTGAGCCCCCTGACCTGTGCCAGTCCCCATTTCATTCAATTATAAAACTTTACATGGCCTATTGAATTCCATTTTCCCTGAAGAGTATACTTGCTTTCCACTATCTACACCGTGATCGCGGGAAGCTATGGAAGAAGTAGTAAACGAAATCGATACCAGCTTGGTCGACCGGATAATTGAACGCTCCGGCGCCGATCCTGAAGCCCTCATCGGGATACTTCAGGACATCCAGGCCGAGTGGCATTACCTTCCATTACCGGCGTTGAAACATGTCGCGGAAAAACTGGATGTCCCGTACAACCGGGTATGGGCGGTAGCGACTTTCTATGAAGCCTTCTCGCTGGAACCCCGTGGACGGCATCACCTCCAGGTTTGCGCGGGAACAGCCTGCCATGCAAGAAATGGCGCCGATATCATCCGTGTGTTCGAAGAAGAACTCATGATCGATGCCGGGCAGACGACCCCCGACGGTGAGTTCTCCCTGGAATGCGCTCATTGCCTTGGCGGATGCGCTGTCGGTCCGACAGTGATGGTCAACGAAAAATATTACGGGCGGATGACAAGGCGGAAGGTCCTGGAACTTCTCAATAGCCTGCGCAAGGACAGGGGGATTGATTCATGAAAATCTCCTCCGTACATGAACTTGCCCGGGTTGCAGTGGAATTCAAAGAAGCGATCGGTAAATTCAGCGCGACCATCTCGATTTGCGGGGGCACCGGATGTCTGGCGTCGGGAGCACGAAGTCTCATACCGGTTGTCGAGAAAGTATTGAATAGACAAAACCTGACAGAATCGGTTCGCCTGATCGTAACGGGATGCCAGGGATTCTGCGGGCAGGGACCGTTGATGGTCATACGTCCGGGGGAATTTTTCTATACAAATGTCAAACCTGAATGGATCAAGGAAATCATTACGGAATCGGTTATTAAAGGAAAGCCGGCAGGTAAATATTTGTACCGCGATCCAGCGACTGATAAGGCGGTTGAGAAGGAGTCCGACATTCCGTTCTATTCGAAACAGAACCGGCTTCTTACAGGAAACAACAGCAAAATCGATCCATCGGATATCAGGGACTATATCTCGACAGGCGGTTACCAGGCTCTGGGGAAAGCGTTTTTTAATCTGGAGCCGTCCGGGATAATCGATGAAATCAGTAAGGCCGGACTCCGGGGCAGGGGAGGAGGAGGTTTCCCGACGGGCCGAAAATGGTCCTCGGCAGTAAAAGCACCGGGCGATCATAAGTGGGTCATCTGTAATGCCGATGAGGGGAATCCGGGCGCGTTCATGGACGGGAGCATCCTCGAAGGAAATCCTCACCTTGTTGTCGAAGGAATGATAATTGGAGCTTTCGCGGTCGGCGCAAATCGCGGTTATGTATACGTCCGGAACGAATATCCGCATGCCCTTGCCAGTATAACCAATGCGATAGATCAGGCTCGCGAATGGGGGCTTCTCGGTGAAAATATCCTTTGTTCCAGTTTTGATTTCGATATCGCGATAAACCGGGGTGGTGGGGCGTTCGTATGCGGTGAATCGACCGCTTTGATGGCCTCTTTGGAAGGTAAACCCGGCGAACCGCGCGCAAAATACATTCACACGGTCGTACATGGTTACCATAACGAACCGACTGTTTTGAACAATGTCGAAACATGGGCGAATGTACCCGGAATAATTCTTGAAGGAGCTGAAAAGTTCAGTAACCTTGGCTCAAACGGCAGTCCGGGAACTAAAGTTTTCAGCCTGGTTGGGAACATCGAAAATCCCGGCCTGGTTGAGATCACGATGGATTCAACGCTGAGAACGCTGATCATGGACATCGGCGGTGGAATTCCAGGGAGTAAAAAATTCAAGGCCGTCCAGACCGGGGGTCCATCGGGTGGATGCCTTCCGGAATCTCTACTCGATTTGCCGCTGGATTTCGATTCTCTTGATGAAGCGGGAAGCATGCTCGGTGCCGGCGGGATTATTGTACTGGATGAAGATACCTGCATGGTGGATCTTGCCCTGCATTTCATTCGATTCGAGGAACTGGAATCATGCGGTAAATGCACACCATGTCGCGAAGGTTTGAAGGAACTCGACAGGATTCTTGAGCGAATTACAAAGGGCGAGGGTGAAACCAGGGATCTGGACTACCTCGAGGAAATCGGTGAGTGGATGAAAGCCGGGAGTTTGTGTGCGTTAGGAACGTCGGCTGCAAACCCGGTGTTGTCCACACTCCGGTATTTTCGTGATGAGTACATCGATCATATCTCCCAGCAGAAATGCCCTGCCGGAGTATGCCGGGCATTGATTGAATATCGCGTTATAGAGGAAAAATGTACCGGATGCGCTGAATGCGCAGTCGTGTGCCCTACCGGTGCAGTTTCCGGTGTGAAAGACAAACCGCATTCGATCGATCGCCTGCTTTGTATCAAATGCAATGAATGCTACAAGGCATGCAAATTCGACGCGATTGCTAAACAGAAACAAAATGCCTGACCGCATTGAAATAACTATCGACAATAAAAAGGTCGAAGCTGAGGACCGCGAATTCCTGATCAATGTCCTCAATCGTGAAGGAATCACAATCCCAACGCTCTGCCATCACGACCGCCTTGAGCCTTACGGGGTCTGCCGGGTCTGCATGGTCAAGGTTTCCTGGGGTAGTAAATCAAAATTCGTCACCGGATGTAATTATCCTGTCGAAAATGGAGATGTGATCGACACCAAAGGCAGGGACGTCCGGAAAATCCGGAAAATGTCGATCGAAGCGTTACTCGGTCGCTGCCCTATAGAACCCGCGATTGTAGAGTTTGCCAGGAAACATGGAGTAATGAGTTCGCGATTCCAGCCGCAGAAATCCGGCGGCGATGACTGCATTCTGTGTGGACTGTGTGTACGTGTATGCGATGAAGTTGTCGGAGCAAGGGCGCTTGGATTCATGAGCCGTGGTCCGGAGCGCGATATCTGCACGCCTTTCATGGAGAATCCTGAATCATGCATCGGTTGCGGAGCATGCTCATCGGTATGTCCGACAACCGCGATGAAAATGGAGGGATTGAAAACCGAAATTTTAAAATCGCGCCATGGCGATATCCGTCCGTGCCGTTACACCCTTATGGGCTTCTATCCCGGCGGGGTCTGCGCGAACAGCTACCGCTGCTGGCGATGCGATATCGACCAGAAATTCACTGAACTTGCCTCGATGGAGGGTTTCGAGCATCCTGTTTTCATGGCAGAAGTTTGTATCGATGAACCCGGTGGAGGTGACGCATCGTGACAGCCGCCGGGGACAGACGCACGATCATGGTGAAAATTGCCGGGCGTGAGCTTGAATTTCAACCGGTACAGGAATCTCCATGCAGACGCGCATGTCCCGCGGGTATTGACGTAAAGCGTTACGTGGGCCAGATAGCCGACGGTAATTATTCGGGGGCACTGGCAACCATCCGGAAGCATATGCCTTTCCCATCGGCATGCGGACGGGTATGTCTTCACCCGTGCGAAAACGAATGTATACGCGGCGACATCGACGAACCGATCGCGATCATGCATCTCAAGCGGTTTGTCTCGGAGTACGAATCCCGGAAGGGTGAAGTCGCACCGCTTCCCGAACTTCCTCCACCGACCGGAAACAAAATCGCGATTATCGGGAGTGGTCCTGCCGGACTCACCGCAGCGCACGACCTTGCCCTTATGGGGCACAGCGTGACGGTTTTCGAGAAGGAAACCGAACCGGGCGGTATGCTGACACAGGTCCTTCCCGAATTTCAGCTACCTTCGAGTGCGGTGAACCGCGATATCGAACGAATTACGGATCTCGGTGTTACAATAAAATGCGGACAGGCAATCCATGATGAAACAGGCCTTGCCAGCTTGTTATCTGATGGTTTTGATGCGGTCCTGCTCGCGACCGGAGCGCCTGCACGATGGAAAGGCCTTAGCGGTCCAGGGTGGATTCCCGGTGGACAGCTCGAGGGGGTTACCGGTGCTGTTGAATTTATGAAACAGAACCGCGAGGACGGCAACGGTAAAAATGGTTATAAGCCAGAGACAGTTGTTGTGCTGGGATCGGGTGTCCAGGCACTTGCATGCGCGAGGACTGCGATCCGCCGGGGGAGTAAAAAAGTCCACTGGCTTGTCCCGTGTAAAAAAGATCACCTGCAGCCCGATCACACGAATATAAAACAAGCGGAGGAAGAAGGGGTCATAATTCACGAGCTGACCCGGCCAATTTCAATTGAAAGTAAAAACGAATATGTTTCCGGCATCAAAATAATTAACCTTGAACCAGGTGACTCGGATCACACAGGTCGGGAGGCTTATGTCCCGAACCCGGAATCGGAAAAAATTATAGCATGCGATACGGTAATCGACGCGGCATATTTTGTGCCCGATACACCTTGGGGTAAATTGAGCCACCATACATGGGGAACTGTCGACGTTGATCTCGATACGATGGGCACAGGGCTCCCGGGAATTTTCGCGGCAGGGGATGTGGTTTCCGGACCGAAATCGGTTGTCGAAGCGGTCGCGCTCGGGCATCGCGCGGCAATTGGCATTAACCGTTATATCAAGGGGGAAACGGGAATTATCGGAACCCTTTCAACTCCGGTTAAGGTCTCAGGCTGGGAAGTGGGTAACCCATCCGACACCCCATCTGAATTCTTCCGTCCGGAAGTACGTCCGGTAAACGAACGTAAAGCCGATTTTCTCGAAGCAGAATTGCCTTTCACGATGTGGGAAGCGACTCATGAAGCCAGGCGGTGCCTTTTCTGCGGACCGTGCGAGGAATGCGCGGTTTGTGTATCGAGCTGTTATCGAAAGCGTGGTACCGCGACAGATGAACATGGGAACGAAGTTATTATCCGCATACCGGTGGATATTGCCCGGAGCATACGCGAGAAAACAACCGTCGGTTTCCCGGATGATGTGAACTTTTTTGCGGCCCAGGTTACTCCTGAACATTGCCGGGGATGCGGGGTATGTGAAGATGTCTGCGACTACAAAGCACCGCGGATTTCACCCGATCTGGATTACGGCCTGGTTTCCAGAATCGATATCTCTGCCTGCAAGGGATGCGGAACATGTATTGCCACCTGTCCCGCAAGGGCAATCAACCAGGGTAAAACTTCACTTGAGTTTATTCACAATGCGATATGGGGAGGCACTCAATGAGCAATCCCATGTCAGATAACGGAAAGGGACTCCTGTTTTACTGTACTCGTCGGGACCCGAATACCGAAACTGCGCGCGCAATTTTCGGAAGCGGTGACGTAAAAAAAATCGAATTGCCATGTTCCGGACGTGTTGGAATCGGGGAAATCCTGCAGGGGATCTCATCCGGCTATGAAAAAGTCGCTGTTTTAAGCTGTGGAGAAAATTCATGTGTACATAAGTTTGGTTGTACGGAAGCTATTAGAGCATTTAACAAGGCAATCGACCTTGCGAAGATCGCGGGTATAGATACTGAAAGAATTATTTTTATCGAGAAAACAAGTGACTGACCAGGATAAACATAACCTTTTAGGCGTTAAATGTGACAGTGAACTGGCTGACGGAACTGAACGTCCGATCGATTCCAATTGCCCTGTCACAAGATACCGCGAGGAATTTGTCCCGTCGCGGCTGATCGATGAAGCAAAAACCGGATGGTTCCCGAAACTTATCCGGCATTGTATCGGTTGCGAATTATGTTCGCCGACAACAAACGCGAGTTTCCCGGAATGTGCCGATACATGTATTTCCGCTGTTGGAAAACAGGAAGAGTTCGCGCCGATGGCATTTGGAGGCGCCCTGGACGCTATCGTATCGATCCAGATCAAACAGGAATCCAGGCAAAACCGCCTTGAATGGATCGATGAATCGCTTCATGTCGCCGGTGAAAATGAAAAGGGCGATGTTGCGCTCTTTGTCGGCGATTCTCCCTACCTGGACATTCTTCTGGGGGACGAAATCGGATTAAAACCAACGGAGGAATTCCGCGCGGCAATTGATCTCCTGAATTCAGTCGGGATTCGCCCAGTCGTCCTCTCCGATGAAGTAGATACAGGTGGAGACCGGCTCCATGCGGGCGATATGGAAGCCTTTAAAATCCTGGGTAACCGTAACCGCGATATGTTCAAATCGCGAGGCGTTAAAACAATTGTCACAACCTGCGATGACTGCTATTACACGTTAAGGTTCAGATATCCGAGATACATCGATGACTGGGACTTCAGGGTCATGCGGCTTGTCGATTTCCTTGTCGAATATGGTGGTAAACTTACATTCCTTTCGGCAAAGGAAACAGTCGCGATCCAACCTCCGGACAAGTACACCGATCATGACGGATTGGACTCCGTAAGAAAATTATTGAAAAGCATCCCGGGATTAACGGTGAAAGAAATCGAGGGCGGTCACCCGTCCACGTTCGGCGGATGGGATCAGTTCGATTCAGTAACCAAACGTCTCGAAACCGATTTCCTCAAGGCCGGCGATCGTACAGGCGCGGAAACAGTCCTTATACCATCAACGAGGATGCTTGTGAGATTGCTCGAAGGACGCCGCCCCGGCTCGTGGGAAGAAACATCGATTGAAATAAAAGGCCTGTACGGATTCCTGTCAGGAAAGCACACGGTCCATGAGGAATTCGCAGGCGCATGACATGAATAGCTTTGCTCAGATAAAAGGTCAATAACTGTGACAGACAAGTACCGAATAAAAACCCACCCGATACTCGATGTTGTGGAACGTCGCGAGATCCTTTTCACATTCAATGGCGAACCTTACAAAGCTTATGAAGGCGAGGTAATCTCGTCGGCGCTTTTCGCATGCGGGATTCACATATTCGGCCACCATCAGAAGGACGATGCTCCACAGGGAATTTTCTGCGCGAACGGCCAGTGTTCGCAATGTCTTGTGCTCGCGAACGATGCGCCTGTTAAAGCCTGCATGGTCATGGTCACGCCTGGAATGCGGGTGAAGAGCCTTGAAGGACTGCCGCATTTGCACAAGGACGATAAATTCAAGGGCTTCGATCCAGTGGACACCCTCCATGTCAATGTACTCATAATAGGCGGGGGACCATCCGGAATCTCAGCGGCAATCGAGCTCGGGCACAGGGGGGTCGATACCCTCCTGATCGATGATAAACATGAACTCGGCGGGAAGCTCACTCTCCAGACCCACGGCTTTTTCGGATCGGTCGCGGATTGCTGGGCGGGTACCCGCGGATTCGATATCGGAAAAATTCTCACGGAAGAGGTTGGTAAACAGGACTCCGTTGAAATCTGGTTGAACGCACCGGCTGTCGGGGTTTTCAAGGATAAAAAAGTCGGTGTTGTGAGGGATGGAAAATATATCCTGGTTGAACCCGAGCACCTCCTGGTTGCGACCGGAGCGCGCGAAAAGAATCTCGCCTTCGCGGGATGCGCCCTCCCGGGAGTCTATGGAGCCGGCGCTTTCCAGACCCTCGTGAACCGCGATCTTGTCCGTCCGACAGAACGATTGTTCATCGTTGGTGGCGGAAATGTCGGGTTGATCGGCGGTTATCACGCTATCCAGGCGGGTATCGAAGTTGTCGGACTTGTGGAAGCTCTTCCGAAATGCGGCGGGTATAAGGTGCATGAGGATAAACTCAAACGCCTTGGTGTTCCGATCTATACAAGCCACACCGTTCTAAGGGTCGACGGGGAAGAGAAGGTTGAAAAAGTCACGATCGCGGCGATCGATAAAAATTGGCAGCCGGTTCCGGGCACAGAACATACATTCGATGTAGACACGGTACTTATAGCGGTCGGGCTTTCATCGGTGGATGAACTTTACCGGAAAGCGAAGGATTTTGGAATCCAGGTGTGGGCCGCAGGCGATGCCGAGGAAATCGCCGAAGCATCCGCCGCTATTTTCTCCGGGAAGATTGTGGGTCGCAGGATGTTGCAGGCTTTAGGCAACGACGCTGAAATCCCAAAGGAATGGGATGAGACCAGTGAAATCCTGAGAGCGAAGCCGGGTCCGGTGTGCGAATTCAAAATCCCCGATAAACACGGTCCCGTTTACCCTGTCATACGATGTGTTGAAGAAATTCCGTGCAATCCATGCACGGAGGCCTGCCCGATCCAACAGATCAACATGGATAAAGGTAATATTCTCAAGCAGCCCGATTTCATCGGTGAATGTCTCGGGTGCTCGGCCTGCGTTGCAGCATGTCCGGGACTCGCGATCGTCCTTGTGGATGAACGAGCGGATCCCAGTGGTGAAACCGTAACTCTGACTGTGCCGTGGGAAATCACCGATTTGAAAGTAAAGCCGGGTGAGAAGGTTATCACTGTGGGTTTCGAAGCCGATCCGGTTGGAAATGGTGTAGGAAAAGCAATTAAGAAACGCCCGAAAAATGATAACACGCAGCTTGTACTTCTTGAGATTCCTTTCAACGATCGCCACCTGGTCGCCGGATTCCGCCTTCAATCGGAAATTGAAGAAAATCGAATGTGGGAGGTTCCCCTGGACGATGATACAATAATCTGCCGATGCGAGCAGGTTTCCAGGAAGGAAATCATCGAACAGATTCGCGCCGGCACCAGGGACATGAACCAGCTCAAAGCTACAATCCGCGCGGGTATGGGAGCATGCGGCGGAAAAACCTGCAGGGAATTGATCATGAGGGTTTTCCGCGAAGAGGGTATCGATCTGAGTGAAGTAACCGCTTTCACCGAGCGACCGTTTGTAGAAGAAGTTCCGCTGTCATCGTTCGCGGGGCTTATTGAATAAAAATCATGACTAATTACGACGCAATAGTTATCGGGGCGGGAAGTGTCGGACTTCCGACAGCCCTGTACCTTGCCGAAGAGGGCCTGAAGGTTTGCTGTATCGATAAGCTCCCATCGAGCGGGCAGGGTCAGAACAAGGCCGCGATCGGCGGAGTGCGTGCGACTCATTCGGATCCTGCGAAAATCGGAATCTGCCTGAAGTCGCTCGAAATTTTCTCGACCTGGGAAGAAACTTACGGTGAATATATAAAATGGAAAAAAGGCGGGTACTGTTTTCCGGTCTATGGTGAACGTGAGGAGACAATTTTAAAGAACCTTCTTACTATCCAGAAAGCAAACGATCTCGAAATAGACTGGGTCGGACCGGACAGGATAAAGGACTTAGTACCCGGGATCACGCCCGACGGCCTTCGCGGCGGGACATTCTCGCCAAATGACGGGCAGGTGTCGCCTTTAAATTTCGCGGCGTCATGCCAGCGAGCCGCTGAAGATAAAGGAACCGATTTCAAATTCAATGAAACGGTGATCGGGATCGATCTTGGACCCGGTGGAAAAGTTGAGAAGGTCCGTACAGATAAAGGCGAGTACTCAACCCCGATAATTGTTAATGCGTCCGGTGCGAAAGCGAAGGAAATCGGAAAACTTTCGGGTCTGGATATTCCGGTCGTTCCCGACAGCCATGAGGCCGGGATAACCGCGCCAGTGGAACAGTTCCTGGATCCGCTTGTCGTGGATATCCGTCCCGGTGCCGACGGAAAAACCGCGAATTTCTATTTCGGGCAGGGATCGACCGGGCAAATTATTTTCTGCTACACACCATCGTCGCTTTTCGTCGGTGACGACCGTGACGAGACCAGCGAATTCATGCCGATTATCGCCAGGCGTATGATCGAACTTGTGCCCAGGTTTAAAAATCTATTGATCCGTCGAGTCTGGCGAGGGCTTTACCCGATGACCCCCGACGGGGTGGCGATTGTCGATAAAGTCGAAGAGCAACCGGGCATGTACCTGGCGGTGGGGATGTGCGGACAGGGATTTATGATGGGTCCGGGAGTCGCGTTAAACCTGGTAAAATACATTCTGCACGATGAAACCGACCTCCCGATGGAATCTTTCAAAATGCTCTCGTTCTACCGCGATTTCACCGGCAAAACCGAAGCCCTGAAGTAACATGCACATCTGTAACATGCAAATCTGTAACATGCAATCTGTAACATGCAATCTGTAACATGTACATCCTGTGCATGATCTTCAGTCTCACGGACTTTCAGTCCGTGATCCGGTTTATTCCTCCAACACAAAAACCGGTTCTTCATCAAAATCAATCGTTACCGTTCCATGAATCTCGACCGGGAGCGCCCCGTATACCGATGTACCCCCAACCCGCGCAATATTGATATCGCTTTCATCCCCGAATGCCTGGAGTGGAGTCGGTTGGAAAAATATCGCCGCGGCCAGTGCCCACACTCCAATAGCCAGAAATGTAAGAATTGCTTTAGTGTATCGATCGATCATCAGATGATCCTCCGTTCCAAACTTGTATAAATTAATATCATTTAAAGAACCCGATATGTTCGATCAGCGGGAAAACAAAAATGGTATCCTCCGTCCGGTGATCATATGAGTTGGATTAAGGAAATCGATAAAACTGAGGCCGACGGTAAACTCCTTGAAATCTACTCTAAAGTGAAGGGTTCAAGAGGTAAAATTTCAAACATCATGAAGGCCCAGAGCCTTAACCCGGACGCGATGAATGCCCATCTCGACCTCTACCTCGCGTTAATGTTCCGGAAAGGCGGGAATGTTTCACGCGAAGAGAGAGAATTGATCGGGACAGCGGTATCCCTGGCCAACTCATGCGGATATTGTATCGAACATCATGCCGCCGCATTGAATTTCTACTGGAAAGATAAGGACAAGCTCAAGGAATTCATCGAAAATTACCAGACATTCAACCTCCCGGAAAATGACCGTAGGGTTGTCGATTATGCGGTAAAACTCACGAGGTCAGCATCCGAAATCAGGGAACGCGATATTGAAACACTCAGGGACGCGGGATTCGGCGATGAGGACATTCTCCACATCAACATGATCACAGCGTACTTTAATTTTGTAAATTGTATCGTCTTCGGCCTCGGCGTCGAATTTTCAGCGGAAGAAGTGGAGGGTTATAAATACTAAATTCAACTTTATCTGTACAATGTACAACCCATCTCAAAGAAACAAGGTGCAGAAATGCCGAAACCCAAAAAGAAATTAATCACCGCAGAAGACCTCTATAATCTCGACCTTATCACCGATATTGAAATTTCACCCGACGGGAAAACTGTCGCTTACACCCACCAGAGGGTTGAAAAAAAATCCGAAAAGAAATTTTCCAATATCTGGATAGTACCAACATCCGGGGGTGCTCCACGGCAATTCACATACGGCGATCATGTGGATGCCCATCCGCGATGGTCTCCGGATGGGAAACAGATCGCGTTTATTTCGAATCGAAATTCCGAAACCCAGGCTCAGATTTTCATGATCCCGTTCGGGGGCGGAGAGGGCAGGAAACTTACCGACCTGAAAGGTTCACCGATGACTTTCAAATGGTCTCCCGATGGAAACTCCCTTGTCCTGATGTTCAGAAAAAAAGACAAGGAAATAGTGGAGATGGAGAAAGATGAGGGGAAAAAGAAACTTGGTGTGGTCGCGCGGCACTATGATCGTCCTTTTTATAAGATGGATGGCGCGGGATTCAACCCGAAGGAACGCATCCATATCTGGACGATCAACGCAAAAAATGGAAAGGCTGTACAGCTTACCGACCATAAAGTGTTCGATGAATACGATCCTGTTTTCTCCCCGGATGGAAAGCAGATTCTTTTTACATCAAATCGCAATCCAAAACCCGACCTGAACATCTATGAAGATCACCTGTACCTGATGCCATCAAAAGGCGGCAGGTTTAAGGAACTCCCAACTTTCGATAAGGGTGAAACTCGCCTGGTTTCGTTCTCGCCCGACGGGAAATGGGTCGCTTTCCTTGGAAACGAGGGTGAAGGCGACTGGTGGAAAAATACCCGGCTCTGGATCGCACCAGTAAATGGTAAAAGCAAACCAATCTGCCTGACCGAAAAATTCGACTGGGACGTGAATATGACCTGCATCAACGACATTATCGGTGCATTGGGCATGACACGCCCGACTTGGTCGAACTGCGGGCAGTACATCTATTTCCAGATGTCACGCCATGGCAGCACGATACTCAGGAAAATCGATATCGATACGCTTGAAGTAGAAGATGTAATCAATATCGAGGGCGCGGTTGGGAAATTCTGTTTCGATGACAAGCAGGAAAAGATGGTTTATTTCCATGGAAACATGACCGACCCAGGGCAGATTTTTGCGAGGGATATGAAAAAGGGCATCGATAAACAACTCACGAAAAATAATCGGAAACTTCTCAATAAAATAAACCTTGGAGAAATTGAGGAAATCTGGTTCAAGGGCTCCGATGGCAACCAGCTCCAGGGTTGGATTCTAAAACCCCCGGGATTCAGTCCGAAAAGGAAATACCCGGCGATACTTGAAATCCACGGCGGTCCGCTGGTGATGTACGGCAACCTGTTCATGCACGAGTTCTACTATCTCGCGGCACAGGGATACGTGGTTTTCTATTGCAATCCGAGGGGCGGGCAGGGCTACGGTGAAAAGCACTCGAAAGCAATCCACAACAGGTGGGGCACGAAGGATTACGAGGACCTGATGAAATTCACCGATCGCGTGGTCCGGAAACCGTATGTCGACAAGGACAGGCTTGGAGTAACCGGAGGGAGCTACGGCGGTTACATGACGAACTGGATTATCGGGCACACGCACAGGTTTACGGCGGCGGTAACGCAGAGGTCGGTCAGCAATCTTGTTTCAATGTGGGGATCGAGTGACTTTAACTGGATATTCCAGGAGCCGTTTGGCAACAAACCGCCGTGGGAGAATGTCGCGAATTTCTGGAAGCAGTCGCCGATGAAATATATCGGTAACGTCAAAACCCCGACACTTGTAATTCACAGCGAGATGGATTTGAGGTGCCAGATTGAACAGAGTGAGCAGGTGTTTGTGGCGCTTCAGACCCTTGGAGTCGATTCGGAATTTGTACGGTTTCCGAACGAACCGCATGGACTTTCACGTGGGGGCAGAACGGACAGGAGAATCGAGCGGTTGAATCATATTGTAAGGTGGTTCGATAAATATTTACAGCCAAGGAAAAGGAAGAAGTAGGTTTAGAGAAGATTCCAGACCGGGTACAGGCACCCGATTTTACCGCGGTACTCGATGAAAGGATTGGAACTAGTGTATTAGCGGTAAAATCGTTTGCCAGTCCCCTGTACAAAAATAAATTTCACTTGTACAGTATTGAACATTTGGCCCTGGATTTTCATTACCGAGTTACTTTGATATTGTCTGAAAATGGGGACTGGTTCGAACTAGGGGACTGGCTCACAAATTTGCCGCTAATACATATGGCCACGCTCCCTGCAAACTGCCCGGCAAATTTGAGTGCCTGTCCCCGGTATCCAACGCAACTTGTGTATAATTCAGGAGTCGTGGAGGATACAGTGTCGCAGGAAATTTTTAAATGAACGGTGAAATTAAACTTATCGGGCTTGAGAAGATCTCCCTGAGATTTAATTTGCTCAGGCATCTTGCGCTGAATGATAATCCTATCCAGGCGACCGCGGCCCGCGAGCTTTTTACGAATAAATACGCGAGGAGAGCAGGCGGCTGGTTTGAGTTGATCTTAATTATTATAGAGCCTTCGTTAATTCTGGTTGTATTTTTACCAGGTCTATATTTGGGAGCGTTTGACCTATTGGGTATTGACCTTATTGGTGCCGTGATTGGGATTTTTTTACTTACTTACCCAATTGTCAGGATTATTCAACGAGACTTCGATTCCAGAGGATTGAGATACACCATCCTTAATAGTAAGGAAATTTTATCAGGCCTGCTTCAAGTCCAGATTGTGTCTTACCTCATACCTCAAGTAATTGGATCTCTTCTTTACGCATTCATTTTCTACCAGATGACCAGGGCACCAGGTTCTTTCTTTTACGGCATCGAGTATGGTTGGCCTGTATTTTTAATGCAAGTTGGCGGAAGTATCCTGACAGGGGTAATTATGATTCTACTGTCTATCATAGTCGTCCTGGAAACCAGGACCCTCTGGGGTTCCTTTGCCTGGTTAATAGTCATGAATTTAATAGTTTCAATATTGCCAGCGTATACTTTTGGCTGGGTGAATCCAATTGGGATTGTAGCTATTTATATGGCTCTCCTGGCAGGTCTGACCTTCTTTGCCTACACATCGGTCCTTAAAGCAGTCATGCCGGGAAAGTATTAGCCAGTTAAAACGAAAACGGAAGTAACGTTAAGGGAACTGGCATAAGGTTTTTCTGTTTTTTTCTCCAGTATGGTAAAATACCCGATCAAATCTGATAAAGAGGTTCGCGACCATGAATACACACATCTTTCGCATTGCCAGTCTTTCATTGATGCTCTGTCTGCTTGCTGCCGGTGTCGCATCGGGACATACAAACGAGCGGAAACAATTTCCGGATTTTGACATCCCCGATATCGGTGACATTGACGATCTGGAGGATATTGAAGATGTCATCGAGGATATCGGTAATATCGCCTATATAGTCGAAAACCTTGGGGGGTTCGGACTGAGTACGGATCAGGAAGACCCGTTAACGACCAGTCTCGATGATGCCATAACCGACGTCCCCTTTCTCGACAGTTACCCTGCATCGCATTTTACAGGCAACAGGGATTTCATCCCTATCAATGAGATGCCCAGAAGCCCGGATGGCGGGAGGCTTTTAATGCCGGGGCGATACAGTAACGATCTCGAAACATTCTGCCTGCACGCCGGTTCACACGGTCCCGGGCATGGTGAAGGTTACCTGTATGCCCCACTGAAAGGGCCCTGGGCGTACATCATCCGCGACATACTGAAAAATTCGGAAACGCATCCCGAGTTTGAACAAAGGGAAATCCAGTATCTCGTATGGGCTGTTCTCGCTCGCACCAAGCTCAGTGATATGAACACCGACATGCAGCGAATCGCGCGCCAGCTCCTGTCAGACGAGCAGATTGGTGAAATCAACATGGGAGCGTTTGGGATTATTCCCAATGATCTGATGGGCGAAGTTTTTACTTACATCGATGTTCCTCATGAGGTTGAGCAGGTCATGCGGGCGAACGCGGACATCCGGCGCTTAATAATCGAGGAAGCTGCGTCATATGATGAGATCGAAGCGATCGCTATCCTGACAGGGGACCCGCTCATGACCGGTGAAGACCGTGAAATCCCGGCTGAAAGGTGGTCATATCATCCGGACGGTTACTACATTCGATATGATCCCTCCGGCTACTCAAGTACCCATGTTGAAATCGCGGTACCCGATCAGTGCGCGATCGAGTTTGGCAATGATGACGAAATAATTTCAATAGAGGATGAGCACGGAAACCGTCTGGAAATAAATAACGGTATCCTCACCTTCTCCTACCGCGATGTGAATGATCCATGGAATACACTCCAGGAGGAATTTGGCTCATTCAATGTCGATGGAAATGTAAATTCGGGATGGATCAACGGGCATCGATCGGAAGTGATTCGACTCTGTGGTGATGGGGACTGGGTGGACACGATCGTTAACATTGGGAAATTTTCCTATGCACTTGACGCGCACCTTGCATCACATGGATTTAGCGGTAATGAAAGCCGCCTGGATGTGATTGACCTTGCAAAAGAGGCCTGGATGTATGCAGTTATCAGTGCCAATATGACAAAGGACACATTCCTGGCAGCGAAGGATTTCAAGCAATTCGACTGGCGTTTGCGCTGGCGACCGTATGATCCTTCAGGCGATACTGCGAATCCCGGGAGCCGTGGAAGGCAGCGTCTCGGCGGACGCGACCCCATTCCGAGCCGGAATCCCGAGTGGGGTGATAACCCGAGGATCCAGGAGTTCAAACCTGATAAAAGTCCCGAGGCTTCAAACACGATGGATGCGGTGGACAAATTCAGCGATTTTAACGACAAGCTGAGCTGGATAGAATCGGGTCCGATGCATCTTGTTAATTCATGGGGATTTGCGATTCCAAACAAGATATTCGGCGATGGTCTGAAATGGGTAGTGAATTTGTGGGAATTCTGCGCGGGTGAATTGAGCGATGACCCCCCGCGATTCGATTATGATGAAATCGCGGAACCCGGGTCGTTTACTTACTATTTTCTGGAATCCCCCGCCGACGGACCTCCTGCTATGGTCAACACTCAAAACGCGATGCTGACCGCATTCCTGGACGTGGCGGTTCTTCTCCAGGCCGCGTTGACGTCGGCGGAAAGGCAGTCCGGCGCCGCCATCGATGGCGATGATCACTGGGCATGGGAGCAGGCCAAGGCATGCATTTACTATCGCCGGCAGTCGGGATATGCTATGTACATCGCCGCCGATCGTATTGATGAATACCTCGCACTCCTTCGTGCCGAAGGGGTTACGGATGTATACGTCACACCAGAAGATTTCCGGGATGGTCAGCAACGACTGGCAAACGAGGGGTATTCCCCCGAATCAATTGAAGCCGCGCGGACCCTTGGCCTGCCCGATCCGATTATCGATGCGTTCCTTGAGCGAGAGCTTGCGGAGGATCCGGGAACAGCATCGGGTAGCGTAATGGATGCCGCGGAGGAACTAGCGGTGGCGTTGAGGCAATACGGGAATTTCCTTATCAACCTGCCCGATGCTTATCCGGAGGGCGAGTTGCTGGACTTTACTGTCGGCGTCAGTCCTTAACAAAAAGGCTCCGTGCGCCGTGCAGACTGATGGGAAGCGAGGAATTCCTTAAGGCGATTGAAAGGCGGATGGGATTCCCGGTAGTGCTGAAGTCGAGGGGCAGACTGATGGAGGAATAAAGATGAGATATAAATCTAAATCAACAGGTAGTTGTACCCTTTTATGAAATCACTATTTCTACTTTATTCCTATTTCGAGTTCATCGAACCGCTTTTTTACCCGGCGTCTAAGTTCCCTCGTCACATTCCATTGTTCCATGGGTAGTGTCCTGGCCATCAGGCGGATGCTAACTTTGGAATTGCCTATGTTCTCAATCACGGGATCCCTGAAACCTTCCGTAATTAAAGGACCGAAGTTTTTGTCTTCCACCATCTCTTTGGAAGTTTCCCTCAGGACATCCATCGCCCGGTCGACATCCTCGTCATACGGTATATCGATAGTGAGCACCGCCCCCGACCAATCTTTACTCAGGTTCGCCACTTTGTTGATCTTGCTGTTTGGTATGAAATGTACAACACCATCAGTGTCGCGCAGGCGGGTGGAGCGAATGGTCATGCTCTCGACTATTCCCCTTGTATTGTCTATCTGGATTTCATCACCAATAACGTAATGGTCCTCCAGTAGGATGAAAAAGCCCGCAATGATGTCATGCACCAATGTCTGGGCTCCAAAACCCACTGCCAATCCCAGGATACCCACGCTCGCAATGATGGGAGTAGCGTTAAATCCCAACTCTTGGATTATGAGGACGCCGCCAACGACATAGATCGCGAATACCCCAATATTGTATAAGATATTGACCAGTGTATTAGCCCTCTTGGTGTCAGCGGCCAATTTTTCTTTGGACAAGTGGACTTCCATGCGGTTCAAGAGCGACTTCATCACCCTTCTCGCCAGAAAGACCAGGATAAGGATGAGGATAATCCTCGGCACGCTTGTAAGAATGAATAGCATCGTGGCTTCATTAAGTACGTCCAGATTCATATCGGAAAACATAATCAAACCTCCAGGTAAATTGACATGTCACAAAAAATTCATTATACTTAAAAGTTCGCCATCTATCAGATTTCCCATGCAGTGGCTGGTAACCCAGTCATTTTTCATCTAAAGATATTGTTTTAAATATGCAATGTTGATATGTGGTTCATTATTTCTATGAGCAGCAATTTAATTCAAGGAGACGATGTAACTGTGAGTAAAATCAAAATCGCAATCGTTGGAATTGGGAACTGCGCCAGTTCCTTGATTCAGGGAATCCACTATTACAAGGGGGAAGTCCAGCAAGAGGTAATCGGCTTAATGCACTGGGTGATCGGAGGGTATAAGCCGGAAGACATCGAGGTCGTAGCAGCATTCGATATCGACAAACGGAAGGTTGGAAAGGATGTGCACCAGGCCATCTTTTCCAATCCTAATTGCACGACGGTTTTCTGTGACGATATCCCCCAGTCCGGAGTAATTGTCCGGATGGGTAAAATTCTCGATGGGTTTGCGACCCACATGAAGGATTATGACGAAAAATCCACTTTCGTTTTAGCAAGCGATCCAGAGCCGACTAAAGAGGAAGTTATCAAAGTGCTCATGGAATCAGGCGCGGAAATCCTCGTGAACTATCTCCCTGTCGGTTCCGAAGAAGCTGCCCGGTTTTACGCCGAGTGCGCGTTAGAGGCTGGCGTCGCGTTTGTTAACAACATCCCGGTGTTTATCGCAAGCAATCCAGAATGGGCAAGGCGATTCGAGGAAAGGAATATTCCCATCATTGGTGACGACATCAAGTCTCAACTGGGTGCTACCATCACTCACCGTGTGCTGGTGGATCTTTTCAAAAGGCGCGGCGTTAAACTAATGCGCACCTACCAACTAAATACCGGTGGCAACACGGATTTCCTCAACATGCTCAGTCGAAGCCGCCTGCGCTCTAAGAAAATATCCAAGACAGAGGCTGTTCAAGCTGTGATGAGTAGACGTTTGGACGATGAAAACATCCATGTTGGCCCCAGTGATTACGTACCATGGCAAAAAGACAATAAAGTCTGTTTTATTCGAATGGAGGGTAGGCTCTTCGGTGACGTGCCATTTAATCTGGAACTTCGCCTTTCAGTGGAGGATTCTCCCAACTCGGCTGGTGTCGTTATTGACGCCATCCGCTGTGTAAAATTGGCTTTGAACCGCGGTCAGG
The DNA here is from genome assembly GCA_965369865.1 of uncultured bacterium. GTDB lineage: Bacteria > JAJVIF01 > JAJVIF01 > JAPKYR01 > JAPKYR01 > JAPKYR01. The sequence goes on along the minus strand of CBDURU010000025.1, from coordinate 3,337 downwards.
GTGGTGTTCTTCAAGCGCCATCAGCCTATTTCTGCAAACATCCACCACGCCAATTCACGGACGATGAAGCTTTTCATATGGTTGAGCAATTCATCCACGGTAACCTAGGTGAAGAGTATGAAGTGTCTCATTATCGCAGCAGGCAAGGGCAGCCGGTTGCAGCGAAGGGGTGACAGCAAACCTCTCATCCCCATCCTGGGCATCCCGATTATCGAACGTGTCATCCGCACCGCATTGGAGACCGGGGTGGATGAATTTTATGTTGTCATAGGCTACCAGGGCGACAGGATGCGTGATTTCCTAGCCCAGCTAGCGAAACGTCTCGCGATTCGGATCACCACACTGGTGAATGACGACTGGGAGAAAGAAAACGGGCTTTCAGTACTCAAGGCGCGGGAGGTTCTGCATGAACCATTTTTGCTGCTCATGGCGGATCACCTCTTTGATCCGGGTCTTGCCAGCGCATTGACAACCCATTCCCTGCTCGATAGCGAGATAGCGCTCGGAGTGGATGGTGATATTCACAACTCCCTCGTCAACATGGATGATGTAACTCGCGTTAAAATGGAAAATGGGAATATCTGTGACATCGGCAAAGGGATGACCGATTTCAACGGCTTCGATACCGGTATTTTTCTATGCTCTTCCGCCATCTTTAGGGCCCTTGAACAGAATAAAGAAAAACACGGCGATACAACACTGTCCGGAGCGGTACGGGTTTTGGCCGCCGAGGGACGCGTCAAAGCGATCCCCGTAAGCGGTTTCTGGATCGATATTGACGATCCCGCGGCCTTCAAGAGGGCGGAGCAAAGTCTGCTGAAACAATTGGGAAAGCCCAATGATGGCCCGGTCGCCCGCTATATCAACCGGCCTGTCTCAGTGTGGATGTCCCGCTACCTGGTGCGCACCTTCGTTACTCCCAACCAAATCTCTGTTTTCAGCTTCCTGCTCTCCATTGTGGCGGCTGTACTTTTCGCCGTGGGCGGGTATCCGGTCCTGGCGATAGGCGGGCTGCTCGCTCAAATCGCGTCGGTAATTGACGGGTGCGACGGCGAAATAGCGCGGCTCAAGTTCCAAGGCAGCAGATACGGAGGGTGGTTCGACGCTGTGCTGGATCGTTACGGCGACGCTTTCATGCTCTTCGGTCTGACCTGGCATGTGTTCACCGTGGGTGGTGATGGGCTCACCTTGTTCGTGGGTTTCATGGCCATCATTGGCTCGTTTATGAACAGCTATACCGCCGACAAGTATGACGGTTTAATGAAATCCAGGCTTCAGAGCGGCAGGGGAATCCGCATCGGACGTGATGTACGTGTATTCATGATTTTTGTCGGCGTGCTGCTCAATCTGCCGTTTTGGACTTTGCTGGCCATTGCCCTGCTCACCAACCTGGAGACCGTGCGTCGAGTTATTGTCTGTCGGGAAAATGAATAGCCTTGATTGTGTTAAGAAACGAATCCGATCTGCCATCGTCCGCTCCAGCGTGCCGGAAGACCCAAGTCATGCCGAAAATACCCTGGAGTGGTTACTGAAATTTAAGCCCAATGCAGACGAGGCGTTGCGGATAGCTGCCTTGGGCCATGATATCGAGCGAGCAATAGAGGAGCGTAAGGTCAGACGCGAGGATTTCGGGGATTACGATGCTCTCAAGGCCGCCCATGCCGAAAACAGCGCGGTAATCCTTCGGGAGATCATGAAGGAATGCGAAGTTAGCGATCCAAGCTTAATTAATGAGACCTGCCGTTTAGTGGAAGCCCATGAAGTAGGCGGCGATCCCAGCTCCGATCTGCTTAGAGACGCGGACGGCATCTCCTTTTTCGATGTCAACCTGCCGCTTTATTTCCAGCGTGAAGGTTGGGACGAAACCAGGCGAAGATCAATCTGGGGTTACCGGCGACTTACTCCAGGAGCGAAAGAGATCGTCAAGCACATCGTCTACGAGGAGGAGGTGCTGATGCGCTTGTTACACGAGGTGACTCATGTAAAAAGGGGACAACTGCCTATTGATTAAAAATTAATAACTAAGCAAATAATCCAATATGTCCAGAACAGCTTGAATTATCGTGCCGTGAATTCCCCATCATGTAACCCAGAGAGGTAACATTCGTCAGTGGGTTTTCTTGGATGATTCGGACCGCGAGGAGTATCCCGGCATCCTGAAAAAATATTGCAGTTAAAAAATCCGCCCCCGCTCTCCCGGGGGACTTTTTAGTGTGCTGGTTACTGCTGCTGCAACAATAAGGGGATTGTGTACTGGAAGGCGACGTCTTATCCATGATAGAATCTCTTAATCTGACTGAGAGGCATTTTATTAATTATGCGAAACTGGCCGCTTGTTTTAACTGTCATTATTGCATTTGCCGCGTTTGCGCACGGTATGGGCAGTATGATTACCCCGGAGATGTACAGGGAGATGTCCCCTCCACGGTTGGGTTATGTTTTCGTGCCGGATGACGACACGTTTGTGGATACAAACCATTTTCTCGAAATTCGATTCATCCAGTTTGGTCCTGAGGCGCCGGTAAGAGTCACAGCCTGGATAATCCGCCATCATGGTGATATTCCTGAACCACTCGAATTTGAGCCGGTATTTTTCGAGGGTGAACAAACTGAAAAATGGATTGCCATCCTTCCACCATTATCAGAAAAAGGCCAGAGATGGTTTTATTATTTGACAATTGAGACGACTGAAGGCAGGACAATTGAAATCTGGAAGGACATGAACTTGTTCGAAAGGCTGTTTTCCGGATTTACTCGCGAACATCAGCATTTCTGGGCAACATATGAAGGCAATGTAATCAAAGAGGCGCGTTACGGAAAGGTTATGCTTGTCAGCCATATCGTTCTGTCGTTCGGGGCTTTGATGTTTATGTTTCATGTAATTTTTTATGTATTCGGAATTTTCGCAGGCTCTAACGGAACATCCTTCATCAGGGCATACAAATCATCATTCTGGGCGATTCTGACATTCGCCATCGGCGCTATTGTCCTTGGCATCCCGATCACCTGGTTCACATTCGGCTGCGGTTTCATGCCGTGGCCCACCCAGGGGATAGCCTCAGTGGGGGATGTCACGGATACTAAGAGCACATGGCTGATTATTGCATGGGTAATTCACCTGCTGAGTTACTATAAAACCTACAGGCAGGCATTGACCGGACAGGTGGAAAAGGGGGAACTGATCAGGTTTGGAATCTGGACAATCGTCGCGCTTTTAATCACAATATTCGTATTCCTCATTCCCCACAGCCAGTTCATGCAATCAAATACATAGGATTTAAAAAAAGGGGACAGTGACCAATGGCACATTTTTAAGGGCGCGACACCGCATGAATAA
>CBDURU010000024.1:0-35321 GCA_965369865.1 uncultured bacterium | reverse complement strand
CCCATCCCTGCTGATCGATTTGGGGACACGTGCTTTTTTCCCTAATCACCACTTAGCATAATTCAACCGCGTAACTGGAGAAAAAAGACATGTCCCCGGTGTTCCCTTTGCCATCGGGGTTGTCACTGATAGGGGACAAGTGCTTTTTTCCCTAATCATCACTTAGCATGATTCAACCGCATAACTGGAGAAAAAAGACATGTCCCCGGTTTTCAAAAATTCCTGAATCATTCCTTTACCATTACATATCAAGGGAAAAATGCCTTGTCCCCGAAGCAGGTTTATCCCGAAAGTAGATGTATGCAATATTGTATTCCGGATCGTAAGTGAGTCTTATAATTTCCCCTCTATCGTTTAAAATTGTGGAAATACCTAACGTAATCCTGCGCTTTTCATCTTCTTATCCATCCTGTATATAAACGCCAGAACCTCCGCGATCGCTATGTAAAACTCCTCTGGAATTTCCTGTCCGAGTTCGAGTATATACAGGCTCCTGGCAAGCGCGGGATCTTCGTGCAATTGCACGTCGTGTTTTCTCGCGATTGCCAGGATCGCTTCAGCCACCGGACCGAGACCTTTTGCCATTACTTTGGGGGCGCGGTCGGTTTCCGGATCGTATCCAAGGGCGATTGCACGCCTTATGTCATTATTCAAAGCCATTCTTCTTTTACACTTTTATATCAAGTCCCCCCGACATGTCGGTTCTTCTGGCTGGAATTCCTGTTACGGGCGCCTGTCTTCCAGTCCCTGTTTCCCGGACATTAAATCCGTCGGAAATTATCCCCCGCGCGTCCAGTGCCCTGTCGAGTGCCGGGATTCCTGTCCGTAGAATATCGGCCGCAAACTGCTCGGCATGGAATGTACCTGAAACCCTCGGGGGAATTTCATTTTCCGCATCACCATGAAAATCGAGTTTTACATTTAGATTTCCCAGCCCTTCGGTCCTCAGGCGTATTAAACCGGTACAATTGTTTCTCCGGTCATCCCTGTCGGACTCTTCCGACCCGCTTCCATCTGGACGCGTCCCGTCCGGTTGAATTATTCCCACTTCGCCATATCCGCCTGGGAAAAGTAAGGAGAGTAAAAGTCTCGGAATTGCATCCGGAGTTTCAAACGCACTGGTAAGCAAAGGGGCTATTAATGCGCCCTCGTATGCGTCCGCGAGTGTTGTGAGATGTGTCGCATGATTCCCGAAAATCGCCGATTCATGTATATTCCATCCCCGTGTCTGTACAAGGCGAGACGATAGGAGAGAGAGAGTTCGAATTCCGAGAAGCACATTTCGCGCGTGTTGAGCTTGTTCAGCTCTTGCCTGCCTGTCCTGGGATATGTCTTCAGATGTTCTTTTACCCGGTATTTCAGGGAGAGCAGCTTTTACCGCCTTAGGCGATTCAGTGCCTGCAGCGTCTGGTGTAGACGGAGTCGCAGGTACTGGCATCTGGGCATTTACAGTGCCTGGTACATTTGTACTCGCCGCTGTTCCTGAAGTCCCGGCAACAATGCCCGGTGCCTGGGTTGCTGGTGCCGGCTGTCCTGGGCTGGTTTCACTAATCCGGCCAGCCTGGGTAGCCTGTTGGGGCTGTGGAGCTGTTCCAGCACTTCCGGATTGGGCCTGTGGGGTTGAAAATCCTGATTCCGTAACATTGGTCGGCTGCGAAGGTGCGCTGGAAGGCTGGCTGCCGGTCGATTGAGCGGTTGTGGGCACCATCGGTCCCGCCTGGGGGATTCCGGGAGCCGGACCTTGTCGCGGTTGGCCGGGGAAACTGAAAGTTACAAGAGAACCGGGTTCATTTAACGGCCTTAAAACATACGCGGCATCCTTCAAAGCCTGCGAAACCAGCGTCACCGAATCGTTAAGAGGTACATACTGCGACGGGAGACGGGCAACGATCGGCAGCAGGATTTTTATGAGCGCATTGATCGACTTTGCTATTTCCTGTACAGGCTGTGGCGATACTTCGGTAATTGTACGAATCGATCCCTCGAGCTGACTGATGGCTTTCTGTAATGATGTTTGAATTTCAGGAATTTTTGCCGTGAATTGAGCGGGTTCGATGAATCCTTCCGAAATCGCCGCTTTAAGCATTCGCGCCGCGGTTTCAGGAAGTTCAGACAAATTTGGCAGGTCGACTATCCTGGTTTGTGTCTGGAATCCAGAGGTTTCAAGGGTTCTGGCCTGAGAGTTCTCGATTGCCTGCCGGGTTTCGGTTGTCCAATCGACCATGTCGGGTAAGTCGGAAATTGTCGCGACATTCTGACTGCCGGTCAATATCCCATCTACCGCAAGTAACCTCAGTGTGAACTTTTCGTCGGCAAGTTGGATAACCTCAAGTTTAATACTTGCCCCTTCCGGGAGGAGTTTATTAACCACTGCTTCAATCAGTTGACTGCCAAGTACAATTTTCGCCACACCACCCGATGTACCGATTCCAACTTCCTGTCCGGATTTTCCACCCGTGGAAAACGGTTCCATTTTGAAAATTTTCCCATGCAGGATCTGCCCCTGAAGTAAATTCAGGCGGTTCAGCACCTTCCCGGTCGCATTGGAAAGGCGAATCAACTCCATCCGACTGTATGAATCAGCAGACATCCCGAACCTCATCACCAGGTTATTTCCAGTATATTTATCGTACGAAAATCCTCTGGGATTATTGTAACATGTTTCTTAACCGGGACTCCAATTGTTACCTCATACATTTATTTCATCCCCTGTAAGAGCAGCCAATTTCAATATGGAAATAAAAAAGCCCACACCATAAATGGCGGGGCAATCGGGAATTTTTTTTCTAATTATTTACTCCGGTCTACTTGTCGAATTCCTATTCCGGCAGCCTGACCGGCATCACGACATATGTATACGAATCATCGGACGGGATTGTTATTATCCCCGGTTCCAGCGACCCGGAATATTTCATCACTATTTTCTCATCGTCGACCGCAAGGAGCGGGTCGAGAAGGTATTGGTAGTTAAACGCTACTTTAAGCGGTTCTCCTTCACGTTCGATCGGCACTTCAACCTCGGCCTTACCCTCACTTTCAGCCTTTGAACTGATTTTAAGGTGATCGTCAGTGGTTTCAAGTACCGACATATCCCGGCCGTCCTGCTGGCGCGCGAGGATACCGACCTGTCTAAGGCTGGCGATAAGACGGTTGCGATCTACAACCAGGGATCCAGTGGTTTCCTCGGGAATAACCTTTTCGTAATCAGGGTAGGGAGTGTCAAGGAGATGAGTGATAATCTCCACTTCACCATTATCGCCAAGTCGGAAGAGCGCGAGATTTTCTGACAAGTGAAGTTCAAGGTCGCCCTCCCAGTTCATCCCGAGGATCCGTAACAGCTCGTGCATCGTCTTCGACGGGATCAGCACCATCTTTTCGCCTTCATGAACGCTATTGAGTTTGTCGGTTACCATCGCGAGCCGACGTCCGTCGGTCGCGACGATCTGAAGGAGATCGTCGCTGATTTTCAGCAAAATCCCGGATGTGTAATTCTTCGGCATATCCAGGCTGCTCGCGAAAATTGTCCGTTTAAGATTGGTCATGAACCTTTCGATCGGGAGGGTCAGAACTTCCTCCTCCTCACCTACATCGGGAAGGCTCGGGTATTCACCGCCGGGTTTCCCAACAAGCTGAAATTCGCTTCGTCCGCCACTGATGGTGATTTTCGAGATGTCGTTGAAATCCAGCTCGATATCCTCGGCGGGTATCTGCGTCACGATTTCGTTCAGGGTTTTAGCCTTTACAGCAAGGCTACCAGCCTCAATTACCTCGGCAGGGAATTTCACCCTGATTCCCATCTCCATGTCATATCCGGTGAGCATGACTTTGCCATCCTCAGCCTCCATGAGCATGTAGTTCAGGATCGGTAAAGTGGGCCTTACGGCGATCGCTCTCATTGCGACCTGCAGGTATTTTGTGAATTCTTTTAGCGATAATTTAACCTTCATAGTGTGACTATTCTCTCTTCTGAAATTTCCAAAATAACAGAAATACCCAAACGTCCGATAATCGGGCGATGAAACAAATTTAACCTCCCAAAATGGGGAGACCAAATATTAGCCGTTTGTGGGTTTTAAGTCAATGTAATAGGGATAAAAGAAGTCGATGTTACTCGAAATTCTCATACATCCCGTCGAGTCCGTGAAACGGGAGGGGGTAATCGATTACCCGATTACTTTCCCTTGGGCTTGATTTTTTTGGAAAGAGCGTCCAGATCGACCGCAGCCTGTGCAGCGGCTTCGATATTCGCGGCCCTGATTGCCTCTAAAAGTTCCCCACGGAAGATTTTGACCTCACGAGGGGCGTTGATTCCAAGTTTTACCGTATCACCCTTTACTTCGACCACCGTAAGTTCGATATTATCCCCGATTACGATCGTCTCATCTTTCTTTCGGGAGAGAACAAGCATCACGCATCCCCTCCTGCCTGTTCAGTTTCATCAGGTGGTTCATCGGTCTCCGAATCGTCATGGGGCAGGAGCTTGTGTCGAAGCGGCCAGTCGGCTTTTTCCATTACGATCTGGTAGAGGATATTTTCATTCTCGAAATACAGGAGGGGGGCCAGGAGGTTTGCGGTAACATTGTCAGGATCGTTCCGAGGTACAGTGATAATAACAAATAATGCCGGGGGAGGTTTACCAGCGATATCCAGCCGCTGGATATCCGGCTCGGACTTGTCAACGGTGTAATCCAGGATGAATTCGAGTGGGTTTGTTATAATAAATGCCAGGTCCGGATCATCCGCTGCCTGGAGCCAGAGGAACACCGAATCGCCCGCAGATGGGTCAAGCAGAGCGTAAAGCCTGGAATCCGGGAAGCCGATTATGCCCTCCGGAACCTTGATCAACTTACTTTGAGGGATCTCAAGGTCTCCAAACCGAGATGATTTGAGACTAATGGTTGAGTCTGTTTCATTCATTTTTAATTATTCCCAGTCCTCTGGATCAAAAGTTAAGGAATTTTCATAGAAATTGGTGAAAAATAGCGATCTTTAATCACGATGTATAATAAGTGAAAGCATGCGTTCAATCAAACAATAATTGCCTGAATCCGGCATATGTTTCAGTAGTATTAAATTTCTGCTATAATGTATCATAATAAATAGGCAAAGGATGTAAATAACTCCGCATGGAGGTCACGCATGGCTGGAGATCCGTTCGATAGCGGAATCCAAAGTCTGAGATCTGTAAAAAAATCAGACACAATAACCCGCCTTAATGTGTATCTTATCCAGGCCGGGCTGGAAGGACATCTGGATAATCCTGTTGATATTGTCCGTACCGCCCTGCGTGAACGTTTCAATTTCAATGTCATAACCAGCGATCAGCTTGAAAAAGATATTGATTTCCGTTCGAGGCTCATCTACACAATAAAGGATTCGATATTCACCGTTGTCATCCTGGACGGCCTGACTCCAACAATTGGATTTGAATATGGGCTTGCGGTTTCGATGCAGAAACCGATTATCATTCTAAAAAGCCAGAATGCGGAAATCGATGTTCGGTCGCTATATTCTGAAAAAGAGCGAAGCGACGTCAAAGTCAAGGAGGCGCCGCAGCCGAGGTTGAATTATCTCGCGCATCTTCCCGGGCTTATCGACGAACAGGTTATCGTATTTCAACCGGGCGATCCCGAGGGACTTATAAACAGGCTCATACGTGAAATTGTTCTTCACCGCGAACAGATCGCAACTGAAATCCTTAAGACCGGATCGGATGTCCCCCTTAATCTTTACCTGCAGTTCCTGTCATACCTCGACGGTGAGGAGCGTAAGCGTATCCTTGGCGAGGCGATGCAAAGGTTCCCAACCGATAAGAACCTATTCATCATGGCGGGACGAATCAAATTGATGGAGAACGATCTTATCGGGGCTGCCCATGATTTCGAGAGGGCGGTTGAGCTGAATCCGGATGACCCGAACGCTCATATGCAGAAAGGCGAGGCTTATTACGAACTCGGGCAGTTTGAAACAGCGGCCAAAGATTACGATAAAGCGATCGAACTTCAACCAATCAACCCGAACGCATATTTCAACAGGGGTAACGCCTTTTTATACATGGATGAAGAAGACGATGCCGCTCATGATTTCTCACTAGCTGTCGACCAGAATCCCGATTTCGCAAACGCGCTTAACAACCAGGCTTCGATCCAGATAAACAGGAAAAATTTCTCTAAGGCGGTTGAGCTTCTGCAGATGGCGATCGAAAAACAACCGTCCTATGCTTTCAGTTATTTCAGTCTCGCCAGGGTTTACAGGGCCATGGGCAAGCCGGGCGGCGAGGTTTTGAAAAACCTCGAAAAAGCCGCGCGTCATTCGAAATCAAATCTCAGGATGGGGCACGATATCAAGCGTAACACCTACTGCCTTTTCCTCGTGTATGCCGCTCTTGGCGATCGTGAGGCCGCCCTGGAATATCTCAGGAAGTGCTCTAATTACGATCTGCCTTTAAAGAGCTGGGGTATTGCGGAAAAGATTGCCAATGTTGCACTAAAAAATGATCCCGAGTTCCAGGCATTAATAGCAACATCGAGATAACAGTTACATAAAAAAATTTGATTTGTTTTCAGGATGCTGCAGAGCATCTTTTTTTTATGCAACTCGCTTGTAATGCCAATCTTAGATTCAGGGACGCCTTTCCATGCTTCCAGCATTGAAGGTGTCCCGTGTAACTAAGAATTCATGGGGACACTTTCAATGCTGGAAGCATGGAAAAACGTCCCCATGAATTCACTTTTTTTTATGCGCCTCGCATGTAAAAATATAAAAAAACACTCCGGGTTTAATCGGAGTGTTGGATTAATTTATTTATAACTTATTTCTCCGGCTCAATTTCAATCCAGTATTCGCCTTCGCCACTCCACCAGTAAATATAGATGAAACACTCGTCCGGGACCTCGCATGTGATGCTCTCATCACCGTCCCAGCCGTATGCACCTTCTACTAATTCATCATCGGAGTAAATTTCCCAGTCCATCTCGACTTCATCACCATCAAAGAAAATGGTGAAAGTTGGATTGTAGCCTTCCTGGCCTCCCAGCACAAACCAGTCTTCATCGTCTTCGCACATATAACCGTGGATTTCCAGAGCATCCTCGATATAGTCTGCAAGGTCGGCTTCATTGTTCGGTTCGATTTCGTCCTCGCCTTCACATTCGCCTTTTTCAGGTTCGATCTCGATCTCGTAGTCGCCTTCACCGGACCACCACCATACCTGGATGAAGCACTCACCCGGGACAGAGCAGGTGATGGATTCATCAGATCCCCAGTCGATTGCCGATTCGATCAATTCATCGTCGGACCAGATCGCCCAGTCAACTTCCAGTTCATCGTCATCGAAATAAATTGTGAATGTCGGATGATAACCTTCCTGTCCTTCAAGGACATACCAGTCTTCATCGTCATCCTCGTCCATATGGCCCTGGATATAGTAGGAATCTATAAAGTCGGCCAGTTCCATTGTATCGTTTGACTCGATTTCGTCCGGGCCTTCACCTGCAATCGCAGGGGCCAGGATCAGGAACATAAGCAGGGACATACCGATAGCTGTAGAAATGAAAATTTTCATATATGGATTCTCCTCCCAACCAATGTGGGTCAATTTTGAAAGTGATATTTACTATATTTCAAGAATTAGAATTTGTTTTTACCATGATTAAATGGAAAATACCAGTTATTAAAGATTAAAAACGATTATTTCCTGATGGTAATCGGTCCATCTTTTTTTCATTTCCACTGCAATGTTAAGCACTGTTATTTCCTTCCTTATAGGGTTGTCAGTCCACCACTCGCTGGAATTCCCGCTCGGACAGCCCGTTAAAGACCCCACTGAGGCAAGGAAAGGCAAACGGTTACCTGGAGTTGTGATAAATTTATTCAGTCAGGGCCGCTTCCGCCGCATAGAAGAGGTCATCACGCCAGTCGATAAACGTCTGCAGCGATCCCTGTAGGGCGATATCCAACGCTTCGATATCCACTTCCGCCTGCGAATCATATTCTTCGTTCAGGTAATCCACCAGGATACGCCATCGACGTGCGGCCTCACCTGCATCGTCCTGGTACTCCGATATTCTCGCAAGGTAGAAATAATACTGGCTTGGAATCCCGATATTCTCCTTGTACCGTGTAGCGTTGATTTCAAACCTTGTAAGGCCGGTCCATCGTCCCGATGACGAATTTTCCCCGGCAAGCGCCTGGGAGATTAATTCCTCCAGCGGTTCGATCAGGTTGTCATAGTTACTGGCGAATTTCTCATTTTCGATAGCGAACCTGAATCCGTCCCAGATGTAATAATCCCGCCACGATTTCATGAAATCGCCGTTGGCGCTCAATGAGTAACGATCGGCAATTATTGCCATCCCGTAATCGGTTGGTTTTTCAGAGAAGAATGTGTTGTATCCCCAAGACCTGAAACCTTCGAGAAAGCCATCCGATGTAGTCACAAGCACCAGGTAATAGCTTGTTGGATGGAACTCAAACCCTTCAATATTCAGGATGCAGTCCAGCCATCCATCGCCAGTGAGGTCTGACCAGTCCCACAACGGCTCATTGGAATTTACCAGTTGGTCTCTCCAATCAACCAGCTCAGGATCAGTTGCGTCGTACACGGCATCGGAAAAATCGAATTCATCCGGGTTCGATGTCAATTCAGGCGGTGGCTGTGCGGTTCCCAGCCTTAGCCTTTCGACAAGTTCGGGCGGTGTAAGCTGTATCTCATCGACTATTGTAAAGCCATCACCGTCCCGTTTAATCATGATGAGATAATACCCGGCCACCGAGTAAAATTCTGACAGATCGTAAGCGCGGTTCCCCGGCACGCTTGCCTGGAGAGTGACCAGGTAGGCGAAGTAACCCTCAATCCCGGAACCTGGCAGAAGGACAGTGGCGTTCCGTACAAGATACCTGGCATTCGAGTACGGTTGAAGAATTCGTGTCTGGAGGTAGCGTATCGCGTCGAGTTTGCCATCACGGTCGAGTGGCATTTCCATTATGTAGCCACCGTCGGATGATGATGCGGCAATCGAGGGGGTAGTCGAAACAGCTATTAACAGACAGGAAATCAGCAGGAGGACAATTTTAAAAACAGGGGAACCAGCGGCGGTTACTCGATAATTACCTGCCGCACAGGTGTTTCGTTTCTCTTCTTTTTGTCTGCCCATACTCCCCATCCTTTGAGAACAGAAACGATGCTAGCACTCTTTTAGGATTTCAACAAGGCTATTAAAAGGTGTTTATAGAGAGGTATTATTAACTTATATATCCGGGGTTGTTGCAAACAACCGGAGTGGTGGATGAACCCGTGTTACCGTTGATGTTTAGATATTAACCCCCATCATTTTATGATTGTGGGGAAATAAGGTATAATAATAACCCTAATCTCAGAACTCAGCGGGTGATTTATGACTGTCAGAACCGGTTTGGCCAAAATAACCCCAGGCATATTATGCTTCCTTATTTTTACATTACTTGTCCTGTCATGTCAGGAAACAGATGGTTTCATTTCCCCTGGTAGTTCTGGTTCCGCAGACCTTAATAATTTACAGGGATCGACCCCGGAGCTCGCAGGATTAATTCCTGAGGCTGAGAGTGTGAATATTTCCCCTGAACCGTCGCACGATAGCGCATATGTAGAAAAAGAAGTCCTCGTTGTGCTTACCGATCGGATCCAGGCTGACCCGGGCCCTGAATTTTTTACAGATTACCCGTTATCCATCAAGAGAGTAATTACCTGCCGCTGGGGAACAGTTTATCGTCTTAAGATTACAGACGGAACTCCAGTAGATCACATGGTTGATTCACTCAAAACGAATCCCGATATCAGGATTGCGGAGCCCAATTACCTTCTGGTTTTCCAGAAAGCACCCTATACGCCGAATGATCCTCTCTGGGAAAGTAATGATGAGGGAGACGACCCGCGCGACAGCGTTTACGACCAGTGGGGCCCGGCTAAACTTGGTGCAAATATTGTGTGGCATGATTCAAGGGGCGAGGGTGTAATTGTTGCGATTATCGACACCGGAATCCGGTACGACCATGAAGATCTCGCAGAAAATATCTGGATTAATGAGGATGAAATCCCGGATAACGGCATTGATGATGATGACAACGGTTACATCGATGATTACAGGGGATGGGATACACACGGAAACGATAATGATCCTTGGGATTCAGGCAGCCATGGGACTGGATGTGCCGGAATTGTCGGGGCGGTACAGGATAATGAAAAAGGTTTAAGCGGAATTGCCCCCGGTGTGAAAATCATGGCCGTTCGTGCCGATATGTGGGACGGACCGGCATGTGTGGCAACTGTTGTGGAAGCATGGAACTATGTAAAGGATAACGGCGCCGATGTTGTTTCTATGTCGTTCGTTGTTCTGTATCCAACCGAGGTTCTTGAAATTGCGGCTGATGATACATGGGATAACGGGAACGGGCCCCTGCTTATGGGTGCCGCTGGAAACTGGAATAACCAGACCGAGTATGTTCCCGCGAGCTATGATTCGGTCATCTGTGTAGGGGGGACAGTACCATGGTCGAGATATAATGTGCCGGTGGATGAAGACCGGATCCATGTTGGCTGGGAAGGATGGTGGTGGGGATCGAATTACGGCCCGAACCTGGATATCATGGGCTTTTGCGAGAGGACGATTACCACCCATTCAGCATCAACATCCAGTTACAGAACCGGGTATACCTATGGCTGGTTTAACGGTACATCCTGCGCATGCCCGACATCCGCCGGCGTTATGGCCCTTATTGTGGCAATGAATCCCGGACATGACGGCCAATGGTACTGGGACCGAATCGAAGAAACCGCCGATGATCTCAACGTCCCCGGCTATGATATTCAGACAGGTCACGGTCGAATCAATGCGCTGAGAGGCGTGTACGGTTCGGACAGGTATTCGGATATCGCCGATGGGGGAGGTTTTGTTCAGATTCCAATAGATGGCGCCACGATTTGGGTAGAACTTCCACTATTCGATTCACTTCACGACAGGCCCGGTAACCCGTATCACGATACTGAAGACCTGTATTACTTCAATCCCTCGAATGATTGTGTGGCGACAATCTACCTGGATATCTTCACGTGGGGAGAGGACCTGGATATGGCAGTATACTCAGACCCCCATCTTACCGACCTCATGGGTGAATCAACGACCGAAAACCATGCTGATTCAAGCTGGGAGGAAATTACTGTTTTTGTCCAGGCCAATACAGACTACTACCTGAAAATCTACACCCCTGCCGTTGGAAATTCAACTACTTATGGACTTTATATAACTGAACTGCCAAGTAGCGAATCTATTGTTTGAGATAAACAGGCATGCCGCACACACTGTTTTGATATTCAAACCGCCAATCCTACGGTATATTTATGGCTAACCCTAAAACCCGGGTAAGATAAGACCATGAAATCAGAAACATTAGTCGGATGCCCGACTTGAAGGAAATATGGGATAAATATCCGGAACTGAAACCGCCCGGACCCAAATACTGGCTGATACCGACAATCATTGTCGCTCTCGTTGTCTTCGGATGGTCGATCCACGATACGGAGATGGCTGAAGTCGCCCGCGATCGCGATGGCACCATGATTGTTGATACGCCGGACTACAGGTGGTCTGCAGCATTGAATATTCTTGCCGGCGCCCGGAGGCCGGTAATGGAGGAAATCGATGGGGAAATGGTTCCCGTCATGCGAGAAGTTAACGGCGAGATGGTGCCTGAAACGAGGCGTAGAGGGGGGCTGATTCGCCCGGATTTCACGAAGCGTACGATGTCGGTAATCGTTCCCGATATGCTTGAGACAATCGAGATCGCACTTATCGGGACATTGATAGCAGTTATATTCGCGTTCCCGTTTTCGTTCCTCGCCAGTCGGAATATTGTGGGGACGCATCCTGCGGGACTTGTAACCTATGGGATAGTGCGGTTTACGTTCAATTTTCTTTCGGCGATCCCCGCTCTTGTGGTCGCGCTGATATTCACAGTAATCGTGGGTGTAGGGCCGGCGGCGGGAGTCCTTGCCCTTGGATTCCATTCTATTGGCATGCTGGGACGGTTATTCGCGGAAGCCCTGGAGAATATCGATCGGGGGCCGATCGAGGCTCTACAGGCAGTTGGCGCCGGGAAAATACAGATAGTGGCGTATGGGGTGGTTCCACAGATCGCACCGTTGTTTCTCGCCTATTCAATCTACCGCTGGGACATTAACGTCAGGATGAGCATGATCCTCGGATTTGTCGGGGCCGGCGGGATCGGTGTGTTTCTCCAGCAAAACATCAACCTGTTCAATTACACCCAGGTTTCAACGGCATTTATCCTGATTCTCGTAACTGTCTCGCTGATAGATATAGGCAGCGGATGGATTCAGCGTAAAATTCTGTAAAGGAATTGTCGAATGGCCAGAAGCTTTACCAGGTATGTCCCGTTTGTGATTGCGGCAATTGTCCTGATCATTACTACAGTTATTTTCGTTAGCCTCGTGAAAGTCAAGTGCGGTGGGATTTTTATTTACCCGATCGACGACACTTACATCCATATGGCTATAGCTAAGAATTTTTCAGGATCGGGCGTATGGGGTGTAACACCTTACGAATTTTCGTCGTCGTCATCAACGATACTCTGGACGTTGCTCCTGTCATTTATTTTCAAGTTGTTTGGCGTCAACCCGATGGTACCGCTATGGTTGAACGTTATTTTCGGGATAGCTCTCCTGTTGGCGGGTTCGCTGATTCTGGATCAATTCAAAGTCAATCCAATTTTCAAACTGCTGACACTCCTCGGAATAATTTTATTCCTGCCACTCCCGACACTCATGTTTTCCGGAATGGAACACACCCTTCATGCTCTCATTTCACTTGTTTTCGTATTCTATTCCGCAAGAGTCCTGTCGGGAGATGGATCGGGAGAGAACAGGGAGTTAAGTCGCGATTGTAAAATATTGCTGGTTCTTTCACCGCTTATCGTCATGGCCAGGTTCGAAGGTATGTTTCTCCTCTTGATCATCTGTGTTCTTCTGGCCATACAGAAACGATTTAAATTTGCACTGCTCATCGCGATTCTCGGGCTCCTGCCGATCATCGTTCTTGGCGTAATATCAATCTCACATGGGTGGTTCTTCCTGCCAAATCCCATTCTGATAAAAGCTCAGAATTACGACACATGGACTTTCATTGAGATAGTAAAATTCCTTGGCCGGAGTTTCTATCAGTTTGCCTTGACACCCCACCTCCTTATTCCGGTAGTAATAGTGTTCGGGATAATTCTCCTCAGGTATTTGAAAAATAAAACCATTTGGGATATTAATCAGGCCATGGGTATGATTTTTATCCTGGTAGTTATTATTCATCTCCAATTTGCGCGAATCGGATGGTTTTTCCGCTATGAAGCTTATCTTGTTTACATTGGAGTGGTTGTTGGAGTAATTTCGATAAAATATATCCTGGATGAATTCCAAAGTTCTAAAAATCAAAAGAAACCGTTAATTTTTAATCTTGCCGTTGTGGTTTTCATTCTGCTTGCTATTTCACAAATGGGCACCAGGGGAGTGCTGGCCACCAGGAGCATCCCAGAGGCTTCGAAAAATATATACGAACAGCAATACCAGATGGGCCTGTTCCTTAATGAATTTTATGAAGGTGAAATTGTCGCGGTTAACGATATCGGAGCTGCCAATTATCTTGCGGATATTCATTGTTTTGATATCTGGGGCCTTGCGAATACTGAAATCGCACGTGCACGAATTACAGGTCAATACGACACGGACCGCATGGACACGTTGATAAGTGAGAGAGACGTTAAAATTGCCATAGTCTATCCCCATGGAACCGGCCAGGAAGATGGAACTTATTTTCCATCGGGATGGCAGCGGGTTGGGGAGTGGAAGATTCAGGGAAATATAGTCTGCTCCAGTGATACGGTACATTTCTATGCAATAGATCCCGAATTTAAAGAAAATTTGGTCGCCAACCTGAGGGCATTCTCCGAAAAATTACCCCCGGATATCGAACAAACGGGGATGTACATGAACGAGTAATTTCCAGGCTGATAAATAAATGGTGGAATTTTTCAATATTCCACCCGCCTGTCCCCGGTCTTCGACAATTTCAAGTAAAAATGGTCTTACAAGCCTTGGCCAGCCGTATCCGGCTTTAAAAAGGACAACGAGCGCATTCATGAAATCAAGCATATTCTTATGAAGGGCAAAGCGTCGGAAGAGTAGTTGTAAATTCCTTAACTTGTGACTTGACTAACACGGTTCCGGGTGATATACACAGGCATAAGGGCGCGATTCAGTCGCGCTTGTATATTGTTCATGGTACCTGTAGCTCAGTTGGTTAGAGCGTCTGACTGTGGATCAGAAGGTCGAGGGTTCAATTCCCTCCAGGTACCCCAGAATGGATTGAATCGGCTGCGGTGTGCAGCCTTTTTTTTGTTATGGAAAGGTCGAACGACTGGAAGTCGTCGGTACACGAATCCGATAGCTGGAAGCTAACGGCACCGTTTTATTGTACAATACATCCTTAAATTGTAATGCACAGAAGTTATTGCACAGGACAAATCAGATGGCGAAAAAATACCAGTCACCACGCGGCACGCTCGATTTTCTTCCACCCGAAAGCCTAAAGCAGCTTCATGTCGAGGCGGTTTTCAGGGACCTTGCGGAAAATTACGGATACCTTCCAGTTCGCACGCCGATGTTTGAGAACACGGAGCTGTTCGCGAGGGGAGCCGGGGAATCATCGGATATTGTCTCGAAGGAGATGTACACTTTCCCGGACAAGAAAGGACGCAGCCTGACATTGAGGCCGGAAGGTACGCCGGGTGTCGTGAGAGCGATGATCCAGGCGGGATGGAATTTCAGTGACCAGACAAGGCTTTATTATGTCGGGTCGATGTTCCGCTACCAGCGTCCACAGAAAGGCCGCTACCGGGAACATACACAAGCGGGGATCGAAATTTTCGGCGCGTCTTCGGTTACAGCCGATGTTGAAATTATCAGCATGGGCGTGAATTTCCTTACCGCTATCGGGCTTGAGAATACCAGGGTCGCGGTTAACTCGCTGGGGACGGATGAGGACAGGGGAGCATACAACGAAAGCCTTAAAAAATTCATCGATCGGCACCACGATGAATTCTGCCCGGACTGTCATTTCCGGGCTGAGCATAATCCGTTGAGGGTTTATGACTGCAAGGTTCCCGAGTGTCACAAGGTTCTGGAAAATGCGCCAAATATAAATGATGCGTTGTCCGGTGAATCGAAGGCGAGGTTTGAAACGCTCCAGGACCTTCTACGTGCAGAGGGATTCGCGATTGAAATCGATCCCAGCCTTGTACGAGGCTTGGATTATTACACTCATACGGTCTTTGAAATCACGATGCAGGATGCCACTGGCCAGCAGGATACACTTCTGGGCGGTGGAAGGTACGATGGCCTTGTGAAGCTGTATGGAGGTCCGGATACGCCTGCTATCGGTTTCGGCGCCGGGCTTGAAAGGATCACCGAGGCAATCGACTGGACTGATGTTTCTGATTTAATTAAGCCTGAATGCGATATTGCGATTGTTGCGTTAGGCGATCGGGCATTGCTTGTCGGAACCACGATGGCCGATCTTCTCCGTGCCGCGGGTGTAATAGTGCACATCGACCATCGGAACTCATCGTTTAAAAGTCAACTCGGACAAGCGAACTCACTGGATGCAAGTGTTGCCGTAATCATCGGAGAGGATGAACTCAAGGAAGGCGTCGCGATAATTAAGGATATGGATTCCGGTAAACAGGAAAACATACCGCTTGTTGAAGTGGTAGAATATATTCTGACAGCATTCGAAGGCAATGATTAAATGGCCTCGGGAACGGATCATTTCCGGCATGCGATATGTCTCGATCAAATGGAAATACAAACACGACCGGCATTTTTTTGATTGCAGTTCTGGCCATTGGAACGCTGGTGTACCCGACCATCGTACGGGCGGGACATATGTTTCTTGAGTACAAAGGCAGCCTGTCGGATGATTTCACTTTCTACCATGCAGCCTTTGACCTTGGCGACATCGATCATGACGGCCTGGACGAAATGGTCATCTCCGACGATGAGGGTGGATTCCACGTATACCATTTCACACCCGCGGGATTTGTACCCATGTGGATATCGGCGCCGTTAATTGATGACGGGTACATAGTTAAAGTGGAAATCAAGCATGAAGATGTTATCGGATTCAAACCGCTGATCCTCCTCCTTGATTCCGATGGAACGCTCCACCAGGTCAGGTTCACCGGCTACCTGTTTGAAGAGATCGCGACCTATGAAAATTACCGGATACCGGACGAAACCGGTCGACTTGTTCTGACCGATATCGGTTTGGGGGAGAGATCGGTAATTATAGCCATTCCGGAGGAGAGCGAGGACGGGAATCCGGAAGAGAATGGCGAAGCTGAAAACCAGGATGCTTCCGAAGATACGAATGATGTACCCGACTACGAGAAATGGGCTGGAATGAGTTTATACCGCCTTACATCGGATGGATTTGTTGAGCTGACCGATGATGAAATTGTATCGCTTGAGGAGGGTGAAGTTTATTTTGTGCAGGAATTATCGGTAACGGAACTTGATATGCTCCAGGCGTTGGGTTCAGGAAGGGGCAGGTTTTTCCGTGGAAGCAGTACGGAAATCGGCAGGGCGGGGATCGCCGATTTAGATGAGGACGCGTTTCTTGAATTGCTTACTGCAGTCAGCGATCCCGATCGTCCCATCGATCACCTTGAAATTTATACGGAAGAGGATGGATTATTCACCGTAAAAATCACGCTCGAGCTTCCTTTGATAAATGAAATGGTTCTGGGAGATATAGATGGGGACGGGTTTTCGGAGATAGTAGGGTTGACATTCGATGGCGATGTACTTGTGTACCAGTACGATCCACTTACTGTAATGCTCGCGGACGGCACTGAACTCGAATGGGAAACTCCGCACCAGAGGGTTAACGACACAATCTGGATGAGTATCGGTGGATTTGAAGCCCTGGGTTGTACGGCGATTGAACATCCCGACAGCCTTGAAATTCTCTGTGCGGATCTTTCAATTATCCTGGACAGGGAAAAGGGATTAATAATGTGCGGTGATGAGGTTATCCTGCCTGAGGTCCCACAGTCTGTACTGGAAAGCCTGCCGTTTTTACCGTTCTTCTCCGCCCTTGAATGCCTCGGGTTTTCATACACATATGATCCGGGGCAGAACCTTGTAGAGCTGGAGCAGTCTGAGTGAGCGATCCGAAATCCCGCCCGGTTTCAAGTTACATTTTTACAATAGTCTGGGTGGTTTTTTACCTCGCATGTTTAGCGTTGACATTCACCCCGGGTTTAGCTGGTGAGGCGAGTTATTATCTGATCCTGATCATTGGAATTCCGTTAACAGTATTAACAGCATATGAGTGGTCCATACACGTGCCGGGGAGAAAACGGGCCCTGGTGCTGGTCTTGTCCGGCGTAACTGTCTGGGTGTTGACAGCATTGCTGGTTCGCGCCGGATATGAATGGCGGCTCTGGCACACGGTGAATACAGTGTCGCTTCTATTTACAGGTTATACGATCGGTTTCTGGTTGACCGGTGAGCTCGAAAAAGCCGGGTACCTTGTTCCAGTCAGTATAATAGGGGCCCTGGTAGATATATGGAGTGTGTTCCAGGGGCCGAGCAAGTCGATTGGCATGCAGGTGACGGAGTATGTAAAACGGCAGTTAGAGGCAGAAGCCTTGCAGGAGACGGAGCATATAGAACGGCAGTTGGCGGCAGGAACCTGGGATCCCCCGCCGTTTGCGAATTTCGCTCTACTGAATTTCCCCATGCCAGGCGCCGAATATATGACACCGATTTTCGGGTTTGGCGATCTTGTTTTTATCGCTTTGTTTGTCGGGGGAAGCCGTAGATTCGGTTTATCGATCTGGAAAAATATCCTGCTCGTGTTAACGGGACTTGCAGTGTCGATCCTTGCGGCATTTCTATCGGGCTATCCCGTTCCCGCACTGCCATTTATCTGCGGATTTTTCCTTCTTGGGAATTTTAAAAATCTGGTCCTTACAAAAAAGGAATGGCGGATTACCCTTGTTATGTCTGCGGCAATTGTCTTTTTCGGATTGATTAATTACGTCAATAAGGTTTTACTTGGCGGTTGAAACAGGGATAGGATTTAAGGAGAACTTACATGAGCTGGATGCTGGAGGATTTTGAGGATCTCGATGATCCCGCGACATTTTCAATCGATCCGTCTGGGGTTTATGACTGGATAGAGAGCGGTTACAGTAAACTCGATGAAGCGATCGGCGATCTCTGGGGAAAAGTCGATATCCGGCTTAATCCCGAGGTAACAATACGAGAGGTCCTTGTCTCGGGCATGGGTGGAAGCGGGATCGCGGGGGATATCGCGGGTTCGGTCGTTTACAGGGATCTTCCGGTGCCATACCGGGTAATTAAAGGGTACCGGCTTCCGAAGTCAACCGGTGGTAACAGCCTGGTGTTAATCCTCAGCTATTCCGGGAATACCGAAGAAGTTGTGTGGTGTTATACGCAGGCGCATAATCATGGTGCCCAGTGCGTGGCGATTTCGAAGGGCGGTGCGATCAGGGACATGGCGGAGAAATTTGGCTGCCCGCATATACCTTTGCCGGACTATTACCCAGCGCCAAGGCTGGCACTTGGGCACCTTCTCACCGTAGTTTTATCATGCCTGAACGAGGCATTCCACGGCCTGGGATATTTAGAAGACTCCCTCAGGGAAGCGGTGACGATTCTTAAGCATGGCGTTAACAAGTATTCAAAAGATCTTGAATTCGAAAAAAATTTCGCGAAAAAACTTGCGTTCGATATTCACAACGCATGGCCTGTTATTATAGGCACTGAGCTGACATGGCCTGTAGCAACCAGGTTCCAGGCACAGTTAAATGAGAATTCCAAGTGGCCTGCTCATGCCGCTAAACTACCGGAAATGAACCACAACGAGATAGTGGCATACTCTCAACCAGGTCCTGCGACAAAGAAGACCGGCGTGCTGATGCTCCGGGATAAGGACGATCAAGCGAGGGTTCAGCAACGGCAGGATTTCACAATCGATCTGATCCGGAACCATGTCGCATGGGTACACCAGTTGAAAGGTGAAGGCAGGACTCAACTTGGAAGGATCATGAGCCTTTTACAGACTGCCGATTATACAAGCTATTATCTCGCCTGTGCCCGCAGTCTCGATCCCTCGGGAATCAGGTCGATCGAGACGCTGAAAGAAAGGCTGGGTAAATTGAAATAAAAAATAGACAAACCGCCATGATTGGAAATTTCGAAATCGAATCCGCTGAATATAAAACCCCGACAAGAAAATATTTCTCAAGAAGCACACTGATTGTGGCGAAATCATTGCTTGGTTCTTATCTGCAACATAAAACCCCTGACGGCATTCTCGGAGGGATGATTGTCGAGACTGAAGCGTATATTTTTACGGAACCGGGCTGTCACGCTTTCCGTGGTGTAACAAATCGAAACAGGGCGATGTTCGGGCCACCGGGCCATGCGTACACCTATTTTACGTACGGTAACCATTGGTTGTTCAATATCGTAACTGAAAAAGAGGGCAGGGGATGCGCGGTGCTGATCCGTGCCCTGGAACCCCGGGAAGGAATCGACCTGATGTGGGGTAACCGTCCGAAAGCTAAGAGAGAAATCGATCTCGCGAATGGTCCGGGGAAACTTGCGGCCGCGATGAGGATCGGGAGGGGGCAGTACGGGCTCGATCTCCTTGAATCGGAGTTGAATTTATCGATCCCCGGGTCTCGGCACCGTAAAAAGATAGTCGATTCAAACGGAGGGATCGTCACGACCACGCGTATAGGGCTTTCAATGGGAGGCGACCTTCCAAACAGGTTTTATCTGGCCGACCATCCATGTGTCAGTGTCAGGGCGAAGGGTTGATTAAACCTGATAGAACCATAAACAGGGGGATTATCTCGATATAACAATTATTAGATTTGGATTTTTCGTTGGAAACATACATGGTTTTCTGCTATTCTTTCGTGACTACCGCCTGGGTAACGTGTTTACCTATGTCGGTGTTACTATTTTTCAATAAAACTGGCAGGGCAACCCGCCCTGAAAGAACATGCTCGCCCAGCGAGGTAATCAATGGATTATACGATTGTCGATCTCCTGATTGAACTTGCGGAAAGGCAGGCCAGCGACCTGCACGTAACGGTTGGCGTACCGCCGACCCTTCGCGTGCATGGTCATATGATAAGGCTTGACCTTGAAGCACTAACCCCTGAGGACACAAGGGGTCTTGCGTTCTCGATAATGCGCGAGGACCAGAGAAAGCGTCTTGAAAAAGAACGCGAAATTGACTTCGGCTACTCTCAGAAAGGTATCGGACGGTTCAGGTGCAATTCATTCTGGCAGAGAGGAACAGTCGCGCTCGTCATGCGTTCTATCCCGGAACGCATCCCGACAATGGATGAGCTCCTGATACCTGAAATAATGAAAGAAGTTATCATGGAGCCTCGAGGTCTGGTACTCGTTACGGGTCCGACCGGATCCGGTAAAACAACATCTCTTGCAAGTATGTTGAATGTCATCAACGAAAATCGCGACCTTCATATCGTTACGATGGAGGACCCGATCGAATACGTGCATGAACACAAGATGTGTAACGTCAACCAGCGCGAGATCGGTGAGGATACCATGAGTTTTAACGAGGCGCTGAGACGTGTTTTAAGGCAGGACCCGGACGTCATACTGGTCGGTGAGATGCGTGACCATGAAACAATTGCAACCGCGATCACCGCGTCGGAAACAGGCCACCTTGTCTTCGCGACGCTTCATACAAATTCCGCACCGGCGACAGTAGACCGAATTGTCGACGTTTTCCCGTTCGGACAGCAGGACCAGATTCGCGCGCAGCTTGCCAACACCCTGCGGACTATTTTGACTCAGGCATTGCTGCCAAGGTCCGATGGCGTAGGACGTATCGCAGCGTTCGAGGTTATGCTCAATATCCCAGCTATCAGGAACCTCATTCGTGAGAGGAAGATTTTCCAGATTCATTCCACGATGATGACGCACGCGAGCCTCGGAATGGTTATTCTCGATCAGTGTCTCAGGGATTATTATTTCGAGCGGAAGATTACACTCGAGACGGCAATGGCAGCGGCGCACAGTCCATCCAACTTACAGAGACTTATAGCCGCGGGCCCACCCGGGTCTGATGGTGCTGAAGAGGGTCCAAGTACAGGCCGCGATGGCAGTGAGCTGGGCCAGGGTTACATGTAAGGTATATAAATTACCGGGCTTGACAGCATGCCGAGCTAATGTGTAAATAAATACTAAGCCCCGCATGCAGTATTCCCGGTTACCTGATTTAACGTATTGAAGATAAGGAAAGTTTTATGCGAGGCATATCGAAAAACATAATTCCCAATCCTGAATTTACACCAGGTGGTGAAGAAGTTTGAAAACATACGTATACGTAGCTCGCGATTCCGCAGGCAACACCATTAAAAACACGGTTGAATCCGACAGCCAGCACTCTGTTATCGAGTCGCTTGGCCAGGAGGGTTATTATGTACTGAGGATTTACGAGAAAAAAGCTTTCAACTGGTCACCCTGGGATATAGTCGACCGTTTCACCAAGGTGGGACTGAAACTCCTGACAATTTTCTCCCGCCAGATGGCACTGCTGATAAACGCAGGTCTGACTCTTTCTGAAGCGTTGGATACAGCGGAGGAGCAGACTCCGCAGAGAAAATTCCAGCAGATCATTCACAAAGTGCGGGTCGATGTCCAGTCGGGTATCACGCTGGCGCAGTCGATGAGAAAACACCCGTCCGCGTTCTCGAACTTCTTTGTCTCGATGGTTCATGCCGGTGAGATCGGTGGTGTCCTCGATAAGATCCTTGACCGTATTGCGATCTTCTACGAAAACGAATTGGCATTGAGACGTAAGGTCCAGTCGGCGATGGTTTACCCGATTCTGGTTACCGTCGTTTCAATCGGTATCAGTTTATTCATGCTTGTCTACATCGTTCCGCAGTTCGCTGAGTTCTATAAGGATTTCTCCGGTGGCGAAGCCCAGCTTCCCGAACTGACCCAGACCATGATGGATATTTCCGAGGAGTTCCGGTACAACTGGTACTGGTATACAGTCGTACCATTAGTAGCCCTGGTTCTTCTCTATAAATTCCGCGGCACGAAATGGGGACACAGGATTCTCGATCCCATAATCATTCGAATGCCCCTGTTCGGACCTCTCTCCAAGAAAGTTGCCATCACGCGTTTCAGCCGAACACTCGGTACCCTGCAGGAATCGGGAGTTCCGCTAATTGAGGCGCTCGAAGTAACCAGGGACACGGCGCATAACCTTGTTGTCGCCAATGCGATCGACTACACACGTGAGCGAATCCGCGAGGGTGAAACGATTTCGGCTCCAATGC
Organism: uncultured bacterium; assembly: GCA_965369865.1. Lineage (GTDB taxonomy): Bacteria > JAJVIF01 > JAJVIF01 > JAPKYR01 > JAPKYR01 > JAPKYR01. The sequence continues at coordinate 12,857 of CBDURU010000024.1, read as the reverse complement.
GCAGAACCAGGGTATTCCCCCCGATGGTTACTAACCTTATTTCGGTGGGTGAGGACGCCGGTAACCTTGAGGAAATGTTGTATAAGCTTTCGGACTATTACGATATAGAAATTGACGCGACTATCAGTGCGCTCGCCAGTCTGATCGAACCTATATTGATAGTTGTGATCGGCGGAATTATCGGAGTTATTGTTGTCAGTCTGTATCTCCCGATCTTCAACCTGGTTAATATTATTAACTGATCGAGTCAAGCTGAACATGAATTGCGAATCCTCCCCCGGTTCAAATCGGGGGTTTTATTTTAACCGGTTTGTTTACACGATGAATTAATACTCATTTGGATTATTTAAGGATATGTTGTATAGTGTATTTGTATTACATTTCCCATTTCAGGAAAGGCCAGACAGGGAAGCACGGATGTAAGAGGAGGAATCATGAATCGATGGATGACTCTATTAGCGGTAGTGGTTATTGCCACACTCGTGGCAATAGGTTGCTCCGGCCGAAGCCCCGTAACACCAACCGCCGATCAGGAGCAAACGCCGGGACTTACGACAGAATCAAATCGCACGGGATCAGGAGCCCAAACCAATCTCCTGGGCTACTGGGATTTCTACATCGACACCGAGAACGGGACTGTGGAATTGCTTCAGAACCGGCATGCGATGTTCACAATGAACCTCACCAACATCTTGAGCAAACAGGAAGCCGGGCTGGATTTCGAACTAATTGATATCATCATCGAACCGGACTACGTCGATGTCGATATCAATATCATCGTGACACATCCATTATCCGGCCACCCGGAGTTTAATTGTTACGATCTCCGGGGGATTTTCATGGGGGACGGTTCGCTCACATTGGAAACGGGAAATTTGAAATACCCGGAATTGGGAGTCGACCAGTACATGCTGCCGGATCCGATCGATGGGGCGGGTGGTCCCGACGGGTACACGCGATGGTTCAATTTCACTGAATTCAACGAGTTGGATTTCCCGCTATTTTCATTTACAGCAGGGAAAATAACATCGCCGGATTTCGCGGGAACAGCGACATTGTGTCCTTACAAATATTACACGGATGATCTTCAACCGGAGGAAGACCTGTGGAACTGGTTGAATATACACGCGGATGAGAACGGCGTATTTTCGGAAAGCGCCGTTAATGCCCGTAATTTTTATATCAGGTTTCCAACACCCGAGCCAGGGCTTCAATTCAGCGTTGCGATAATTGTGAGCTGGGAGGGAATCGAGCCGGAAAATCATCCGGGTAACTGTCCTGAGGCGATTGCGTGTGAAGTGACCGACAACAGCGACGTTTACTACATTAACCCCACAAACAACGGCGGGAACCTGAATCTGGATATCAGCCTGTTTGGGTGGGATTACCAGCCATCGAAGATCTATATCGAAGCGACCGTTTTAAGTGGGGTGTATGAGTTCACGGCTGACGACATGATCCCGGTCGACGAAGGCGATCACTACGCCACCTATCACGTCGAAATTCCCGCAGATAATGTGACCGGTATCGAGGGACAGGAGTTATGGGTGATCGCTGAGTATGAAGGCTTCGACTACACGAACGATTTCGGAGTTCCCAACTTAGCCGGTACCGATCCCCTGGCAGCCTGCTTCCGGTATGACCTGGAAGTTTCTACTGAGTCGCCAGAATGTACGACAACAGTGCTGGGTATCGATCCCTCGTGTGCATCAACTGACTCGTTCATCGATGATGCAATTATTACCTGCACTGAGATTGAGGAGGGTCCAAATCTCGACGCCAGGTTGAAGATGACCGATCAGCCCGATATCGTCGGAACCGATCTCGCAATTCTCGACGACACCACCCTGACCGCTGATTTTGACCTCATCGGGGCTGAGGGAGGATTTTGGGACGTTGTTGTTACGAATGGTTGCGGTGGAATACCCGGAGTCGGTGAGGAAATGTTCTGGATAGGCATGGAAGAATACGATTTTCACCTCATTGACAGCGGTAATCTGCCCGATCCATTACCGACCTCCGATCTTGAGTGGCTCGATTTCTGCGTTGTCGGCAGCAATTATTTCGGCAAGGAAGGTGTGTACTACCACTACGCAACCGGTGAACCTACGCCGGGAGACGCGACTTACCAGGTCTTTCGTTACCCGCTGGACTATTCAGAGCCTGGCATGCATATTCTTACTTTTACCGATCCTTTTTTTAATAATTTCAATGGCCTTATGGGTGGACCTCAGTATATGGCGGCGATCGAGGTTCCCCCAACGGGTGGAGTTGTATTTACCAGCAGGTTCCCCGGACCTATTGCATGGGGAGGGTATCCGGGTGATGCTCCTGTCTGGTGGTCGAACTCCAATGGTGTACTGACAAATGGATACTTTTTCTTCGGAATGAAGTTCATCGATCTGGAAACAGACTTCGGCATTTATGCTTCTGTCTGGGGTTTCTGGGGTAGTAGGTATGAGTTAGGAGAAAATGGGGCCACTTTCAGGTTGGATAACCCTTATGGCTCACCATACCCCAACAGCTTTGCGGGTTTCTACCCGGCCGACTATGACGGCAGTGTCGATTGCCTGGTCTCAGACATGGAGGCCTATAAACATGCGGTCGACAACGATCCGCATGGGCTGGACGAACCTTATGACATGATCTTATACTACATGGAGGGGCATCCTGATGATAACGGCGTTGAGATCATCCGGAATAACCACGATGGGGCGATGCCGGACTGCATCGGCACTATCGATGATGACCTTGTTGGGACACCTGTCGATATCAGTTGCCTCAATACCTACTGCCACATTGTTGAAGCTGCGGGCAACTGGCTGTTCGTTCTTGAGGACAACGGCGATTCGACGTGGCAGGTGGCAATATTCGATCAGAACGGTATTCTGATTGAACGCTACCCGACACCTCTCGATGGTGTACCGTTCGCACTGGACTGCGATTCGGAGCACCTGGAAATCCATGTCTGGTTTGTACATGAGGATACATATAAATACGCTGTCTTTGGGTTATAGATCGAATATTCAGGTTTCGATACACACTTTGAGAGCAGATGTCTTCCCATTTTCCCTGAATCCTGCTACAATCCTAGATACTTACCCGTGAATTTTTTTTAACGGGCACAGTGTATTTGTGTCCGTTTATCGGAGTGAAGCCATATGGCAGATTCGAGATCAGTCAGAAACCTCTTAAACTTAATGTATGAAAAAGGTGCCTCAGACCTTCACCTTGGGGTCGACAAGCCGCCGTGGATGCGTATCGACGGCACATTGAAACCCACCGACCTCCCGAAACTCAACCGACAGGACATGGAGGACATCGCCAGGATCGTTCTCGGTCCGAAACGTGAGTTCCTTATCGACGAGCAGAACGAGGTCGATTTTTCATACTCACCGGAGGATTTCCCCGGACGTTTCCGTGTTAATTTCTACCGCCAGAAAGGTGAGATCGGACTGGCACTAAGGCTGGTCACGTACTACATCCCGAGTTTCGAGGAATTAAATCTTCCGAAAATTATCGCGGACGTAGCACTTGCCGAGCGTGGAATTATTATCATCACCGGGACGACCGGTTCCGGTAAATCCACCACCCTGGCTGCGATGACAGACCACGTCAACAAGAGCAGGGACGGTCATGTTATCACGATTGAAGACCCGATCGAGTACTACCACTTTGACAATAAATGCATCGTCAACCAGCGCGAGGTGGGAATCGACACAGACTCGTTCATTATCGCTCTCAGGGCCGGGATGCGTGAGGATCCCGATGTGATCCTGGTCGGCGAGATGCGTGACCAGGAGACGGTACAGACTACATTCACCGCCGCTATTACCGGTCACCTTGTCATGACCACCCTTCATACTACCGACGTGCTCCAGACAATCAACCGTACTCTTGACTACTATCCTGCCGCACAGCAGAAACAGGCACGAATCATGATGTCGGAAACCCTGCACTCGATATTCTCGATGCGCTTGCTGCCCATGGTTGGCGGCGGGCGAATCCCCGCGATTGAATCTATGGTTGCTACAGCCCAGATTCGAGATTACGTTCTGAATCCTGACGAGACCTACATGATCAGGGACGTAATGGAAAGGGGAGCCTCGGACGGTATGTTCACGTTCGACCAGTACCTCCTCAAACTTGTAAGGGCACAGAAGATCAGTTGGGAGACCGCCAGGAAAGCCGCGACATCCGAGCACGACCTCCTGCTGCTTCACAGGAAGTCATCCGAGTACGATGCACCGATCACGCAGACTTATTACGGAAGCTCAAGCGAATAATTAAAAAAACGAAGGGAAAATTTCGATAAAGCCCCAAAACACAGGGGCTTTTTTATAATCTCTGTTTCTTTATTTTTAACAAAGATTGAGAATAACCAAATTAAAAAATGACTCATTTCGATTTTGGCTCTAAAGCACGCAGTTATGATTCCTTCTACGATGATCCGGTCGGGCAGATGGTCGACCGTTTGGAGAAGGCTGCGGTTGGAAGGCTGCTTCCAGATGCCAAACCAAAGCAGACACTTCTGGAGGCTGGCTCGGGAACGGGTCACTGGAGCGAGTGGTTCGCCGGGAAGGGTTATAATGTGACTGGTGTGGATATTACGAAGGAGATGGTGGAAATCGCAGAGGAGAAACGTCTGGCAAAGGGAATTGAGAATGTCCGATATCTTGTTGGGGATGCGTCCGATTTACAGTTTCCGTCGGCCCATTTCGATGTCGGTGCGGTGATAACTGTGCTTGAGTTCGCGTCGGACCCGGAAAAAGTGATCTCGGAGCTGGCAAGAGTTGTCAGACCAGACGGCAGGTTGATAGTCTGTGTGCTTCAAAGTAATTCGTATCTCGACAGAAAGCAGAGAAGGGGAGAGTACCTTCACCATTCAGGGATTCATTTTTTCAGTGAGCCGGAACTTGAGGAAATGTTGAAATCTTATGGCGACGTGATGGTTACGCGATGTCTGTTCGCTCCTCCGGTAGCGGAAGCTATTGACAAGGCCGACAGGATCGAGGCGATGGGGCTGGAGCGCGGCTGGAAGATCGGAAATTTCATGGTGGCGGAAGTAAAATTACCATAAGAGAGGCTGCGACAAGCGAGCACGACCTCCTGCTCCTTCACAGGAAGTCATCCGAGTACGACGCACCGATCACGCAGACTTATTACGGAAGCTCAAGCGAATGAGAAATAAATGGAAATTTGAAGTCAAGCTCCCTCGGAAGGGAGCTTTTTTTTGTTCATTTTTCAACACCGGGGAATGATTCTCAATTCGTGTACTGAGCGATCTGATCTGGATTGAGAGAGTTGCGGCACTGATAGGGGAGGCCGAGCCGTGCGCGGGTTACGAGAATCCGGTCAGCAGGAAGATGGGATGAATTTCAAAGCGGATGGTGTTGAATCCACTTTATTAATGCAATCAACTCATTAATCAGTTATAATTAACATAATAAATCTTAGCAATATTTTAAAAGGGAACTCGTTCATGGCAACCAAGAAGAAAGAAGACCAGAATCCAAGACCTGCTCTCACAAATCCCGAGGATCCTTTTGGTATTCGATCCGTTACTCTGGGTGGAGATACTCCAAGCCTTCACTCTGAAATAAAATTTATCTCAAGAAGGAATGGATCAGAGAGTTCAGGAGAACAGGATGGAAACGGAAATAGAGAGTAGACTTACCGAACGTTTGGAGCCTCTTGAAGAATTAGGTGGGCGCACAGATTATGAACGTGACTATACTGCAATTCTTTACTCACATGCGTTCAGACGTCTTAAACATAAGACACAAGTTTTTCACTTTCCCAACAATGATCACATATGCACAAGATTGGATCATTCCCTTTATGTAGCTTCGATTTCGTCAATTATCTGCCGTAATTTTAATGAAAAAGGTATCGCATGTGACCCAACTCTTGCTGGTGCTATTGGATTAGGGCACGACCTTGGACACACTCCCTTTGGCCACGCCGGGGAGGAAGTACTAAATGGACTTGCTCAAAGCATTGGGGGATTCAAACACGAAAAGCACAGCCTGAGAATCGTTGATAAAATCGAAAAACCTCGCATCAATAAACCAATTATCGGCTTGAATCTGACCCTTGCCGTTCGTGATGGTATCGCAAACCATAATGGTGAAAGTAAAGCTACAAGAATCCAGATATCTGAAATTCCGCAATTCAAGGAAGTTGGTTCGATAGATACAACTCCATGCACTATTGAGGGTTGTGTTGTCAGGCTTGTTGACAAAGTATCCTACCTGGGTAGAGATATTGAAGACGCAATAATAAATAGTTTTATTGTAGAGGATGTGTTGCCTGCAAAGATTAGAACTCAGATTGGATCGAAAAATGGTGAAATCGTAGATTATTTTGTCAGAGATATAATTGAAAATTCTACTTCCACTGAAATCGGCCTTTCTGATAATGCTTCTGAAGTAATGCAAGATATGGTTGATTTCAACTACGAACACATATATAAAACTGACATGATCTCTGGCTATATGGACCGTGTATCGGGTATGCTTGAGATCCTTTTTGGTAAACTTCTCGATTTTGTCAACGAACATAAGGATAACATATCCGAATATTCAAATGGTGTCCCAAAGGTTTTCACTATGCTGGGTGATTTCATTAATAGTCGAAGAACCCTTTATTTTGACGAAGAAATATCTTCTGATGAGGGATTGTTACACACGAGAATTATTATTGATTTCATCTCTACTCTTACAGACAGATATGTTTTTGATGCTTTTTCGGATTTATTCCTACCAAGACCGTTTTGAACAGGCAGTTTCTTTAAATATTTCTATAACCTCTGAATATCCCACTTGCACAGTACCGAGAATTCCCTGAATGTGCTCATTTCACTGCGACAATAGTCGGAGTGATTAACATTACCGTGCTTACGCCACCAAAGATTCAATCGCCGGTATTGGGGAAGGCCCTTTTTTTTTTACTGATAGAATCCGGCATGACTAATAAAATTTATAGTAATCGTGGTATCCTGAAACAATATCTTCAGATAATTATTATGTAGATTATAATTTGAATTCCAGCCCCCAGAATATTTTTTTTATTCGAAGTCTGGGCTACGGGCTTTAAACATCCAATTGTTATGGAATATCTAAACCAATACGAGCGTAATCTAATCACGCTGATCTTTTATACTCCGATGATCATGGCTTTCCTTATCGGAGCTGTAATCGGGAGCCTTTCAAATGTTGTGATTCACAGGCTGCCTTATTTCAGGTCTCTCTGGTCACCAAAAAGCCATTGCACATCCTGTGGTACCGAGATTCCGTGGTATTACAATATTCCGCTCGTGAGCTACCTGGTTCTCAAAGGGCGATGTCGTTACTGCGGGGCAAAATTCTCGGTCAGGTATTTCATGGTCGAGTTATTGAGTGGATTGTTATATATCCTGGTGATCGCGTGGATTTACACCCTCCCGATGGAAAATGGGGGATTCGGGTTGACTTACGGGCAGGTTTTCACGTTCGATCTGGGTGGAACTCCACCACTTGGTTTCTCGCCGAATATTGTCACGATGCTGTTTATGTTTAAGGGATTTATTTTCTGCAGTTTTCTTTTGATTTTGACAATCATCGATCTCGAGCACGAACTTCTTCCGGATCGGATTACAATTCCTGGAGTGGTGATCGGGCTTGCCCTGGCGGTGATCGCTCCCCTGGATCGCCCGACAATTGCGTCGCTCGGAACCTCCGGAGCCCTGGACGCGATACTTCAATCGATTATCGGACTTCTGGTCGGGGGTGGATTTCTTTTCATCCTGTACCTGTTCGGAGGAATGGGTGGAGGGGACTGGAAGCTGATGGCGATGATCGGGGCTTTTGTGGGAATCAAGGCCCTGGGTCCGACAATGTTTGTGGGATTTGTCACAGGGGGGGTAATCGGTGGGATTCTATTATTATTCAAAAGAGTCACGAGGAAATCGAAAATTCCGTTTGGACCGTTCCTTGCGTTTGGAGGTTTGGTCGGGTTTTTCTGGGGGCATAAAATTCTGAACTGGTATTTTGTGACATTCGCCGGTGGCGGGGGACCACCATAACTATTAATTTTCTGTAAAAAGACCTTGCGGAACAGGAAATCATGGGGTATATGTAATTGAGGCCTTCTTCCGTATCTCCCCTCCCGATCAATTAATGTCCGGATGTATAAAGAAATTGAGATTATTTTTTATTTTGGGGACAAGGTCCAAACCAACAGCGGACTTCAAAAAGCGATTTTGGTGTGTTATGATATATAGTTAATGTCGAAGTTCCAAGCGGGCCTCTTCGGGGCCTTAACCCCAGCCCAATGGTGATAACTGAAATGAGAAAGAGACATATGAGTTCTCAAAGGTTAAATGGTTTCAGCAGAAGGAAACCTGAAAGCGGTTTTACGCTTGTTGAACTCCTTGTTGTGCTGGGTGTTTTCGTAATCCTGGTCTCCCTTACAGTTCCGGGCTACATAGCCACCCGTCCGCAGAGAATGCTCAGCAGCGAAACCAATCGTTTTGCCGCACAGATTCGCCAGGGCAGGCTGTTTTCCTTAAGGGATAACGCCAAGGTTTACATGGAGTTCCTGCCGGAAATCGATATGTACCGGTTATGGACATCCCAGGGCTGGCAAGCCTACGCCGATCCTGTAAACGGACCTAATGATCCGATCGGTCGTAATCCTGAAATCGGTGATTACGACGGCGATTTGGATGGCGATGGTGATTCATGGTGGGGCGACGGTCCCGATTCTGAAGACTCAAACACAGTGCCTGAAGACCCGGATGTTATATGGGATGATGTAAACCTTGCGTGGGTTTATATTGACACGGATGGGACATATCTCGATCCGGATGTCTTACTGATGCCGACTTACCCGGGAAATCAACCGATTCGTACACTCAGCCCGAAATTAAGGATCAGCCTTGATTCAGATGGAGATATAACAAATATCACGCGTGATTTCTCCGATACCGGTGGAGTGGGGGGGGACAATATCGTGCCTTTTGAGGTGGATCTCAGGTTGATCTCTCAGTCGTGGGGAGATGGAACCCAACCTCTTGGGAAACGTAACGGTGTACTGTCGCACTTTCCGCTTATGTTCATAGTGTTTTTCCCTGACGGGACCGTGTGTGCCAGTTGGGACGTTGCCGATTCGAATGATCACAGTGATGAGATAATCGACCTTTCACCGGGCCGTCTTGGCGCTACACAGCTTCGCATGCAGGCCCGGACGGAAGATTATAACCCGGAATCCTTCAACCTCTACAATCCAACGCTGGTTGTACAGGGAGATGAAGGCCCGAATGAACCGATAAGCGCGTACACGACTCTCTCACTTGAAGATTCAAACAGCGATTCATACGGCAAGGTAATTACCTTGAATAATTTGTCGGGACGCCTGGTCATCCGGAATTACGTAGTATCCGAACTTGACAAGCTGGACCAGGATTTCGGGATAAAATTTTACTAAGCTTACAGTTTAAATTTACTGATAGAATTAAATCAAGGGCATTGTTATAAGAAGTCAGCAGTATCGACTGGAGGGATGTAAGGAGTTCGCGGAGTGATCGGAGTAAAGTTTTTGAAATCGAACAAAAAATACGGATTTACTGATCGCGGGTTTATCTTGCTTCCAATGCCTTATCACAAACGATCTTCGGGGCATCACATGATCACCCGTTGTAGACAATTAAGCAGAAACACAAAGGGTTTCACCCTTCTGGAAGTTATGGTAGCGATAACAATTCTGTTACTCGTTATCCTTCCCCTGGCAAGTCTTTATGTCAAGAGCCTGACCGTAATTCAGAACGCCGCTCTCTATTCACAGGCGATCCAGCTCGGGCAGGAAAGACTGGAGCTTTGCGAAGTAAATAACTACGGGGCTCTTCATTATTACAACGAGATCTACTCGCCTGGTTTTCCCTACCATGAAAATCCATTGCCACCGACTCACCGATTCGATGGATTTGGAGATCCCTTGAACCCATGCGCCCCGGACGCATACGACAACAGGGATGATATCGATACTGAACCCCTTGAATGGTATTTTGATCCGACTGACTCGTACGATGAGGATTACCCGGTTCCAGTTTATCGCGATTATTACAACAACTATACCGGGCTTCTGCTCGACCCGAATTTTAACGGTCTGTGCGATGATGACCTTGACAGAGACGGTGAAGCTGGAATTCTTGGTTCAGGTGGAGTCGATTGGGAAGATATCGAGATCGCGACAAACGGGCTGCTTAGAATGTACTCGGATACCGAATTCGATGGTACACCCGCTGCAGCACTGGGCGACACGTGGGTCCCCGGTGACGGGTTGTTCGACACGATAGTCGAGGGAAGCTATGTATCGAGTATGGATCCGATGTACCGCCAGGTTCGATACCGTGAGTCACCAACCCCGATACTCGATTACGGTCTGCTGATGGATCGCGCACACCGTGCCGGAGTCAGTGATTACCGCCATCGCGAAGCAACGTTCAAAAATTTCGTCCGTATGACCACCTTTATCGATCCTACGCCTGTCCTCCCCGATCCAAGGGACGAAACTACCTGGGTCGATCAGCTCTATATTCGGGATCGAAGGGTAATCGATAATTATTCAGACCCTGAGATTCGGAGGCTCAGGCTGTGTTTGCGACGTGATCTTCCGCTCTCAACCGGTCTGACCAATTTCGATGTCGGAATGGCGGATACAGGCTTTGTTGAAATAGACCCTTTCGGGGTTAATTACCAATCGCAGACTTACGGCATCAGGATTATTGTTACGGTCTTCTACCTGACCGGTGAAGGTGAAATTGAACTGGTCGATCCCGATGGCGATGGATATTACGAAGAGCTTCCGATGGAATCATATGGCGGCGCCAGAAGGGTTCGTCTTGAGAGAACTTTCTATAACACCATAAACCTTGATGGAACCAGCAAGGAATGGGCGCCGGGCAGGCGGTTCATACTATCGACTGTAGGATCCGATGATTCTAACCCGGCCAGGGCTTTAACTTTACCCGACAACGATTCGAGCAATGATGAACATGATCCATGCGATATCGGTCACCTGGGATTGCCGTATCTGACCGATTGATGGTGACCAATAAAATAATTATCAGGGCAGGGGAATTTGAAAAAGAAAATTACATATCAAGGAAATATAAAGCCTCACCGGGATGAAAGTTATCCCGCTTCCCAGTCGTATCAAATGTTCGAGGTGGAAAAAATAATGAATCGACAGAAAGGTTTTACTCTTGTTGAACTTCTCGTAGTAATTACCGTAATCGGGATCTTGGTCGCCCTTGCGGTACCGAACTTGCAGAAGATCAGAATTAAGGCTAAAGAAGCAAAAGTTATGACCGGAGCTCATGTGATACAAACCGCTCTGGAAACCTTCGCTTCCGCCCATGACGGACTATACCCCGGCCTGGCCGTCCCATCATGCGATGAAGATGGTATTGAGCCGTTCTTTACGTCCTGGGGTACAGAACCCGACACGCTATACGCCATGCGTGCGCTGATCGGAGGTGGAGTGGTAAAACCACAGGATCAATTCCTGGATTTCCTGGATGGTTTCTATTTCACTCCAATCGCACCACAGCCTGGAAATCCGCCAATACCGCCTTTCCAGATTCCGGACAGGCTCGTTGGCGACGGCGCCCTGGAGATTTATCCTGAAAATCCATTCCGGACCAATATCCAGTGGGTTACCGACCAGGCGATCCCCATGCTGAACATGTTCGGCATCGAATTCGAGGATCCTCCACAAATCGCTAACGACATATTTAACCTGGACCCGTCTCCGGTCAGGATATCGGAGCCAATGTGGTATGGATGGGACGGAAATTCATCAACGATAACAAATCCGGGTGTCTATGATTTCCCGGCCCCTGCCGATATCGATAACCGAGACCGACGATTTCGCGGGGACATTAACTGGCCCTTGACATACGATCCTAACTTTGACTTTGAAATAACCAGGGGCGAGATTCAACAGGCGAGTTTCCCGGAAGGCAATTTCGCCTACATTCCGCTCGATCCTGTCCAGACCGACCCGACAGCACCTGATTTCATGAGGTATTGCCGGAACTACTGGATCGTTATTTACGGCAGCGATGACACCGCTCTGCGGAACAGATATAGCAGCGTTTTACCTGAATTCCCGAGACCCCTCGGTGATGGGGATCCCGAACATGATGATCCAAGCGACCTGACAGCGTACGAATGGGTCGTCAAGCAGGCTCTTGTTGGCGCGATGGCTGTTATCGCGACCAAATACGAGGACCAGGTCAGGGTCGAGGGAAGCTGATTTTTAAATTGATTAATTCGATTCGTCGGGTCATCCGCGTTTTATAATTGGAGGACCCGGCGGATTACCAGGTAGTAATCGTGATATTTATATGGGTGGCGATACGCCGCTGGCAGTACTCCCCAACACATTAATTACATGGGATAAAGCTATGAATCTAAGGCAACAGAAAGGTTTCACCCTGGTAGAGATGCTGGTGGCATTAATGATAGCCGGTATCTTCTTTTCGATATTCGTAGGGGTGGTCCTGGCAACGTTCGAGACATTGAAATCCGGTGATGAGCGTACCGTAGCTCAGCAGAACGCGAGAGTCGCGCTGAATTACATCGCGAACGATATCAGGCATGCCACGGAAATTGCCCCGTTGAGACTTGAAGCATACCGTGACTGGGCGACCGGGGGATTCCCAATCGCCAGCGACACCTGGGATCCGTTCGATCAACAGGTGGCATGGCCTATCTACCGCCGCAGTGTTGATTCTGACTTTGAGGGATATATCGATCTGGACATTGATGGCGGAACCGGGGACAATAATGAGTACGGTATGTTCAGGGATG
>CBDURU010000023.1:0-37388 GCA_965369865.1 uncultured bacterium | reverse complement strand
GTCGGCACTTGCTATCCGATAGCTGGAAGCTAACGGCACGCAGGGGAAATCCTTACTTCAAACCATTAGAGGAAATTTTATATTGGACAAGAGTGTAAAAATTAATGTTCATATTTTACTGGCGATTTGAACGTTGCAATTGTACAATGAGTCTGTAGTAGAGGGTGGATTTCACATATGGAATCCCGTTATACATGGAAAAATCAACTCCTGAACGGCCTCAGGAATTTCGGAGTCACGGGCGGCATCATCCTCGTGCTGATTTACCTTGTCCTGATAAGCGGGGAAGCCGCGAAGGAAGAACTTGAGGAGATGTTTGTTGAGGAGAAAGCGACCATCACACGTATCGATGAGCCGGTCGCTTTCGGTTATGAAGACGGCGCTAAGGTCTGGGAAATCAGGAGCGAGGTTGTCGATACCGAGAAGGAATCGGAGTCGAGCGAACTCTATCGAATTTACGAACTGATACTTTTCAAGGGCGGCGAGGAAAATTTATTGATCAGCGGGGATCATGGCGACTGGGATAAGCCAAGAGAGGAACTCACGCTTACGGGAAATGTCGAGGTGGAATCCGCCGACGGCACCACGCTTCTCGATACGGAGGTCCTGATCTGGGAGGAGCGCACCAAAACCCTTTCGTGCCCCGAGTTTGTGGATTTCTGGGTCGAGGATAATCACATAATCGCGAACTCACTCTATTCCGATGACGACCTCGTGACAATCGACTTTATAGGCGATGTCGAGATGTTTGTTATCGGGCTTGAGGGCGAGAATTTTGTCACGAGGGAAGGGGATTTCCCGATCGAGGACCTCGATGACACCGAAGGCGGGGATGGGATGAATATCCTGGCCAAGTATGTCCACTACGATAAATCAGAAAAAATCTGTTTGTGTTACCCGTATATACCTCTCGTGATCCAGCGGAAATATAAAATCGACGCGGAAGGAAACCTTCTACCACCCCCGCCCCCGTCGATGTTCGATCCAAGCGTCTTACTGCTGGACCCGGATTATATTGAAGCAATTCAAATTTCGATCGCGGAGATGGATCTCAGCCCCGAAATGGAAGCCTTCCTTGCCGGGGAGATCACTGAATTTCCGAGAGCGGAGGTTGAGCCTTATGAACCCCCGGTTACATCTTCGATCCCCCGGACTGGGATTCCCGGATCTCCAGTTCCCCCGCCGGGACCCGATCCGCTTGATTTGTCGGCAGGCGGCACGGATTTATTCGAAGGGGGCATGTTCAGACGGTTTGGCGAACAACTTGAATCTGAATTAAATACAGGAGGAATTCCGGGTACGGTTGGCGAGGCAATTGACCTGTCAGCCGGTGGGATGGGTGACATTATCCCCGGGATGCCGGGTCAGTATAGTCCAAGTGGTATCGATTTTGCGGAAGAGGGTTTAACCGGTCCGACCGGTTTGGCAAACGGCGATGTCCTTCTTGTGGAAAGAACTGAACCGGTTGTATCCGGACCGATGGGTTTAAGCCCCGAAATTATCCTCAGCATTCCCAAACTTCCAAGGGGCGATTCGGAAAATGTCCTTACTGTCCCGGATTATTCATACATCACGAACTGGGAAATCTCATCGGACCTTGATGCTGAGCTGTTTGAAACAGACATGAATTTTGATCCATACGCTGAGCTTCGCGACGGCCTGGTTTTCTGCTATCGGAAGAACAAGAAAATCTGGAGCGAGGAACTGCACATATTCCTGGGCGATCACCAGATCGAGGCAATCCGCCGGGTGGACGCGAGGTTTTACGATATTGGCGAGGAAGATCCGGACGAAAGCCGGGTAAGCCAGGCGCTTTCAGAAACACCGACGCAAATGATCGCCAATTACCTGGTACAGAACTGGGAGACCGATATCACTGAAGGGTATGGCCGGGTTCTCTCGATTCAGCCTGAGAAGGATACTGAAGCCGACAATTTTATTTACTACGAGCGAACGAAACTTACCCAGGCGTGGGGGGATGTGATAGTGCACCAGTATTCGGGGGAATGGTGGGAAACCAGCGGTGCGATCGAGGATGTCGAGGATGAAAGGGCGAGGGAGGATGTCCGGAAACCGTCAGTTATAACCGCCGACGCGATTTTATCATACAGTAAAAAAGTGACGTGGGGTTTCGGGAATGTCGTTTTCAGGCAGGAAGAACAGGTTATAACTGCCGACAGGTCGCAGTACGAAGAAGAAAATGAGATGCTGGTTATGGCTGGGAGTGTCGATTACGTGCATGTCGATGGCGATCAGCTACAGGCTGCACTTCTGACGATGGACCTGAAGCTGGAAGAATATATAGCTGAAGGCGCCGCTATCGCGAGGAATAAGATTCCTGAAGAATATGAGGACAATCTCGAAGAACTCCGCGATGACGAGGATCGTAAGCCGGAGGATGACGCCCGTACGAGACTTCTCGAAAATCGCACGGCGTCCGGGCTGGGCGACTGGAGTGACGCGATTGAAAATCCACCCCCGATACCACCGATTGAATTCCTTCCCGATGCCGAAAGAGAAGAATTGGAGCGTTCAGAACAGGTTAGTGATGAGGAACTTGATGAGAACCTTGGCGCGGATGTCGGGTCGGGGAGAGACCTCTTCTCGCTTTCAGATGGAATCGATGTGCCGGATTTCGATGAAGTTGAGGTGAGCGTGGCGGGTACCGAGGACCCGGAATTTTTCATGGGGCATGGATTTACCGGTGAAGATTTTGGCTATGATGCTTTTGAATTATCGAGTGGAGATACCGAACCGGTTACGCCTTTCGATCCCGGTGAACTCATTGTTATTGAAGATGAAGGGGAGGATGAAACAGAAGACAATGCCGAAGAAGAGGAGTCCGGGGAACCGGAAGAAGGCCAACAGGGGGATGAACCGGATCCAGGCAACCGGGATGGATGAAAATCCCTGGTTAGAAAAGCATGAACGGTCGAATTGAACAACCCGGCACCTCTCATGACATGCGGGAATCACAGTCGCACGATATCGCGCTTAGAAATGTGCTGGTTCTGATTGTTGTGGTGATTGCTGGAATGATGTTGCTTCCGTCGCTCCTTAATGCCCAGGACCCGGTTGAGCCTGACCCGGGTAATGACATAAATGAGATTGAAGCAATCGATGAATCAGGTTACGAAACCGAAGATGCCGTACAACTGAGCGATGGGGAAGATGAACAGGAAATAGAGCCGTTCCAGGAATCCCCGGGCACAGGAGATGGATATCTGTTTGTCCTGCCGGAGATCGGTATGACAGGGGAGATTACCGGTGAGGAGATCGAAATCAGCGCTGGCGTTGAAGAACGGACAATTTTCAACGCGCGGCCGTACGATCCATTCTATGAACTCGTTGTCAGGGAAGCTCCCATACCGGATATCACTGGTCTCGGTCCACTACCCGAGATTTTAGAGGAAGGTGTCGAATTTACCGATGTCGCCGGTGACTGGATTTATTACCAGAAGAGCGCAGGACTTACGGAAATCCGCGGGCACAGTATGGTGATCTACGACACCACCATTATTTCCAGCGATGAAGCGATCCTCGACGAGAAAACCGAGATATACCATTTCTTCGGGGAAGGAAGGGTGTTTGTCGATGATGCCGATTTTACGCTCGAATGCGACGAATTAGAGATCCATGACGCGGAAGACGAGAAGATGATATATATCTTTGGTCCGAGCACGCTTCTGGTGTATGCGGATGAGGATGCTGAAGAACCGGGTGAAGACTCAACCCGAAGGGAGCGACTTGAGTACGCCTTAAAGCAACACGACACGATCATCACTTTCACCGATGCGGAATACGATTACGAGAACGATATTTTCGATGCTCATAACGGGGTCAGGTTCGAACAACCGGATAAAACCGCCGAGGGGGATGAATTCCACGGTGAAGATGAAACGGAATACATGCTTTTTACCGGAAACTGCGAATTCTGGCAAGCGGATGGGTTGTGGATGTACGAGCATCGGATTGTTGAGGACGAGGAGGATCCACCGACCAGGGGCGACAGGATAAAACGCGCCCTGCTTAGTGTCCCTACCACAGTCACATGCGATGAAGCGGAGGCGGAATTCAGCAATGGATGGCTTCAGCTCAGAAGTGTCGATTCAGATGTTGTTTATTTCCACCAGGAGGATAAACATGCTGAATGCGACTATTTCACGTTGCTGTTTACCGATCCGGACGAGGAGGAGGAAGAGGAGGAAGTAGTGGAACCGGAAGTGCCCCGCAACCTTCTGGAAGAGGATGAGCCTGTAATCGAGGAGGAGGTCGAGGAAGAACGTATCTGGATAAAACCGCCCGGATACGGGTCGCTCAGATATGCCAGCGAATTTCCCCCGAATTATGTCCCATGGGAAATTTATACATTGGAAACAGAAACAGATGGACCGGAGGTGATCAGGGAATTCGAGGAGGAAATCAGGGAATCGGGACTCGCGGGTGAAGGATCGGAAGAATCCGGCCCGACAGACCTTGGGATACCCGGGATATCGGAAGAAGATATTGAGGGTATCGAAGAATATATTTCCGATTTCACAGGGGATGAGCAGATCGATATTGAAGACCTTCTCGAATCGGGAGGAATTGATTTTGACGGTGGTACCGTTCCAGGAATTCACGATCCTTTCGATGTCAATGTGCCGGTAATTCCCGGTGAAGAGCCGGATACGGATTCTGATCCCGATGAGGTTGAAGAAGAACACGATTCCCTCGAGGCTCTTACACAAGTCGCCGATAGCGAACTTGAACTCGCTACCGAGGGAATTCCCGAGGAATATGAGGGTGGCAGGGATGAAATTTTTATGCATGGGAACGTTTTTATCCGCCAGGAAAATGGTGACTGGCTGTTTGAATACGATGTCGTGAATGAAGAGGATGAGACCGAGGAGGATATCGAGCAGTATCGCAAGTGGGCGAACGGATCGTGCGACATGCTCCATGTCTGGACGGTGGATGAAAATGCCGAGGCGATCGGGGCGGTTTTCGGCGAACAGGATAACCAGGACCTTACAACCGATTTCATGCGGTATATGAGCAGCCTGGATATGGTTTACCTCAATGGAAATGTGGCTGTGAATCGCGAGGGCAAACATTCGCTTCTCAGCAATGAAGCGTTTATGTTCCTGACAACAAATGTTTTCGAGGCTATGGGATCTGTGCAGACGAGAGTTATGGTTGATGTTGAGGAGGAACGCGAGAAAAGAGATGCTGAGGGGGAGGAAGAGGAAACGCCGGAATAAACGGGTAAAGATGCCATTAATTTCGTACTTCCGGATTCTTGAGGGCAAACTTGAGCCGAGGTTCAGGATCGCGGCATCGATTTCTGCGGGAATGGATTCCGGTGGAGCGGCTTTGCTGGATCTCGAGGAACTCCAAAAAAGGCACCATGCACTGATCGTCCCGTTTCTCGAATCCCCAAATCCCGATATCCCCGATTATTTCCCTCGAAATGAAATCTCGCTCCTTGAATTGAAAGCGATTATTGCCAGGAGAATACTCGCTGATTGTATCCTGTGCGAAAACCGGTGCCGGGTGGATCGATTATCCGGTCAGAGGGGGAACTGTAAAGTAGGGAAGGATAGTTTCTACGCGAGTGAATTTTTGCATGTGGGGGAGGAACCGGAGCTGGTACCATCGCATACGGTTTTTTTTACCGGATGTACTTTCAAGTGTTTATACTGCCAGAACTGGGATATCGCGAGCACCGGAAACGATAGCCTTGCAGCGAACGATATGGGGAATAAAGCGGATGATAACCTGTTAAAAATAATTCTAAAGCGGGGTAGATCGGCGAGGAATCTCAATCTGGTTGGGGGAAATCCCGATCAGCATATAGCCACGATCCTCCGCATGATGGTTGATCTGGAAAAGCGTGGTTACAGCCGTCCGATTGTCTGGAACTCCAACAATTACATGACAGTCGATTCGCTCGAGCTGCTTACAGGCGTGGCGGACGTGCATCTCGCCGATTTCAAATACGGCAACAGCGAATGTGCGAAGGAGTTGTCCGGGATAAAAGGTTACTGGGATGTAATCACCCGAAACCTTTTAATTGAGCGTGAAGTTTCAGAGATCCTAATTCGTCACCTGGTGTTGCCGGGCCATGTCGAGTGTTGTACCGCAAAACTTATCGGGTGGACGAAGGATAATCTCCCGAACGCTAGATTCAATCTGATGTTCCAGTACCATCCCGATTATCTTGCGCACGAGCATCCGGTTGTGAACAGGTATTTGACAGATGATGAAAGAACCCGGGCGATGAAATTGAAGACAGCAGCCGGATTATAGTAATTTCAGTCCATGCGGGATGCGGTCGAATTTCAATAATTTTTAACAATCCGCCATTTTTTATGTCAGGTTTTGCCGATCCCGGGCGTTAGGGTATTGAAAGATGCAACTTCCGAACGGCATGCTATAATGCCTGAGAAAAATAATACAGACAGAATATCAAGGAGAAGCACATGGGAGTTAATAAAGTTATCCTGATTGGTAATTTAGGACGGAAACCTGAAATACGATATACATCGAGCGGTATTCCGGTTGCGAATTTTACACTCGCGACAACCGAACGATGGGGTACCGATGAGTCCGGCCAGAAAAAGGAACATACTGAATGGCATCGACTTACCGCATGGCGAGGACTCGCGGAAATTTGCGGGCAGTACCTCGACAAGGGCAGCAAGATCTATGTTGAAGGCAGGCTGCGAAGGAGTGAATACACCGGGCAGGACGGCGTTAAACGTTACTCCACAACAATTGAGATTGATCAGATGGAAATGTTGACTCCCAAGGGTGTGCGTGAAAGTGTTCCCGCTGATCCGGGCGGTGGTGGAGGATATGCGCAATTTCCCGGGTCTCAAAATGGTGCTGAATCGCAACAGAAAGTGCCCCAGGCTGCCGGGGCGGGGGGATCGGCACCCGCGCCTCCGAACGATGTCGACCTGGATGCGGATATAGACCTGGAAGAGGACGAGGATTATCTGACGGATTGAATTTTCTGGCAGCCATTTTTGGGGTTAGTTACCAGCAGCCGTCCGGGAGGTATTTGATCAGGAATAAATCATAGCCTCCATTCGAGGTGTGTTCATCCATCTCCTCGTTGCAGGGTTGATCGGTCGGAGCGAAATCAACTTTACTCTCGAAATAGCCTGTAACATAGACATACCCGGAGCCGTCAACGGCAACACCAAGGCCAAGATCATAATCTGAGCCACCCCAGGTCCGCGCCCATTCGAAGTTACCCGACGAATCGAACTTGCTCAGGAAGACATCCCGTCCACCATTCGATGTGTGCGGATCGCCATCTCCGGGATTGAAATCTACTGTGCCCTCGAAATAACCTGTAATGTAGACATTCCCAGAGCCATCAGCAGCAACACTCAGGCCAAAATCTATCTCTGGCCCACCCCAGGTCCGCGCCCACTTGAAGTTACCCGATGAATCGAACTTGCTCAGGAAAACATCCCAATCGCCATTTGAGGTATGCGGATCTCCACCACCCGGGTCGAAGTCGGCTGTGCCCTCGAAATAACCTGTAATGTAGACATTCCCAGAGCCATCAGCGGCAACAACACAGCCTCGATCCCATCCTGATCCACCCCAGGTCCGCGCCCACTCAAAGTTACCCGATGAATCGAATTTGCTCAGGAAGACATCTATAGAACCATTCGATGTGTGCGGATCGCCTCCACCTGGGTCGAAATAGACTGTGCCCGTAAAATGGCCCGTAACGTAGACATTCCCGGAACCGTCAGCGGAAACTCCCCAGCCATAATTACTGTCCGATCCACCCCAGGTCTGCACCCACTTGAAGTTACCCGATGAATCGAACTTGCTCAGGAAGACATCCCGTCCACCATTCGATGTGTGCGGATCGTCACCACCGGGGTCGAAATAGACTGTGCCCCAGAAGTAGCCTGTAACGTAGACATTCCCAGAGCTGTCAGCGGCAACTCCCAAGCCACTATCCCAGGATGATCCACCCCAGGTCCGTGCCCATTCGAAGTTACCCGACGAATCGAACTTGCTCAGGAAGACATCCCGTCCACCATTCGATGTGTGTGGATCGCCACCTCCGGGATCGAAATCGACTGTGCCACTGAAATAGCCTGTAACGTAGACATTCCCGGAACCGTCAGCGGCAACTTCCCGGCCAATCGCCCATTCTGATCCACCCCAGGTTCGCACCCACTCGAAGTTACCCGATGAATCGAACTTGCTCAGGAAGACATCCCCATTGCCATTTGAGGTATGCGGATCGCCGCCACCTGGGTCGAAATCGACTGTGCTCTCGAAATAACCTGTAACGTAGACATTCCCGGAGTCGTCAGTGGCAACTCCATAGCCTCGATCATAGTCTGAGCCACCCCAGGTACGTGCCCAGCCGCTGATTGGTTCTTGAGGTTCGACTACGGTCATTTCACCGATCTGCCATGCATCAACCTGGCCGTGTATGTTATCCTGAAATTTATCGGTCACCCTGACAAGGAGCGGATAATTTCCTAAATCCGCATTAAACTCATTCGTGATCTCACCGGAATATGTGCAACTCTCAATGCCGGTCGATCCAACAAAATCAAACGGGATCACACCCGAAAAAATTTCAGGCGCTTCAAGAGTTACCGATGAGATAGTTTCAATCCCCTGGTGATCGAAAATCTCAACCGTGATTTCTGACATCTCACCAGAGTTGACCTCCATGTAATCAGGAAGGGCGATTTTGTAAGCCTCGACACAATTGGCCTCGGGCGGGAAATCGAAAATCGGATTGAAAACATAATCAACAGGCATCCAGGATGCATCCACGGCATAGCCAAACTCGATCGGTCCATCAGGCAGACGAACATGGATATTCCTGGTTTCTGACGACGCAGGATAAAACACCCGCCTTGGAAGGTCCTGCGAGTAAGCGAAAAATGGATTCAGCGTTGACGAAAGGTCGCCGTCCAACTCGAGCTTGCCAGGAAAATATCTCAAAATCGGAGGCATGCCGGAATCCTCGGGAAATTCTGTTGGGTTGAATAGCGATGTGTAACCATCGGGATCGAGTAGTTTCAACTTACTATTTCCCATACCGACAGAACGATTGCTTGCTGGGAACGTATAATCGGCGCCATTAATGATGATTCCCCTTAAATCGAAAACGCTAAGGTTCATGGGAGCAGGAAAAGGATGCATGAGCCTGAAATCAACTGACAAAACATCTGGGGGAATAAGCTGATTGATAATAATTACAATACAGGTCGTGCACGGAACCTCCTCCATCAGCCTGACGGTGTTGAAATGCATCGTGGAGCTTCGGTCGGGGATAATTTCGACAGTCTCGCGATCTTCGGAAATGCGCACATCCCAGATGCCCCACATATAGCGGTTGGATTGAACCGTCCTCTGAGAATCTGCTAGGACTGTTTGGCTATCAGGATAATCTGATTGTGGAGCAACAGGATTTCCATTACTTCCGCAACCCTGGAGTAGAAGAAATAAGACAATTGCACCGATCTGAAGGAATCTCATTTTTTCAGCTCTCTGTCAAAGTGTTTCGATAATAATGAATTAATTCGAGTCGAGTTTAAGGACGGGCTGAAATGAATGGATTAATAATCTTAATTATAATCTAATAAACGAAATTAAGGAATAGGTTTAAAGTTGGGGAACACTTTTTTTTGGAGGACGATAACGAAGGATGTCTCGGGAGTGGTTGTGGAACAATAACCGATTTACTCTAAAAAAAGTGGGACCTTAAAAAGATCCCTTTTGCCTGTTCAAATGGAGTTTAACAGTTAGTATGACGTTGGGGGGGCGAGTCTCTTAACTCGCGTGGCTTGCATACCTTTCGCTGTTTCGATCATGTCGAACTCGACACGCTCGTTCTCCTCAAGGGTTTTGAATCCATCACCGTCAATTGCGGAGTAATGTACAAAAACATCGCTCTCGCCCTCGCGCTCGATGAACCCGTAGCCCTTGTCCTTGTTGAACCATTTAACCTTGCCAAGTGCCATTGAAGGCCTCCTTAAAGATTTGAAAAATTGAGGCTCCCGCAATACAAAAAACTATAACGCCCACCAAGCAAGATGGTTCATTACAGAAAAATTGTACTTATTGTTAGTGCCGGGGGTTACAAATTTACCGCCAGCTCCCGCGGCGCCTCTAACAATTGGGTACACTAACACCATGCAGAGGTTTAGTCAACAATTTTACGGATAAATGGAAAATTCTTCACAATTCTTTACTATCCCCGCCAGCCATCATTTTCATCATTTCCACGCGCTTCTCCTCGGGTGTGACCCTGATTGTTCTTTCCCTTTTAAACCTTACTTTCCCAGGAGGAGCTCCGGGAATCGGGGTGACATACCTGGATTTCGTGTAATCCACCGGGACATTAGAGCCTTCCCGGGCTTTCGAATGCCATGCCGCGACCATTGCCGCTTCTTTAAGGGTCGTATCCGGAACTTTTTTGCCCCTGGTGATTATATAAACATGCGATCCGGGAATATCCCTTGTGTGAAGCCAGATATCCTCGGGGCTACTCGACCGTTTCAACGCATCATTCGATAAATTATTTGTCCCGGCAATAATCAGAAATCCATCGTTTGAACGATACCTGTTTGTTGAAATCCTGAAGCGATCACCTGGGCGATGGCCTTTTCTGTCGACACGCCTTTTGTCCTGACCCTTCGCTTTAAATTCATGGGGAGCAATCAGGCCTCGAAGGACACATTGCTCGCGGATGTAATTGATTTCATCGATCGATGAAGCCGATGCGAGTTCCACCTCAAGTTTTGTCAGTTCCTCTTCCTCTGCGACCACAGCGGTTCTCCGGTCCATAGCGACCTTATGGGTACGCTGAAGTTTCCTGTAGCGCTTGAACCATCTTTCCACCTGTAATTGAGGGGAGAGAATCGTATCGAGATTAAGCACAACATTTTCACCGGACTCCCAGTCCGTCACTTCAATCCTGTCGATCCCCGGAATAACTCTGTGCATATTCGCAAGCAACAGGTCGGCTTTTTTCTTGAATACATCCGCTTTCCCGGACTGGTCGATATCCTTTATTAACCCTTTTCCCAGTGCCTGAAGTTTCTTCCGTCTTCGATTGATAATTTTCATTATTTTCAATCTTGCTCTGTCGAGCGCGAAATCCTCCGCCCGCTCATAGAAGTCCAGGGAGACACGCCGGACAAAATTCTCCGGTGTCTCTCCGGTCAGGGGAAGCCCATCACGCATTAGCTTCAGGCTTTCTATGAATGCCAGCCGAAGTTTCTCAGCATCTTCCGGAGACATTTCAGTAACTTTTACTTCATCGGCAACTCCCGCGCGAAAGCTGATTCCATGCGCCCAGTTCAGGCTCATACCATGGAACGTACTCACAAAATGATTATCAAGCTCTACATCAATACAAGCCGATCCGAGGAAGTTCCGCCAGTCGGCTTTATCGAATTCAGTTGGCTCGATACGGTCCTGTTTTGGTGGAGACCTGTAAACTTTCCCTGCCCGGACCTCCCGTATCCTGCTCTGAAACGAATGTACAGCTTTGCGCGACGCCAGTATCATGTCATTTCCATCGAGGAGAATTATATTTGAATGTTTTCCCATCAATTCGACAATTAAACGAAATTCATTTTCCTCACCTGTATAGTCCCGATGGATGAAATTTATCGTGATGATCCGTTCAAACGGCGTAACCTTTACAGAATCAACCCTTGCACCATCGAGATGGTGCGACATAACCTCGACAAGGTGGGTAGGGACATTCTTCTGCGGGACCTCATCGGGCCATCCTTGAATCCTGAAAAGTTTCGGGTCGGCGGAAATCAGCCAGGATGAAAATTCACCGCGATCGCTTTTTGTTTCATGGAGATCGAAGACGAGTATTATATCCCCCGATTCCAAACCGACGGTCCGCCTGAGGCGCGCACCGCTAAGGACCTCTCCCGCGACATTTCCGATCACGGTAAGCGTGCTGTAATCCATTATCGCTTTTGGCAGCACGTCATATTCTATCGGTTGAGGAAAATCAGGCATCGTTCAGTATTTGTGATTCTGATCGCCAGAATCAGGCTTGATTTCTTACTAAGAGTGATAAGTGTTACACTTGGCGGCGAATCTTTCAAATGTCGAGGATCTGATATGTCGGAAATAAAAGGCCCGGCACTTACTGTAGATGCGGTAATCGAATACCCGGATGGGCGTGTCGTGTTGATAAAACGCGGGAATCCCCCATATAAAGGGTCATGGGCGCTGCCCGGAGGGTTTGTCGATATCGGTGAAACTGTCGATAACGCCTGCGTAAGGGAAGCCAGGGAGGAATGCAGTATAGAAATTGAACTGAAAGGCATCCTCGGGGTTTATTCCGACCCGTCACGCGACCCCAGGGGTCATACAGTCAGTATAGTTTTCAGAGCCGATTATAAAAGCGGTGAATTAATTGGGGCGGACGACGCATCGGAAGCGAAGTTATTTTCAAGAGAAGAGTTAAAGGATCTCAATCTGGCATTCGATCACAGGGAGGTCCTGATTGAAGCAGGCTGGGTAGTTACAGGATTGTAAAATAACTGGAAAAGCCACCAGAATTGGTGGCATCCTCTCATTGCACGGACTCAATATGCGCGTTCATGCTTCCCCTGGCTTGTCAATCCATGTCCCTGGACCATCAGGCAGAAAGCTGGCGTTTTTGAACAGGACCCGACCGGTACTCAAATTCGGATCCGCTTCCACCTTCACTGCCAGGAACTTGCACTCATAACGGGGAATGCTGATCGTGTACTGAGAGCTATTTCCAAGAACATTTGAATAGCCCGACCAGTCACCCTCGAGCATGAACCCACCATTTTCTTCCCGACTCAATATGACATCGGATAGAAATCCGACACATCGGCCATCAACAAACACTTCAGCCACCCTGATCGGGGGTATCTCCGTTCCGCTTAACATAGCACAATAAATTATACCAACCTCAATGGCATATGTAAAGAAGAATTGTTTATTATCCATTTATAAATCGACAAATCTTTATCTTATACAATCCAGCATGAATACTACTCAATCCACCATTTTCCTCCCCCAAAAAGAATCTTTCCAGCATCACCGGTTTCAAGAAAATATGCAATCGGCTCCGAATCCTCAACGTCTTCATCAATACCAATCGGATATAAAATTCCCACTCCCTGGTACATCAACATCTCATCTGGAAATACAACTATTCCCGTTAAGCCATCAAGTGAAATTATCGCGACTCCTCCATCCTCGGCCGATTCGTTCATCGTTATCTCAGGGAATATCCTGTATTGATCCCTTTCTTGCGATTTCCAGATTCCCAGCCCTTCCCGAACGGGAAAATACAGAAGGTATTTTATCCAGAGAGTGTTCACTTCCGGAATATAATAAGCCCAGTGACGATAACCTTTCGAATCCCCTAACAACAGGACCTCCTCAAGTGGAACGGGTGCTTCATGCACCGCATTAATAACGCTCTCGATTTTCAGGTCGTTGGAGACAATTCCCTGCCAGCTTTCCTGGCCATCCGAATCGATAAATCCCCCGATATCGTTCATCGCTACCAGGATAATCAATACCCATGCCACAAATTTTCCGACCCTGATATCCGGTTGGGTCCCGGGTATTGTAACTGATTCTTCATTTTCATCATTTTCTTTCTCATCCGATGTCTCTTCCCTTACGGTCTGCTGGGCCATAAAAGATGCAGCTCGTTCGATAGACCAAGCGACCATCAATATCATAGGAGGAAGGAATATAACCAGGATCCCGACATAATTAACATGGACCAGCGTGAAAAATATAAATCCGGGGACAATCCACCAGAACAGTAGCCATTTCCGGTTAAGGTCATGAATTTCTGTTGGAGCGGGCAATAAATTCCATGCTGAATAGAGGAATAAAATTATCCCCATCGTGCGTACAGCCAGGTGACTTCCCCAGTAAAGCGCGACAAACGCGATCAGGGCGAGCGGAAGGAATCCTGTAACTTTTTTTGGACTGCAGCCGATTTCACCGGGCACCGGAATTAAGAGGATCATTAATAACCATCTGCCCATACCGAGTCCGAGAATAAGCAAATTCGCGATGGCTTCGGTATTTTCGATGAATTCATCAAACGGACGCGTCATCCAGTTATTGAATCGGAGCACATGCTTCCCGGATTCGCTCTGGACTTGTGCCAGGTACTCTCCGAACCCGCCGGTATCGGTAATCACGGGCAGGTAAGCAATTAACACGGGGATCAAAAATAATACAGCTCCGGTGATAATGCTCAATCCGAAAACCTTCCCGGACTCGCCCTCATGGTTTTCATTGTTATGAAAATCCCTGAGGAAACTCCAGACAATCACGGGGAAAATTAAAATTCCACCGGGAAGCCAGATTGTCGCTGCTACCCCGGCAAGGAATGGCCCAAGCAATCTCATCCGGCCTTTTGCCATAACCGCCGCCCATACCGCAAGCACGGCAAACGCAAGTCCGGCAATGTATGAAAGAGCAATGCTTGAGAAGTACCAAAGCAGAGGATTCAGTGTTGCGAGAAGTCCCGCGATAAATCCCCCGCGGTTTCCAAGGAAGAATCGACCCAGATGGTGAACTCCGACAGCGATTACCACTCCGGAAATAATTCCCACCGCAATTAATGCTGAATTATCATCAGACGTAAATAACCGCGCGATCCATCCAAGTCCGATATACCCCGGATATCCCGTGGGATGCGGCTGGTGACGTGTTATATCGTAATCATGGAGCGCAAGCGCGAACTGGACGGAATCCCATTTATGGAGATACTTGCTGGCGGACAGTATTCGTGTCAAAACAACCAGGACAACCAGCCCGATGTCGATGATCAGGGATATGGGCTTATTTTTTTGATTCATCCTGGCATAAAACTTTTGACCGTAATATTAACCCCTGTTTCAAAATCGATTGCAGGCGCCCAGTCCAGCCCGTCTTTTGCCCGTGTAGCGTCGAGTGCGATCCTTGCAACCTCAGGGACAGCGTCCCCGAATTCCGCTTCCATCGCTTTATCGCCAAAAGCTCTCGATACAGCAGCATAGACCTCGTGGACATTTGTCTCGATACCGCGGCCGATATTGAAAATCAGGTTCTCACCCATCCCGATTGCGTTTACATTAGCTTTTACTACATCGTCTACGTAGACATAATCGCGGGTATTGTTTCCAGTGCCGAAAATCACAGGCGCTTTGCCGTTGAGGAGACGTTCCGTGTAAATCGCCACAACTCCAGCCTCACCCCTGGCGATCTGCCTTGGCCCATAGACGTTGGCATATCGAAGTATCGTAAATCGAAGGCCATACAGTTCACTTAAATTACGGATGTAGTTTTCACACGTGAGTTTGCCGATCGCGTACGGGCTGCCGGGAACAGGCGGTGTATTTTCATCCGCTGGAATTATCTCCGGATCGCCGTAGATCGCTCCACCGGTTGACGCGAAAATAATTTTCGGCACATGGAAATCGATCATCGCTTTTAAAATATTCAATGTACCGATAACGTTAACTCTGCAGTCGTTGATCGGGTCATCGAAGCTGGACCGGACGTTTATCTGTGCCGCGTGATGATTGACAAGGTTGAATTTGCCATTTTCGAAAATCTCACGCACTTTGGATTCAGTAGTAATGTCGCCTTCAATAAGGTTTCCTTTCGGGTTGACATACTCCCGTTTTCCAGTTGAGAAATCATCGAGCACCGTTATATCGTGTCCAAGATCTATGTATTTATCCTGGATATGGGAACCGATAAACCCGGCTCCGCCTGTGATTAATATTCGCATTGTGTCTCCGTACCCCGCCACCCCGCCACAGGGCAAGTCTATATGAATTATTCCATCGAGGCAATGATACATCGAAAATCGTGTAATGCTATGATACCGGCTGATGAAACTTAACTCGACAGGAATCGCGATTCTCCTCGTTGTTATCATCTATGCCTGGCTCGCTTATTCGATGATTATCCTAAGAGAGCCAATGATCACGATGCTTGTCTATCATCCGATCCTGTGCCTTGGCGGCGGGCTTCTCTTAAGAAAGTCCATCCCCGGCATAAGGACACAATTTTTAAAAATAAAAAAGATCAACCGACCGGTACTTTTAACGTTTGTGTTTGCCCTTCTCGCATCCCTGATCCTATGGGCATGTAATTTATTGATCAGACCGGGTTTGATCGACCCCGGCCTTCTCAGCGACGGCTTTGGTTCGATCGGGATGGCGAAGGATAAATACTGGTTGACCGCCGGATACCTTGCGATTGTTAACCCGTTCGCGGAGGAATTTTTATGGAGATCGGCGGTTCTTCCCTTCTTCCTGGCAAAAACCAACCGCATCCCGGCTGTATTATTTATGAGCCTAATATTTGGGGGATATCATCCGCTCGTACTCAGCATGATTTTCCCGCCCGCATGGCTGATCCTGGTTTTTGTAGTAACATTCGTAGGGGGAGTGTTTTTCGGTTACCTTTACATGAGAACGAGATCGCTGTGGTATCCGATTATCATGCACCTTGTGGTAAATATAAATTTGATGTTCATAGGATATATTTATTCGCCTTCCTCAACACCGTAAATCTCGAGGAATTCGTTCTTTCCAAGATCTTCTGCAAGGCCATCGTATACTTTTTCCCCGTCCCGGAATCCCACAGCCCTCCTGGTGAATTTCCTGACGAGGTCGACAGAGTGCAGATTGATCACGAGTGTCAGGCCGTCCTCGGTACAGATCGTGCGGAGGTGTTTCAGGATATCCGCCGATGTTGCAGGGTCAAGGCTCGCCACAGGCTCATCGGCGAGTAGAATTTCCGGCTTCTGCACTAGTGCTCGTGCGATCCCGACCCTCTGCATCTGACCTCCCGATAATTCTCCCGCGCGATTGTAAGCCTTATCCACAATCCCGACCCTCTTTAACGCAGCCAGCGCGCGATCGATATCAGAATCGGGGAATTTATGGAAAAGTGAGCTGAGTGTCCCTACCTGGCTTAATCTCCCCGCAAGGACATTCAAGAGGACTGATAACCTTGGCACAAGATTGAAATGCTGGAAGATCATCCCTACACCCGATCGATACTGCTGTAGCGCACTGCCATTTAATTCAGTAACCTCAAATGATGGTTTTCCGTTGGATGGGTAATACTTAATTTTCCCGGATGTCGGATCGATCAACCTGTTAATGCATCTAAGGAGAGTGGATTTCCCCGCGCCGGACAGCCCGACAACCGCAACGATCTCACCGTGATCGACATTGAGATCGACGCCTGTCAGGGCCTCGGTTCCATCGGGATAAATTTTCCCAAGCCCCGAGATTTCAAGTTGTCTTTGAGCCTGGTCCTGATTTTTACCTGCTTGTGAATCCATGAATTCAGCTTCGGAATTATACCATCATATCCGAACCCTAAAGGGCACGGCAAACAATCGGGGGCTACCGTAAATTCTCGTTTTCGGTTCTGGGGAGGTAGACATACCAAAGATTTCCGATCCCGACATCGAGCGCTCCACCGGGATATATATAATAATTTTCCATTATCGCGGATTCCATTTCATCGGTCCAGCGGTCGTATCCGGCCATTTCCCATTGAGAACCCCTGCGCTCGGTGTTGTATGGATCGTTCAGGTCGACACGCAGAATAACCAACGCGTAATTTTTATCATCGATTGTCTGAATGAACTCCGACTGGTCCCATTTTCCGGTCCGGGCAAGCAGGCTCATGATATAAGGCTGGAAAATAACCTGTTTCCCGGCGATGAAAGGATAGCTTGCGTCCTCTGATAATATTTCCCCCGGCGACCCTTTAACCAGCCTGATCAATTCGAGCCCGTTCTGATAACGGTCGGGTGTCATTCGGTGAATCCGGTAATCGGATGTGTCCACAAACCGTCCGAGGATGAAAATCGCTAACAGCAATGAAAACGCGATGGTTTTTGGCGATGGGAGACCCTTGATAGCCGGGTTTTGCCATAAATCGGTCCGAACCATGTGGTCGATCGTGAAACCTGCGAGAAGAGATGTCGCGAGTAATGGTTCGATGAAATAATTCGAATCGGACCCTTCGAAGCCGTACGCCAACAAGGTGCACGTAGAGAACAGGTAATACCAGCCGATAATTCGCCGCGCACCTCGAGTCGAACCGGGAATCGAGAAAGCCGCCAGGGCAACAATCTGGAGGAGCCAGGTTGTTTTAAAATAAAGCCCAAATCCTGCGGTGAATCTCTCGAGGAACCAAACGTTGGCGGTGTAATCAAACAGATGCCTGAAAAATCCACCCCCCGTAAGATAATTCAGAAGCCCGTAGGAGCCGCCCGTAAGCACGATAAGAAGTATTGCAAAAGTCCCGAGCCTTCGATCCCGGGTGAAAATTCCATAGAGAATGCATGCAAGCGGTGCTGATAACAGGGAATGTTTTGTAAGTACCGCGAGTGAAATAAGGATTGCCGCGATAATTGCATCGACCTGTTTGCCGGATCGTACCCAGAAGTAAATTCCACCAAGGCAGAGAAGGATGCCAAGAGTATCGACCCTTACAACCTGCGCCCATCGCACACCCCATGGGAAAACGAGAAGTATCCCGGCAATAAGGACCGCCACAGTCAAATCGATTTTCAATTTTCTAAGGAGCAGTATCGAAAGCGCCAGGATTCCGATGAACGCGGCGATTGCGATGAATCGCCCGGTAAGCAGGCTGGGTCCGGCGACCACCATCAATAATCCGTTCAGTAGCGGATAAAGAGGGGGGTACGATGAAACGATCCATGGCGGGTCTTCGACAGGATGGTATGGATTATTTCCATGCACCAGTTCGAGCGACATGTTGGCAAGGTAGCCCTCACCGAAATCGATACCGTATTCGATCCCAAATACAGTTAATACCGATCTCATGAAAAGGATCAGGGCTAAAAACAGGACGATGATCAGGATCACTTCCAGCGGGTGAATCCGCTGCCTTTCCGGTTTGGTTGTTGCTTGTTCGTCGGACATACTAATGGAATATTATACCCGTTTCCAGCGTGCGTTTGGGATAAGGAATGAAATTGGGTAGTGTATTAGATTGAAAAAAATTTGGGATAAATATTTTGACAAGCCATTACTAATTATGAAAAAAGTAAATTTATAGTTATCATGTTTATCATATTGACAAACAATGATAATTATGGTAAATAATTAATGCGGTTGAGAGGGCTGCGGTATCGCGGTCCGTTGGAGTTTCTCCACTCGGCTGCATTTCTTTTTTAGGAGGTATAATATGTACCTGCTCTACCTTGATGATTCGGGTTCAGCCAGAAACCCCAACGAAGATTACCTTGTCCTGGCAGGCATATCAGTTTTCGAAAGGCAAGTCCATTATCTCTCCCGTAAGCTTGATTCACTCGCAGCCGAAATCAATCCGCGTGACCCAATGTCTGTAGAATTTCATGCATCCGAAATATTTTCCGGGAGAAATCCTCCCTGGAACGGGATGACTAAAAACGAAAGACGGACTGTGATAAAGGGAGTTTTGAATGTTTTAGAAGATGCACATGAAAGTACTAATGCATTTGCGTGCGCGGTCAAAAAAAATTCTTATCCAGCCAATGATCCAATGGAGCTGGCATTTGAGGACTTGTGCAGCAGGTTCGATATACAACTACGTCGTCAATATTCTAAAGGCGATAATCACAGGGGGTTAATCATTCTCGATCAAAGTTCTTACGAAACAAGCCTGCAAAAGCTGGCAAAGAGATTCGATACGGAAGGTGGAATTTGGGGACAGGTTAAAAATATCCCAGAAGTTCCACTTTTTACTGATTCAAAATCATCTAGGTTAATCCAGTTAGCTGACCATGTTGCTTATTCCGTTTACAGATATTATGAACGGGATGATAACTCATACATGAAACAGATCTTAAAAAGGTTTGATTCAGAAGCTGGAACTTTACATGGCCTGGCTCATAAACAAACTGATGACCCTGGTTGCATGTGTCCTGCGTGCATGAGCAGGCGTTGAGTTTGAGTACCGATCAGAACCAACGAACTGAAAAATTTCAAACTAAGACATTACCGAAAATTGGTTTGGCCAATAAAACGTTCGATTCACAATTTAAACCAGTCCGGGGGCGGTTCGTCGTCGGTGCCTTCCGGATGTTCGGATTGTTTGTCAGGGGGTTTTCTGAATATTACTCTGAATCCTTTTTTTGACGATCCAGAGCGTGAAGGGTTAACCCAGAATCCATCTACTGTACGACCGCGACGACCTCCGTGATGCCATCCGTGTTCGGTTTTGTTCCCGGTTTTATTAATTAGAATCAGCATCCATATCGCAGCCGCGGCAGCTCCGCCAAGATGTGCCCAGTGATCGACATTAGCCATGAGGTTGAATATCACAAACAGTGATTCGATAACAATAAAGCCGACAACAGCCTTCCATGCCTCGATTGGTATAACAAAGAAAAGCAGTAGTTTTTCTTTCGAGAATAAGAAACCATAGGCGACGAGGATCCCAAATACTGCCCCCGACGCACCCAGAGACGGGGAATTCAGCAGGATCGGGTCGCCGGGGATTGTCCTCATCACGAGAGACAAGAGGCTTCCGACGGTACCGGCGACAAGGTAGAAAGCGAAGAACATTCTCGACGAAAATATTCGTTCAACACGCGGTCCGAAAAGCCACAGGAGGTACATGTTGAAAAGGAGATGGAGGATATCCTCACCGGAGTGAAAGAAAATGTTTGTGATTACCTGGTAGACATGGCCGCTGTAAACCATGCTCGGGGTCATTCCGAAGATCGTATACCAGAAATCGTGCAGATCGAGGAGGTTCAGGGAACTGGTAAAACCCATAAGGAACCAGATAGCGGTATTCGCGATAATAAGTCCAAGCGTGACGGGTGCACCGAATCCCCAGACCTTCGAGAAAGGTGTGATTACGCGCGATGTCTGATAATCATCGGTTCGTTCGGAATATTTATACCATGGTCGCATATCTTAAAAGACAATTAAACGATGCTTATTAACACATTCCAATGTTAATGTCACATAAAAATGGATGAATAACACAAAAAAATGGGAATTTAAGAAGGGAATCGGGGAGCGTATTAATGTAGTTATAAAAATATTAGGCATGTATACGGATATAAAGCTTAATGGGTCTTAATTTACCTGTTGTAAAATTGATGTCATTTTATAAATATTTTCGGGGAAAAATTAACACATCACGCTGTATAAAATCGGAAGTTAAAAATATAGATATAATGAAAGGAGGATTGCCTTCCTGTTTGGATGGTGCCCGCCCGGAAGGGAAATACTATGAGTGGGAAGGGGATCCAGCTTAGCCTTGAAGGTCTGTCGGGAATAAGGGGAAATGTGAATTATCTGTCTTGATTCTGGGTCTTAGGGAGCCGTGATATAAAATATGGACAAGAAAACTGATTCAATGAAAGCAGAATATATAAATCCCTTTATCGAGAGTGTCCGTGAGCTGTTTTCGACAATGTTGAACAGTAACGCTGAACGTGGGGATGTAGATGTTTACTGGGAGGTTCCTCCTTCAAGCGATATCGTTGCCTTGATTGGACTGAGCGGCCCGATGCGTGGTACGGTAGCGCTTTCTTTCCCCGTTGGAACAGCTTTATCACTGGTTGGACGGATGCTGGGAGTGGATGTCAGGGTAGTAGATGATACCGTTCGGGATGGAATAGCGGAGGTGGTAAATATAGTTGCTGGGTCTGCTAAAGGGAAGCTTCGCAAGGGGATGGGGGCGCCGATTGATTTAAGTTTGCCGACAGTTGTACGCGGGACCGATTACCAGGTTGGTTACCCATCGCGTACCGCCTGGCTTGAAGTGCCATTCAAAAGCGATCTGGGGGCCTTCAGCCTCAGGGTCACCTTCGAAATCCCTGATGATACTGGGGGAGCCTGAAATGAAAGTTCTGATAGTTGACGACTCGGCAGTGATGAGAAAGGTGTTAATGGATGCCTTAAAGAAATCCGATATCACCAATGTTGGCGAGGCGCGGGATGGTGAAGAAGCAGTAAGGGCCGTGATCGAAGACTCATACGATTTAGTCCTGATGGACTGGAATATGCCGAAGATGTCCGGAATTGAAGCGGTACTGAAAATTCGCGGCAGGGGGATATCCGTTCCGATAATCATAATCAGTACCGAGTCCGAAAAAGCTCGTGTGCTGGAAGCCCTGAAGGCTGGAGCGAATAATTACATAGTAAAACCTTTTACCCCGGAGATTATCGCGGCCAAAATCAGGGAGACCATAAAATCAATCGCAAACAAGTAGGGTTCGTTTCAATTGTCCGGCATGATAAACATTTTCAGTAAAATTGATTTGAAATCAGCTTTTAGATTTGAAAATAAATGAAAGCATGAAAATGACATTTTAAGTTTTGAATCAGCGAAGAGGAGATGAAGGGTGCAGCACGTAGTAGGAATATCAGATATGAAAATCAGTAACCGATCGGATGATACGATTGTTACCTACTCTCTTGGCTCGAGTGTCGGCATGACATTATATGATCCCAAAACGGGAATAGAGGGGATGATACTCTGGTCGAGTTGCCGTCTTTATTTGAACAGGCTGAAAAGGAGTGAACCATGGCGTTAAGCATATTAATTGTGGATGATTCGAAGGTTATGCGATCAGTGATCAGAAGAATCCTGGACATGTGCAGCATGGATATTAATGAACTCTATGAGGCTTCAAATGGGAAGGAGGCACTCGATATCCTCGGTAAAAATTTGATCGATCTGATCCTGGCCGACCTTAATATGCCGGTAATGGATGGAGTGGAGATGATCGAGAGAATGAGTGATGATGGTCTCTTGAAAACAATCCCGGTAATAGTTGTGTCGACCGATGGAAGCGAGACGCGAATCGAGGAATTGAAAAGCAAGGGGGTCAGGGCATTTATTCGAAAACCTTTCACTCCGGAAATAATTATAAGTGTGATCTCAGATGTTACAGGAGTGGGGTCTGACAGTTAATCGTAAAGGTGCCACGGCAAGGATATTCAGTGAAGCGATCGAATACAGAATCGAACGGCGTTTCTGCTATTGAAAAAAACCAGCACAATGAGAGAAAACTCCCCCTGATATTCCAGGAAGATTTGTTTCTCGGTAATTTTTTATGAAAACCAATATGGGAGTTTATTCGCTTGCGCTAACCATTTCCGACCACATCGTTGTTGAATTATATCGTTCTTGTGGTCCCTGGCCCAGTGCCAGGTACGCTGATACAGATCCATCAGGTTCCATGAAATAGAATTGCGCATATGCCCTAAGCTCACCCTCAACGGTTGGTGATGGTCTCAAAATAAATGAGAAGTTACCGGCAAGATCTGACGAGTCATACTCCCCATCATTTACTTCCTCAAGATCGATGGGGTACTGGCCAAGAGGTCCGGTTTCAAGATGTACAGGCACTTTTACCCAGGGAACTTTCTCAATGTCCCCACCGGTGTACGGGTTAATCCATGCAACAGGATTTTTTCTGCCAAGCAGGTCAATGTAACCATCGAGCGAGCCGGGTACACCACCCACAAGAATATCCGCAGCCTGATACATGATTTTGTTTATAGTGTAGTAAACCGTGAAGACCGTTGTTCGGGCATCGTCACCCGGCGGGATATGGAAGCGTTCGCGGAACCCGCCGGGGTCATCGACCATGAATACACCTGGCTCTACTGTTTCCTCCATGAACAAACTGCGTCCGTCGGTCAGATACATGCCTGGTCCGCCTGCCCAGGGAAGTTTTGATCCATCAGAAACTGCATCCGGTTCGTAGGCCGCGTCCAGTTCCCCGTTGTGCAGGTAAAATCGAAACGTTGAATCATCGGTGTCATAATCAACGAAAATATCACCCGGACTGAATTCAGCGGTGCTGATCAAGTCATTACCCTTGTACCGGTTTGCAAATATAATCGGCAGGCTACCCTCTTCGATCAGGGTTTCGTAACCTGACAGCATATTGCATCCAAGAAGACTCCGTCCATCAGCCATGGAAAATAATATTAATCCCTCAATCATAGAAGCCTTGAAGAACATCTCCTCGGTATAATTGGGGTTGTTAAGATGTATGCCGTCTCCGTAACTGGCACCACGAACGTTTTGATTTTCTTCCTCTTGTGGAGGTGGACTCAGCTGTTGCTGGCAGGAGATATTAAGCGTCAGCAGACACACAGCAAGCAAGTAATAATGCACTGAATTGGCATTAAGAATAAATTGATTGAATTTCACAGAATGCCTCCTATTCTAATTTGATATCCAAACAACGTAATGTAATAGTTCCATTATGAATAAAAATAATGGAATTTTTATTATAGTCGCGAGACTAAGGACATGAATTGCAACTCGCGTTTTTTAAATATACTACTTGGGGACCTACAGTGTCAATTTATTCGGGACAGCAGTGTCCGGATCATTTGATTGTTATGATGCGGTTCGTCCACAAGCTCCGCCTGGCGCTTAGCTTGTGAACGGTACCCCACCCAATCAATTTTTATTTAACAGAATTGGTATTAAAATACAGACCCTATTTCCGACAACGCCCGGAATGCCTCATAATCCGGATCGTACAGGCTGAAACCATAGTCAAAGAGCTCAACAGCCTGCTGCCACTGCGTATTTCTCTCGCATCCAAGCACTACTGCAATCAGTGTCTTGTCCCTGTATGTGGCACTCGCAACCAGGCAGAAACCCGCGGCGTTAGTGTACCCGGTTTTTATCCCATTGCATAAAGGGTATTGTTCGAGAAGATGGTTTGTGCTTTCGAATGTTACATCTTCCCGATCCCCAAACATATCGAAATGGACTTCCCTTGTTGCGACCCAATCCCTGATTTCCGGATGGGTTAAAGCCTGTCGCGCGAGCAACGCGAGATCGAACGCTGTTGAAAGATGAAGGCTGTCCGGCATCCCGTTCGGGTTATTGAAAAAAGTATCCCGCATACTGAGTTCTTCGGCCCGCTGGTTCATGAGGTTGCTGAAACCGGTTACGCTGCCACCGATATGCTCGGCGACCGCGATCGCGGAATCGTTCCCGCTTCGCACCAGCATCGCGTACGTCAGGTCGGCGAGCGGTATTTGCTCACCCTCCTTAATTCCAAGGCTGCTGCCGCCTTCAGAGTCGGCGTTCCAACTGATGGTGACCAGATCGTCCGGATTCCCTAATTCAATTGCCAGAAGGGCGGTCATAATTTTTGTCGTACTGGCCGGTGGACGGATTTCATGGATATTTCTTCCATATATTATCTCCCCGGTGTCGGGGTCCATAAGGAGGTAAGATGGTGAATCAAGTAGTGGCGGAGGGGGTCCGGTGATCACGGGGAGTGATAACCATAGGGACATTATCCCAGCTAAACAGTAAAGCGAACTGTATCTAAGCGCCTTTTTGATGTACATTTTTTTGAGTTTCGGTTGTTTCACTGATCATACCGAAATCAACAGGTGTAATTTCCCCGTCCCGGGTTTGATCTTCTTGTTGTTTCCGGAGATCCGGACGTTTGATCCCCTCCGCCTCGAACTCAAGCTGTGGAAGTTCGTTGACATTGTCAAGCCCGAAATGCCTGAGGAAGGTTTCGGTGGTTCCATAGATATATGGATGCCCGATTGAATCCTTCTGTCCGATCACCTTGATAAATTCGCATTCCTGAAGTGTCTGGAGGGTTCCGGAAGTCCCGACCCCGCGTATCATCTCGATCTCCGTACGGGTAATCGGCTGGTTGTAGGCTATAACGGTCAGGGTTTCAAGTGCCTGGCGCGAGAGGCGTTTCTTTCGCTGGAGATTGTAAAAATTCTCTATCTCACCCGAGAGTGCAGGGTCGGTGGTGAATTCCCATCCTCCGGCGGTATACCTTAATTTCAATCCCCGATCCCGGTAATCGGCCTGAAGGCTGTCAAGCGCGGCAAGGATTTCCTCTTTCGAATAAGGAAGGTTGTCGCGAAGCCTTTTGAGAGTGATAGGCTCTTTAGCCAGGAACAGGAGGTTTTCAATTATATCTTTCACGCTTTTATGTGGGTTTTCGGTAATCAAATACCGCCACCTCGTTTTTATTTATAGTCCATCCCGATTGAAACCGGGCAATTATTATCTGACCCGTTCGATCCCAAGCTGCTCGTACGGATCGGCCTGGGTAAGTATAACGCGTTCACCCCTGGCAAGTTCAAGTAAAGCGAGAAATGTCATCACAACCTGGTGTTTTGTGTAACTCTCAGGAAGGAGTGAAACGAAAAATTTTCTCGCTCCCCTCGGAAGCCATCTGGATAATATTTCCCTGATGACATCGCCCAGACTGAGGTGTTTCGATTGAATCTCCATTGGGTTTCTTGTCTCACGGTGAATTAACACACGCCTGTATAAATCAAGAAGATCGTAAATTCCAAGTTCACCGAGATCGTAGGTGACCTGGCTATCGTCTTCGGTTTCAGACTGGTTCCTCGAATAGCTTGATATCCCAACCAGCTCTTTTGAACGCATTTCCGGCATCGAATTCCTGATCGCCATCAATCGTTCACGGTCGAGAAGTTCGCGAATGAGGGCTTGTTTCGGGTCCTCGGTATCGGACCAGAAACTCTCGGTCCCTGGGGCTTCGGCGAGTCCGCGGCTGGGGAGAAGCGTACAGCTCTTAATATAGATAAGCCGGGCGGCCATGGCAAGCCATTCGGACGAAAGGGTGAGGTCGATTTCTTTAGAGGTACGCAGGAACTCCAGGTAGGCCTGGCAGATTGGGGCGATCGGGAGGTTACGGATCTCAAGCTTCTTCGTTCTCACAAAGTGGAGCAGAAGGTCGAGCGGTCCCTCGAAAGCAGGCAATTGTAAAACGTAATCTTTCATACGCAATACACGTAATACCGTCCCATACCAATCCGCTCGGTAGTCTTCACAACTGTTCTTCCCGGACAAATGCTAACACCGATTAACAGCGGGGTCAAGGGGTATTTGGGGTTAAAATACCATGCATGATCGAAAATTCCGTGGCATGCGACTCCGGCACAAGTCTAATTAATATCAATCCTATACTCCGACCAGTCTATATCCGGGTTCAGTCTCATGAAATTCTCGTGGTTGAATTTCCAAAGGATCGTCAAGCCGTCCTCGTACACAATATCCAGTCCACCACCCTCATGCCAGTCCATGAAAGTCCGGATGAATGCGTACTGTGCCGCTCGTTCGGGGTCTATTAGAATTTCCATCCTGCCTGCGGTGTAATATTCAATCCCGTCGACCATCTCAACCGGAAATTGCTCCTTCTCGATCTCCCTCGGTATCCAGAATTCCGTGAAATGAGGGGCTATGTCCGAAACATCCTCTCTCAGGAAATTTAAATTGAGGTCATCCCGTGTGAACCAGACCTTGTCTTCGTCGGGATGCGCTTCGAGGTATTCAACCATCTCGTCAGTGAGCATTCCGGGAAGCCCCCAGCCATCGGTGTGGATGATGTTGTAATACATCATAGCTTTCAATGAGACATCGTCGCCCAGAAGCTGATGCGTGATGTTATTCCGCACTGCTATCGCGACAGCTTCCATGGGAGATTCAGGTACAAACGGCTCATCCATTCCGACCCATGTCACCCAGTCGGACTTGCAGCGGTATACACGTGGTTCAAGGAAAAGCACCCGCATGTTTTCGTAATCGAGTTCCGTGTTGATGTAATGAATGACCCCGTAATTGAATGGCGACTCGCGAAGCATATAGCGGTCTTCGGGTTCGAGATTCACCACCGTTTTGTAGCGACGTCCGAATTCGTAGAGGTCTTTCTGGATATCGAATGTAAATCCGCCAATTCCGAGTATGAGTAGGAGGATTAATGGGGTAACAAAACCTGATTTTTTGTTTATTCCAGCGAGCCAGATTACAGTTGCGATAATCGATATTATGATTGTTATTAACGCATACCATGAATAATTCGATTCAGCCTTCACCAGATAAATCCCTGAAATTAAGAACGCGGCCAGGAACAGTAGTCCATGCCATGCTTTTGGTTTCACAGTTGCCCAATGAGCGGCCAGGAGTCCGAGAACAACAGCAAACAGGCCGATGAATGGAATGTGATACCGGGTCTCAACGGGGAAGATCGCGTAGATTACAAGGATCGAAATTCCCGCAAGGAAGGCGATGAGTTTCCCGGATGATTTAAGTTTTGGAATAAACACGACAAGCGGCAAAAGGACCGGGAAAAGTAATGAGTAATTCCGTCCAAGCGCGTCTCCGATTTTTGGCGTGAATGCAAGGTAGAGCCAGTATGAGAGTAATCCCGGAATTGAGCGGACGTAATCCGGGCGCACCCAGGATTCGATTGTGAACGGCGGATGCGGTGGTGTCGGCAGGCCGAAAATTCCAAACGGGTAAAATGGATTTCCGGTCAGCCATCCGGATCGAATATACCAGGGCAGGGGGAGTAATATTGAGATTCCAATAAATGTCCAGATGAATTTCCAGATTGTTTTTTTCTCAAGTTGTTTTTCCTTACTTGAAAAGAGCTGCCATATCAGGATGAAAAGGAATCCAGGAAAGATCAGTAATCCAATATGTTTTGTCGACAGTACCGCTCCCGAGAAAAATGCCGCTGCAATCAGATTACTCCAGTTACGATTTGTATTGAATTCGAGGAGGAATGTGATTGTCGCCAGTACCCACACAGCGAGAGGTAAGTCAACATAACCCCCGGATGTCTGTACACCCACACCTGGAAATAGTGTGAAGATAAAAGCGGCGGTAATCCCCGCGAATCGACCTGTATTAATTCTATTAGAATTTCCTGATGAAAAATGCTTGACAGGAATATCGATCAGGAGCAGAATCGCGACAAGCCCGAAAATCCACCCGTATAGATTCGAGAGGAAATCGGTACCTAGTGCCATGGTTCCTGCGATTCCCATCTCAGTAAGGGATGGATAGTAAGAATAAATAACGCTCATTAGATCGGATACACTGTGGTTTTGAAGCCAGACTGATGGGACGAGGTAATGGTGCGAGGTCGCGTCCCATGAAATATTCGGCGCGAGCGCATTGAATCCTCGCAGGAGTGTAATGAAAACAAGTATGACAATGAAAACAGTTTCTACAATGTTTAAAGGTTTCGATGATTTCCATGTAGCTTTAATGAATAGCAACCTGAGATCGCGGAGCCAGAATTTCCAGAACAGAATCGACGGGAGTGCGGACAGAATTCCCGCTACGATTGGGTAGAGAACGCACAGAAATCCGAGAATTGTCATTAATAATCCGTGTGCAAGCAACCCAAATGCCAGAGCACGTCCGACCCGTCCCGCTGAAAGTGGCTCATCGCCAAATATTCGCGATCTGATCCACTCACCGAATCCGTAGAGTCCGAGCAGGAAAACCGGGAATGTGAGGACAGCCTGGATCATTCGGCATCCACCTCGAGTTGATCGGGTGGGTTGAAGCGAAATATTGTCCCTGCAGAAGTACCGCTGAATTCCAC
This sequence comes from uncultured bacterium, assembly GCA_965369865.1. Classification (GTDB taxonomy): domain Bacteria; phylum JAJVIF01; class JAJVIF01; order JAPKYR01; family JAPKYR01; genus JAPKYR01. Next base: position 7,954 of record CBDURU010000023.1, on the reverse strand, counting down.
AGTTAACCAACCGTTGAGGATCATATCGTCCAGCATGGAAATTGCCCTTACATCATATTCGTTCATGCGGTCAATCGCGGCATCTGTTAACATGAATGCAACATCTTTATTCTCTGCTATTTGCCGTAAAATGGGTTCCGTGTATGTAGCGGGGTCGGAAGACAACGTGTCCCTGCTAATAAAACCAGTGTCCCATGGATTGTTTATAAGCCTACAGGCACACAATTCCCTTGCCAGAGTTACCGCACGATGGTTTGGGCCAAATGAAAGAAAAATGTAATCGACTCCCATTGCTTTCCATTCTGCCACAAGAGATTCAGTATAGCGAAGTGTCCAGGTTTCAGTAACCGGTGTCGGAAACGGGTACCAAATTATAAATTCTCTCTGAACGTACATGTTCCTTGGCTCAATCAGTACGATTCGAGCATCCTCTTCAGTTTCCTCATTGATATATTTTATCTGTCGCCAGATGTCATGCGATTTCTCAAAGTAATCCTCAACCGACGCAACGCCAATTATCGTAGGGATTCGCTTATTAATCTCCCCGGTTCGTGCCACAAGTGAAAATCCAATTGGGAGGATTAACAGTATTGGTAGAATAAATTTTGCGATCTTAGATATGACATTCAATATTCTCAGCAGGCTCCAGGCGCCAAGGATTGCATATAAACCCCAGGCAGTAAGTAAATATCGGGGCTCGCCGGGAGCGAGAAGGTAAATTACGAGTATTAAGAGCCACGTGATTATCCCGATCGGCCTTGCATTTTTATCCAGAATAGTCCAGTGCACCGCAAAGGGCATCAGCGGCAGGAAATACCATGTCAGGAGCCTGAAATCGAGCTGGACGAGCGAAACATCCCAGGTCAAACGGGCTATATATGTGATAAATCCCCAGCCGGATCGTTCGACATTCGGGTTCGACCAGTACATGATGTCCGGGACCATGGCGTCGGGATTCAGGAGCTTTGTTAAAAATGGCCATGCCGGATCGCCGGTATGAATAAAGCTTTTCAGCCACCATGGGAACGGTATAAGAACTGCCATCAGTATCGCGAATATAATAATTTTCCATCCGTATCGAAACCCCGGCCGATCCCTTGGGTTTATCATCCAGATAATGAGGATGATCAATACAAGCGCGCAGAGAAAAATATTTGAATGTTTACTTGCCAGTAATCCACCCGAAAGAACCCCGACAATAGCTATCAGCTTTTCTGACTTTGTGTCCCGGAAATAGAGGAGCGCGATCAGGATGGTCACAGACAGGAAGACAATGAAATTCTCAATATAACCGCCTTCCATTTCCTCAACAAAAACAATTGGAAGGCTGAGGAAAGCAACGGATGCCAAAAGCCCGGGTGTCCATGAGTTCCAGATGTTTTCAGCCTTATATTTAACCGGGACAAGGCTCGGCCCGATTTTTCGTCCTATTGCAATGAAACCGAGGATTGCCAGGAATCCTGCAAACCAGGTCAGATGATTCGCGGCGAGATGCCCGGCACCAAGTCCGTTATCCGAGATTCCCCCAAGCCCGAATGCGAACGCGAACATCATTTCGGATGCCATCGGGAGTTCGGAGTAACAGTTTCCCGGATTGAAAACGAATCCGGTGTCACGAATCCATTGCATGGGAAGTGGATAGTGATATGTAAGGGCGTCCCAGGCCGTGGTTGGAACCATCGTAAGGATAAAGTCCATCAAAAGCGCAAGGATGATGATCCAGACGAGAATCGCGTTTAGTGGAATCTTAACAGATTCACGCCATAGAGATTTTAACGCGGAGGCTGTCGATGATATCGATTCACGCCCGAATTTTAAAGCGCTCGCGAGAAGTCCGATTAAAAGTGCCCACATTAGCCAGTTTAACAAAAGACCTGTAATTCCAAGGATGCTGAGGACGAATTCGATTGCGATTAAGCCGAGTGCAAATTTGAATAAAGCCCGGTTGATCGGTTGAGGTATTGAAGGCGGGAGATCGAGCAGGCGCAGGATCAGGCGTCCGGCTTCATGACATGCCAGTATGATTAGTAACGCGAGTGGGATTGAGAGAAATAGTTCAGGCACGGTTTATGGCGGGTTATCGGTTCCATCAAGCTCTGCCTGGGACCGGATTCTGAATAGAAAATGATGCAGTTCATTATATGTTTCGTCGACGTAAATTCTTTCAAGTTCGGGAGGGAGTTTACTGTGCGGATCGAACAGGAATTCAATTTCCGGGCGACGTTGCGATCTCCGGACGAAAAACTCGTCGAGTGAAAGAATTTCGATATCGTAATTACGCGCGATATTTATTACATCATCGAGATCACCCTGTGGAATAAGGATACTCTGCGCTCCCGAGTAAAAACTGACAGAATGAGCGTACTCCATAATTTTCTCAGGCTGGTAACCCCGGTCGAGAAGCCACATAGCAGCTTCTTTCCTTGGATTATAGGACACCATCGGATTGTCCCGATTGGTGACTTTATATGTCAGTTTGGGAAGTGCGAGAATCGCGAAAATAATTGTAATCACGGTTATGACAGTACCGATCCGTTTAGATTCAGGGACATTCCCCGATCCCGGGAACCGGGTCATTGTCCAGCCAGCGATAACCTCGACACCTCTCGCCATGAAAGGGATCAGCAATGGGATTACAGGGATGAAGTACCTGACCTCGATGAAAATTATCGGGATGCAGAATATAAACGGGGACAGCCAGAAAATCAAAAACCTGTCTGATTGGTGTTCTACCCATCGTCCCGACCCGGTGAAAATCCCCAGACCCAGCAGTATGGTCGGAAACAGATACAAGAGGAGAATGTTGTTCGGGTAGGTGGGCGTGAAGGGGAAATCCTGGTAGATCCTGACAAGTTTCTGGATGTATTTTTTCACGAAATAGAAACCGACAGCGGGTGGAGTTGCCCAGTCGGGATGAGTGCCTTCCGGGTTTACATTGATAGCAAAATCGGACCCGTCCTCAGTGAGTTGGCCTGTATACCTCGGATCGATATGTTCTTCCGCCAGGTTTTGGGAATAAATCCTCGAGGCCTGCCCTAGACCTTTGCCGTCGATTGCCCATTGTCCCGATTGCTGATGAAGGACGACCCAGTAGGGAACCGCAAGAACAAGGAATCCGAGAATCGCGATTAGTCCCTGTTGTAATGGCCTGGATTTCGAATGTCCACCCTTCGAGAGAAAGTAGCTGAGCGCGAGAAACGGCACAAGAAAAATTCCGAATGTCTTTGTAAGGAAAGCAAACGCGGCGAAAATACCGGAAAGGAAAGAATCGAGAAGCCTGCCATCTTCGGAAAATGCCCTGTGGGTGAAAACGAGCATCGCAAGCACGAAGGTCGCGAACAGGTTTTCGGTCAGGATCACAACTGAATAGTCAACCAGAATTGGTGTGAAAACAGCAAGCCAGACAGCGACCCGCGCGGTGGTAACATTGAATAAGCGTCTTGTCAGAAAATATATCGGTATCAGGAGAGCGGACCCGGCAGTCACGGCTGCGAGATGTCCCGCCCATTCGAGGCCAGCACCGAAAAGCCTGAACATCGCTACGAGAATCGGGAATGTGGGGGGCATGATCCATCGTCCGCCGGTCGTGTCCCATGTATCGATTCCAACCCCGCGCGCCATATTGTCGCCCATTAGCAGGTAATGGACGCTATCGACGCCAACCTCGGTTTCATACCGGGCGAGGAAGATCCGTATCAGGAACCCGACAGCGACTGCGACAATCAGACTGATGAGTTCATTTCGGTCAAATTTTCCTGATTTTGAAGGCACTTTAAATCTGATTTAATAACATTAATAATATCGTCTATAAACAAAATCTGTAGCTTATTTATTCTATCACATGGGGATTCCAAAGGAATTCAGGATATAACCGTCAAAGATAATCGGGGACACCTGCATTTCGAGGACGAAATGAGGTGTCCCCGGTCTGTACATTCTCAAAACAAGCCACTCGCTCTCAGCGGCAAGATCACCAGTAGATAAATCCAGGGGATCCAGAGAATAGGGATATAAGTAGCGAATGTTAACACGATCGCGACCCACCATCTCAGCCTGTAGAGACTTCCAAATGCCCAAGTGTACAACCATCCGATTATTAACAAACCGAAAACCACTAAATTCCGTACCCAGTCTTTGTTGCCCGTATCCACAGGACCCTGACTGAAATACGGCTGGATGTATTCTATTACCAAAGGCTTTAGAAAAAACATTCCCCACCTGATCAGATTATGGATAATACCGAGGATCAAAATCCACAGAATTCCGGCGGCAAAAACTCTCACTGTTCTTCTGAATTGGCATTTCCCGCCGATCAATTGCGCGACAAAGTGAATTAATCCTGAACTCAGGTACACAAGAACCGGGATAACCAGCATGGACAGGACGAATCCGATGATAGCTGGAATCAAGTATAAGGCCCGTTCTCCCGATCTGGCGAGAAGGTGATAATAAACCAGCGGAAGGGTTATTATAAAAACCGCCGCGGCTACTCCGGGATAAAGTACAGGCTGAATAATCCCGCCCTTGATGGGGTAGGGGAAATTAATCGCGAAACTTCTCGGCGCCAGAGCCATTTTCCAGAAACTGGAAAATGCCGATGGAAGGAAAGGATCGAAATCCGAATGGAACGGCAGGCGGTCGCCGCAGCTTGCGCACATCACTCCAACATCGATCCTCTTCTCACATCTCTCGCAGAAGAGCCCTTTTTTTTCTTCTTCCGGCGGGGGTGCTTCTTTTCCGGTTATGAATGAAACCACCTTCTCATCGCCGGGTGGTTTCTCCTCGAATTGCGGTTTCCCTGCAATTTTTTCCGCCCAGCCCATGCCGTCGATTTTATCCTGCTCGATTCGCTCGGCAAGTTTAGCGAGCGGGTACCCGCAGATCGGGCAGAAGCTGTTATCATCGGGCGCTTCCCGTCCGCAGTCGGGGCAGAACAAATTTTCAGTCCTCCTCACGCTCGATCTCGAGAATCCGGTATGTTACATCCGCAAATGAGACCTCGTCATTGACCTTGACTCTGACCTTCGTGTGCGCCGGGGCGGGTTTGTGATTGATGAAACTCCCGTTCGATGAACCCATGTCGAGGAGATAGAGGAAAAGCATGCCGGATGGGGTCTGTTCGAGCGACAGGATCGCGTGCTCGCGTGCGACAAACGGGCTGGATTCAATCGTGATTGTATTCAACGGAAGCCGTCCGACCGTGTTATCTCCTTGCCTGAGCCTGGTTTTGTTACCCTCTTCATCCACAAGATACAGCCCCGGAACTTCCTCGCCCTCTTTCTCGATACCCTTGAATTCGACCTTGATCGCGCTGTCGCCGGCAGTGATAACATCGCCGTCGGAAAGAAGATACCTGCGTCCGGGCGGGATTTTTACACCGTTCAGGAGTGATCCGTTTGAGCTGCGAAGGTCTTCTACATACAGGCCGCCGTGTTCGGCGATCAGGGCGAAATGAATCCTGCTGACATTCAGGTCTTCGGGGAGCAGGATATCCCCGAATTCGCGTCCGACAACCGTACGGGCTTTCCTGAGCATTACACTTCCACGTTCAGGCAGGATTACGAATGCCTTGAATGGGATTTCATCCTGGATATCGACATCATCGGAGGTCCCTGAATCGGGGGGCTGCTGCGACATCAGCCATCCGCAGTCGGTACACCAATCTTCGATTTCCGGATTTTCGGTTCTGCAGATCGGGCAGGCACTCATTCATCATCACCAGCCTGTTCAGGTTCGGGTTCATTTTCGATGTCAGTGTCCCGTTTTCCCCTGTCAAGGGAGAAGGTCGACTGGGAGAGAGTTTTGGACGCGTCCTCCTCGCGGCCTTTCGCGAGTTGCTGGATAGCTTCGCCGAGTTCCCTTGCTTCCTTTGTGTTCCCGGAAAGAATCAAAGTCCGCTGGTAGTCCTTCAACTGGTCCTGCGCGTCCTCGACACTCAGGACTCTCGTGCGGATTCCCCTGATGGTTGAAATGAGATCGCTCTTGACGTTTCGACGGAGCAGAGCCTTATCGACCCTCGGGTTTTTCCCGCGCTTGATTATTGTCGGATCGTCGACGTACCTCGCCGCCGCCCATCCGGACAATTCACTTTCGATCCCGGTGCTGACATGATAGTAACCGGTCTTGACATCGATCATTCTGAACAGTCCAGCCGGGTGATTTTCATATTGAAGAGTTAAAAGCACCGACTGCTCGGTATATTTTTCGAGGTCCGGTAATTGCACGATATGTTTTCCACTCTCGAATCGGTGCGGAAGGCCGAAAATTTCCTTGACCCTGACCCACTTCCGCGGGGTGATCACCATCTCGAGATTTCTGTGGCTGACGTTCAGGAAGTGCGCGATTTCTTTCTTGAAGATTTTTTTAATCTCACGCGGACGCGCCGAGTGATAAAATCCGCCGCCAGATAATCGGGCTACTGAACTTAGAAGGTCTTCGTTGTAATCAAGTCCGACCCCTACCGAGCTTATGCTTCCGCCTTTTTCCCGTATGGTTTCCGCGAGCTGGAAGAAATTCTGATCCAGCGTTTCGCCGTGGGTCGGACGGCCGTCTGTCAGTAGGACCATTTTATCGATCGAATTCTCGGCGGATAATTCGCGCAACTCTTTGAGTCCGAGTTTCAACGCGGCATGGAGATCTGTCGAACCGCCCTCGACCTCGATTTTGTCCAGCCTTCGTTTTGCTTCCTCTTTATTCAGGACCCGGCGGCTCGATAAAACCACCTTCGCGTCCTGGTCGAACGCGATCACTGTCAGGCTGTCACGGCCGGTAAGCTGATCGATCACAACTTTCGCGGCCTTGATAACCTCAATTATCGGTCCGCCGAACATGGAGTGCGATTTATCGAGAAGAAGGACTAAATTCAGCGGCGATTCACGTCCGGCGCGGGGTTTTTCCTTCGAGAGCAGTTCGACCAGAAGGAAAGTTTCCCCGGTTGACTTATGCAGAACGAAGCTGTTGAAAAGCGAGACCGTCATCTCGATCGAGTGGACATCACGTTTGTACAGGTAATCGCGTTGAAGGTGCTCGCCGTAAAGTCCGTCGGCCGTTTTGGCTGCACCGGGTTCAATAGATATTTCGTCGATCGGGTTCATTGTTTTGGTGTCCCGGATGGGAGGTCGGCTCCGCAATACTGGCATCGCGCGTAACGGAGGCTGTTTGTCGCGCCGCATTGGGGGCAGATGACGTCCTCTATGTCAGTGCCGTGGAATCGTCCGCAATTATGGCAGAATCGCGCGGACCCTCTGGGGACGGTGCCGCACCTTGGACATTCCGGTCTGTCTGTATCGGGATCGGTGGGATCGGATTCACCAGTTACGACCCCCGCTGATTGTTCAGGTTCAGATTTCCGGTTCAATGTAACATTTGTACCACATGTCGGGCAGTACTGGACCCCGGTCGGGACATTTTCTCCGCAACGACCGCACTCGACCGCTCCTTTGTCGCCAGCACTATTCGCAGGAGTTTTGATTTCCAGGTGGTTATTAATTTCTCCCGGTGCTGATTTCGGCGTGCCGCATTTATTGCAGAAACCGGCGCTTGCGGATATTTCCGCGCCGCAATGCTGGCAGATGGTGATCTCATCGAAACTGCTGCCGCATTCGAGGCAATGTGTGGCGCCTTCGGGGATGTATGAATTACAGACCTTACACCGCATGCGTATATCTTATCCGAATGGAGCGTAAGTGTCGAGGGAATAGGTTCCCGGGAATTTACCAGCAGTCTAAAGCGTATCGGGTGTATCCGTATCTCCCCTTTTTTTTACGTTTTTTTTTGTATCCCCTGATCGGGCTAAATCCGCGTTATGACCGGGCTCAGGCGGTAATTTCCCGTATCAGGGCAAATCCCGAGATTGTCGGATTTTGGGGGTCTCGGGTGTATCGGGATACGGGTAGATTACGTCGACAAGCACGTTCGACCCGAAGATTCATTATGCTTGCACGTCTTACATGTC
>CBDURU010000022.1:0-37604 GCA_965369865.1 uncultured bacterium | reverse complement strand
GAGACCGTTGCAAAAGCCTGAATTTGGACCAGGGCGCAGCAAGCGGCGCCCCTACAAGCCTCTATTCATGCGGGTTCTATTCATGCGGGTTCTATTCGTAGGGGCGCTGCTTGCTGCGCCTCAGAGCGACTTTCGCAACGGTCTCTTTAGACAGAGGTCTTTCTGGAGTCGTATGGATTTACACCGGTTTCGATGCGTATACCCGTCTGGAGTAGACATAGTATGCCAGACCGGTTGCTGTGAGTGCCGCGCCGATAAGAATGGCAAATTGTGGCTGGACCGCGGTCTGGCCGGTCAGCGATGGGTCCAGGTAGTATCTGAGGAAGTAGACTATTATTCCCGCCCCGGCTGCACCGCTCGCTGCCGCAAGTGTTTGTTTCCCTGCCAGGGCAAGCGGTTTCCGCTCCGTGTAGATTCCGAAAAATAAGGTGATAAGTCCGATAATCGGGGAGAGGATTCCATATCTTAGAATGCAGATATCCGCGCATCCGATGGCGATTAATATACCGGACACCATCCGCATCAGGCTGGACCTGCTTATCCCGCGGTCCCTCGACGCCAGAAGGTGGCTGATCATTACTCCGGCGCTTGCGAGGCATCCGGCACTTACCGCCACGACGGAAATATCCGTAAGGCTGAACCGGTAAAGGAAGTATGCCGCGTTCGCGATCATCACGATAGCTATTGTCCAGACAGCGAACGCGATCCGCCCTGAATTACGCTTGATAATTTCGGGTTCCAGAAGAGTGTACCCGGCAATTTTCGCGTAACCGATGAGGCGTGTCACAACGAGCAGGCTGGTGATAAGTATGATACCGAGTGTCTGGTCTGATTCGGGGGTGACAATGCTGATATTGGGCACACCGAAAATTAATGCGGTGACCGCGTAGATCATTAAAAACAGGGCACTTCGTGTGCGGTAACGCTCAAAAGGTTTGGACGGCTTACCCATCTGCTGAACTATAGTCTAACACCAACTCTTAAAATGACCAAATAAAATGAGAATTAATTAATATATTGATCCTCATTGTTATTAAAATCATTTTCATGGTTGACTTATGTGCAATTATGAAGTAAAACTTATTTGAGGGGCATTCTGCCGGGAAATAATTGTGAAACAGAAGGGCAACATTTTTGTGGAGGGAATTTCATGAGGACCCATTTTCTTTTAATATTGGTTGCTATCCTGATTTTTGGTTGCGCACGCACCGGGACGATCCCCACCGATCCTGGTTTCATCGATGGAAGCGCCGACCAGTCCAGAGTAAGCGCGCCTGAGCTGGGTGAGGTTAAAGAAATTTCGGAACCACACCGTCTCTGGGGCAATGGGATGATCTATATAAGCGAGGATCACTCATCGGCGGAACTTGTTCCAAACCGTCGCGCGCGGGTACATCTCAACGCGTTGAAATTTCTTGAGGATCAGGATCCCGATTGTGTCCTGGTTACCGATATCCACTCGAATGGCGATGTGACTATCGACCTGACGCTCGAAATAACAAATCCGTTCTATGGGATGCCCGAATTTACTGTCTTTGACGTCAAAGGGATATTAATGTTTCGCGGATCGCACATAATTCCAATCGCGTACGAAAGATACCCTCTTTATCCCCAGGATTATCGTCTTTCATGGAGGTACCTGGGCGACCCGGAAGTCCTGAACGCGGATGGTTATACGCACCGCTGGAGCCCGTGGTACGACTCGGGATCAGACCTGCCGATCTTCAGCTACTGGCCCGGCAAATACGCGGGCGAAACTCCCACAGCGAATGTCAACGCTTATCTGGATTTTTACTCGAACGAGGAACGGCACATGCTTGAGGTTGGAAAATCGGTCGAACGCGTTTATCACATCGCGTTACCGCCGGGAACCGCGGAAGTCGGTTATGCTGTTGAAGTCTGCTGGGAGCCCCCGATAAATATGCCTGTAACCAACCCGGTTGATGATTTCCCGATCACAGCGAATATGCCGGAATGTTACAGCTTCAATATTGTATGGAATGACGGTGAGGTGATCGACTCCGATCAATGCTGCGGCTGGAAAAATCACTCTGTTTACGAGAACCGTATTGAAATTGAGTACTGGTATCTCCCGGAAGATCCGGGATATTTGGGCATTGGACCATGGGCAGCATCCTGGAGTGAGGAAATCTCGATTAACCAGATTCAATATGCGACTGATGTGTGCGATTCAACGGATCCCGCTCACTGGCGTTGTATTAACTATCACTATTTTTTTACTCACCCAAACGGGATTTATCAATTGATTGGTATTGTAAATCATGATTACGAATTCGAACCATATTATCATCTTATTGCTCCAGCGTTTACTATTTATGAGATTGAAATAGATATTAATTAAAATCATGTTTACCAGTGGATTGTCAGGTTCCTACTCCCCTCTCGGTTCCTCGACATACACAATCGGGATCGAGATGACCATTACCGTCATCGAATGATGCTCCAGCTCTCCCCGATCGATATTTACATCGGACGCGACCCCAAACGACGTCAGCATCATCTGCGCCTGAAGTGGACGCTCGGTTTCATCCTCGACCAGGTTAAATTGCGCGCGTCGAACCGGCATTGAGAAAATAATATCCTGGACCCGCCTGAGCTGATGAGGGATATCCTGTTCATGCGAGACAGTATCAGCGGGATCGAAACTTCCCGGACCCTCCCACTGCCAGTCCGGGAAAAGGTCCTCGCTTCTACGGATTTCCGCATTTTCAATAAAGTCCATGTCCAGGTGGAATTCCTCGCCCTGGGGGCCGAAATTCTTCCCGACAAACATCTCATTCGAGCTTACGGTAACCCGTGAACTTTCGGTGGGGAAAGGAAGCCTGGCGTCGAAATAGAGATGGGCGAAATCGGGCCCGACCGTAAGCTGGCCCGTGGCTGTCAACTCGGGCGCCGGACGTCGGTACAGGAATTTCCTTTCACCGGGCGAGGAGGTTTGAAAGGCTATAGTCTCCAGCGGCAGATCGGGCAGGCGTATGTTGTGGCCCTCTTCTATTGTCAGCCTGCCGTACGGCCATGTTGTCGGGTCTACGAATTCATCGAGTACGCCATTTTCGTAGTTGAACTCAATGTTACGCGGGACCGATGTGGTCGCCCTGTATGACATGCCGGTATATAAAATCGTTGCTCCCGTGTCGGCGTAATCGATCTCATCCGGTATAAGCGCCTCGCACCAGTACAGGGAAACCTCGTTGATCATAATTTTGTCGGATAGGGGGATGGTTCGTTGAACAAGCGTATATCCGGTAAAAACCACCGACCAGATTATGAACAGACCGAGGATTATCTGGCCCCGGCCTTTCGCGACAATGATCAGAATTGGAAGTCCAAGAAGGTAAATCAGCGCCGGTCCAAGTGCCTCAAGCCATCGCATAACCTGGCCGCCGCTCGAAAGCGATCCGCGTCTGAAAAAATCCTGGATCGGTAGTTCCTGGAGATTTTGAATAGTGATCACGGAGTCCGACGCGAGTTCTCTCACGGGTGAAATCGGATTGAGAAGGCCCGAGAGCGCAAGGAGACGGACAGGCAGGTCTCGAGCGGTGGGGGAGCCTTCAAAGGGATCGAACGCGGCAAATGCGGCATGTCCCTTTCCTAGAAGACGCGTCGATAACAATGGTGTGCCGGGGATGCGCGAGTCGATAACTACGGAAGGCACACCCGGTTCAACCTGGATTAACTTGTATGAATCGGGCGGGGTAAATTGTAATTTCTGAATATTGGGAAGGCTGTTGAGGGATTCGACCTCTGTATCCTCGATGAATTCACCGCTGATATTTCTTTCGATTTCATAACCAAAGGTCGGCTTATCACCCCAGTATTCCTTTGGGGGAAAAACAGCGCTGCAGGCTTCCACGAATTCATCGTATGTGATTGATACAGTGCCATCTATCGGGCTTACATGCAAAATCGGATCGGTTTCCCATCCATCGACAGGATCGATCCCGTCCCGGTAATAAATCAGGATATTTCCACCATGCCTGACATATTCAAAAATCGTATCCCGGATCGGGTCGGGCAGTGACAGCCAGGTTGAGATATTGGCTGTAATAAGCGATACACCCTCTAGCAGAATTGGATTACCTGGAAGGTCCGTCGGACTGGCGGTCACCGGGAAAATTTTCGGCTGGTATGAATATATTCCTGGCAGTTGATTGCTTCCTTCAGATACCATCACAATTGCACCGGGATTTGGACCCTCGAACAGCTTGTCCAGATCGCCTGATGGATCCCCAAGGTGAACGACCAGCGAATCCGATGATCCGATAATCGAAATATCGAGGACTTCCTGCTTGATGGGATTTCCATCCGATGTCAGTAGAGTGACCGTTATGCTCCTCGTTGTCGCGTTATAAGCCCCGAAACAACTAAGCTCAATCGTGCGGCTGGTGCCCGGAGGAATCGCGACCCTGTTCGTGTAGTATGTTGGCGGGACCCACGATGAAAGATCGGCGGAAATCCATCCATCGAACTGCTCGCCGTCGTTCCGGATGGTTATTTTTATCGGGGTCGGCGTTTCCTTTTTATAATAGCCATTGAAACCAAATGTGCCCCCGATAATCAGATCATCAGGATCGGGAATTGCGGTAACCGGTGCGGTAAGTAAAAAAAATATTGCCAGGGCGATTGAGATCAGCCGGATCGACCGGTTTTGTTTGGACACTTCAAATTTTTTTCCTCGTTGTTTCCCCATTATTACATTCCTAGTTTATCATTTCCTGACGAGAAGGTCCCTGTACTGAATGCAGCGTGAAAGCCACGACTGCCAGAATCCCATGCCATGCTACCAGGGTCCATGTTCCTTCAATTAAATCGCGAATCCCCGGCGCTATTAAAAATTCATCGGTCATGCACCGCGCGAGATGATAGGCGCCGATGACCATCCAGACAACAAGCGATCCGAGCCTTGGTTCCCGTACGCTCTTCATTGTGAAACTGGCCAGCCATGCTACGGATAACGCGATCAGAACAAGGTCGAAAATGGAGATCGCGACATTGGCTGGACTCTGGAAAGCGGATGAATGCACGATTAATGGCAGACTTAGCAGGAGGATCAGGAAATATAAACAACATGCTGCAAACGGCAATATTCCCTTGACTGTTACAGTACTATTGTTAAAAAGCATAGATGGCAATTTTGTGTTCCGCCAGTAGATCATCGCGGACGGGATAATAAAAATTCCCGCGAGCGCCAGCATCGATACCGGACCGAACGCCCTGTTCGATGGCGTCAGCAAGCTGAACGCGAAGGGATCGAGAAATTGCGACGCATCGCCCCTGTACGGCATTGTCCCGCCTGCAAATGGCACCATGCAGACCAGGAAAAGGAAGAGCGCCATCAGCCATGCGGGTTGGGTAAGGATTCCACCAACAAGGTAAATGGTAAGGCTGGTAAATGGTTCTATCCTATGACGCATCGATCAGAATGCCATTAAGCGAGATTATATCCCCTTCTTTTTCCGGATTTCCCTCGATCTTCAATAAGAGGGTCCTTCCATCGTCGGCTATGAATCGGGATACATTATTAAGGCTGAGAGTAATAATATAACCTGACGTTTTCCACTCGGGGAGTGAAGCCCATTGGTTCTGTTGATGGTCGAATGCGGTGAAAATGAATCGACCACCGGATCTGCCGACTCCCACGTTGAGCTTTAATGATCCCGGCATATCAGTCAGATTATCTATCGGTGGGAACGTGACTGAATAGATCATCTCGCCGTCTTCCATGAGGAAATCGCCGTTCCGTTCGATTTCCATGTTGGTCGCACGGAGGCCGAGAATGTGATATGAGGCGTTGTCGACGTTGAACGGCCCACCGACATCATCAAGCGGAATATGGTACAGGACGAGCGTCTGTTCCCTGACAGACCTGACCCTCGGCGACTCCAGTGGCCTCGCCGCCACTCCGGATATGAATCCCGCCAGTATTATTTCATCCATGGGCGAGTTCTGGTGCCGTCGTGCTCTCAAAATATCAATAGCCACATTCCTGAGTTCATTTTCCTTTGGCGACAAAGCAAGATCGTGAGCTACACCGTTATCGGGGTCTGCCGATCTCATGTCGAGGAAAAGATCGAAAGCGAAATTACCGTGGCTCAGAACCGGCTCCCCGTCCTGGCTGAGCGGCTGCGTGGAAAATCCGCCTCGCGTGTAGTAGAAAAGGAAAGGATGTTCAAGTTCAATATCCAGTGAGACATCGAGCGTTCCCTGGAGGTGATTATTCACAAGGGATACATCGTCCGCGGCTACGAATCCGGGATTTTCCACAGCCCCCTCGGTTTCAAAGTGAACCTCCGACCAGATACGGATATATGCGTTATCGGCATAGGCTGTGTTTCCTTCTCCATCCTGTATGAGTGTCAACGGATCACCTGAACCTTGATCGTCTGCTGGCATCCCATACCTTTCTGTAGATGGGTCGGGAACCTCAAGTTCGCGGATCAGGTCCTGTTCTCCGGCAAGTTTTACATCATAACGACGGGCGGCGGGACTGAATAAACCGAAATAACTCGATTGCAGGGCAAGTCCATGCTCAGGGTAGGCATCGATTACATTGACACGTGTCAGTAACAGTTTTGAACCCTTGGTCTGCAAAGCCCAGGAGTAGGACCCGAGAATAAAAACAGCCACAATCAGCGGTATCGTATACCACAGCCATTCACGTCGACGCATTTTTAAAAGGATGAAATAATTGATCGGGCCGACGATAAATATGTAGGCTACCAGGAACAGTGTTATCGCCTTTAATGCGGGGAGTGCGGTCAGGTTATCGGTCTGGATCGTGTTATCGAGGTTCTGAAGGACATTATAAAATGAACGCCTGACAAATTTTTGCTGCTCGTCATCGGGACCGGAGGCTCCACCATACCTGAGGTAAGGAATATAATCAGGACTGTTTTTTATGATATATGAGGGCCTGTCATCCTGCGACATCAGGTAACCCATCAGAAATGACATGTACCTGTCGAGTCCGTCCGGGGCTACATTTTTGAGCGCCCCGAGATCCAGACCGGAAAGCAGGATATCGCCGCGTCCGAAACTCAGATGCTGCAGAACAGGTATGTCGCCTTCGGAAAGGAGCGTTCTTGCGGATTCCTGGGGCGCGTAGGTAACCGGGAAATTTCCAAGGACAGTCCGGTTACCGGTCAGACCGGGTACCGCGTTTAATGATGTCAGTGTTGTCCTGACAACCGGTTCTGTTATAACGGATGGACCCACCCAGTCACCGCCGTCAACCGCACCGGTAAGAAAAGACCCCTGGTACCGTGTCGGATCGTCTCCCAGCCATGCGATCATATTTCCACCGCCTGCAATCCACTCCATCAATGCGACCATCTGGTCTTCGGTCAATTCATAAAGCCGGCGTGTATTCAGGATCAATCCATCGATACTCTTGTAACCCTCAGCACGGTCGGGCAGGTTTACTGCACGAAGCCACCCGATCACAGGATTAATTTCCTGGTAATCAATTGTCGACTCATCGCCGCTTGAAGGTTGTGAACCATAGGAACCATATGAGTAAGACACCGGCTCTTCGGCAACCAGTTGCGAAATATCTGAAAATGATGACCCATTTGGGAGTATCGAATTTGCCATAAATGTAAAAGACGCTCCCTCATCGGCTACTTCCATCCACAGATTTTCTTCGTCATTGAGCATTACGAGGTCGAGAGTTTCGGTCAACACCGGGATTTTCTCGACGTACTGAACATAGATCGAGGGAGATGGATCGGGATTAAATACGTACGGGTAGAGGTAGTATGTTTTCCTCGAGTTTGTGGGAATATTGCACTCAGCCTTGAAAACCGCGGTCAGGGGTTCGAGGGGGTCCTGGCTGATTATTCTTATTTCGCCGGTTCTGGACGGGCCTGTGTTTTCGATTGTTACCGTGACCGGAAAATACCGGCCGCGCCTGATATACCTGCCGAAACCGAGACGGACCTGCATTGTAAGGCCTTCCGCGGTCTGCCCGGCAAGAATTTCCTCTTCATCCTCGATCCTTTCATCAAGCACCTGTTCGAGTTCGGACGGTTCAGCCTCGACTTCGTTACTCCCGTACAGGTTAATGCCATCCTGTGCGAATACCGGGAAATATAAAAAATTTACCGCAAGGAAAATAATTCCCGCGAATTTCATGAATACAGGGATCCATCTGGATATTGGATATCGTTCATGAATTCTCAAGTTTCTTAACAAATTGCGGATTGGTGAGTTACCAGCCGGATAATACTATTTTTTTCCGCAAGCTCCTTTTGGTTAATCAGACTGAATGATCTCATGGAAGTTCACAAAACACACCTGTCTTATGGCCTTCGGTTCATTAAAGAATTTACCATACATTCAATGGGATGTGGATAACGCCAGTCAGGTTGCGCATGCGGAAGATTATATACCTGGATACAGGTTAATTAAATACAGGCAGGATGTTTTAAGGCCGATACCAGGGGAAAAATGGGTAGCCGTGGCCACGGATTGTGCGGTCAAAATGTCCGTTTCGGACATTCCGTCGACATTGTTGGCGGATTTGGATTAATCAAGTAATATAGGCCGTTCGCAATGCCCCATTAATAGAAGGATGCAGGATTTCTGGTGATAATTGCTATAAGGTGATATATGGCACGATAACTGCATGCTTTAAGAAAGATCACCATTTTTCAGAGGTGTTTATATATGAAATTGTTGCGTATTACATTTATATTATCTTTTGCCCTCCTGCTTTCTACTTTGACAGCCTGTGGAGGCTCAGACCCGGTTAACAGTAATCTGGCTCCGGATATGGATTCCGATTACAGTAACCTCGACCTCAACACCGGTAATGTTGGACTTGACGGTGTAATTATAGAACCGGGCACAACCTTAGCTTCGGTAATTCCCGGATCGGCTCATCTTATTACTCTTGCACTCGCTCCGGAGGTTAACGATATAAGCTTCAGGGCCATCTGCACGGCTGGTTCCTGGGTCGTTGACGGTAATGACGTCGGGATGGAGATTATATCCAGCGATGGTTTATACGAATGGGTGGCGCCACGGACTGAGGGAAGTGTACAACTTGTATTCGAATCGATTAACGCAGGGATCGACCAGGCGTTCGGAATGGTGGTCATCGTTTCATACAATCCTTATGAATTTAGTGTTCCTCCGGATGAACCTGTCCACGAAATAATGTTTACAGATGCCCGGACCGGGTACACGGCTCCGGCTGTAGCGGGTGAGTTGCTTGTGAAACTTACAGACGATGCACCCCTGACAGGCATACTCAATCTCAGGACCGGCCAGGATTACCGTGTCCTCGAGCGAATTTCCAGGAATGAACCGATTTTCAGAATGAAGATGGATCCCGATGTGGACCTTGGCGCGGCCATGCGGGAAATCGCGGATGATCCGATGGTTGAGATTGTTGAACCTAACTATTTCGCATACCTGGCAATCCTGCCGAGTGATCCTGAATATGATTTGAAACATGAATTTCCCAAGATAGATGCGGAACTCGCATGGGACATTGAAACGGGATCAGCGGATGTCTGGGTAGCTGTTATCGATACCGGTGTCGATAGAGACCATCCGGAACTTGATGCCAATGTTGTTCCCGGCATGGATTTCATCTCTGGCGGCGACGGTCTTGGTGGAGAAACACCGGGCGACGGTGTAGATAACAACGGCGATGGCGTACCCGATCAGAACGTCGGCCATGGAACACACGTAGCGGGTATTATCGCGGCTGAGGCGAATAACGGAATCGGCGCATTGGGGATCGCATATGATGTTACTATCCTTCCCCTGAGGATTTTCCCAACCAATGGAGACACCGGAGCGACTTTCTCGGCGATTATTGATGCTATCGATTACGCCACTAACATGTCGAATGTCAAGGTAATCAGCATGTCGATAGGCACGACCTACCAGTCCAGCCTGCTCCAGAACGCGATCGATGGAGCCTGGTCTCGAGGCAAGGTTCTTATTGCTGCCGCTGCGAATTCAAATACGGATTTACCATATTATCCTGCCGCCCATAACCATGTTGTTGCGGTCGCAGCGATAAACAAGAGCGGAAATAAAGCAAGTTTTTCAAATTACGGCGGATGGGTTGATATTTCAGCCTACGGTACCGGGATTTACGCAACATATTTTGATGACAGTTACGCATACCTTTCCGGCACCAGTATGGCAACACCGCTCGTGTCGGGATGCGCAGCGTTACTCTTCTCGGCGAATGCAAATTTAACCAACGAGCAGTGCGTCCAGATTCTGACAATGTATACCAATGACGTTTACGAAAATAACCCGGGTTACATCGGTGAATTAGGATCGGGAATTGTGAACCCGTACCTCGCACTGAGTGGAATGATAAACAATGATCCCATAGCAATGGATGACGCGGATAGCGACGGTCATTTAACCGGCTATGGCCTTGAATAATGATATGAAGGATTTAATTCGAAATACTGAAATTTGAGGTAGAAAAAATGAATGCATATAAAATAACTTTAAGTTTGATTATTTTCAGCCTTGTTGTGATCTGCGGTTTGCAGTCAACATCAATTGGATGCTCCAAGGATAAAAATAACACCGGGGATGACCCGGATGGTCTCGCTGAAGAATCGTCCACACCATTTTTTAACCAGAGTGGGGATAATGGCGTTGTCCCGATCAACTGGTCCCCCGTTTCAGAGAACGTGATGATCCAGATAACAGACATGTTCACTGGGGAGAACATCTCGATTAATTCAATCGACAGAAGTAACACAGCGTTATCCGCGGTTCGATGTATTCTTGATCCCTGGGAAAATAACAGCCGGACCAGGGACCTCCTGAATGGTTTCTACGTTCTTTACAACACTTTTCCAGACCAGAATTCCTATTATGCCGGAGTTGACGACGAATTAGTTAATACCGACTGGGACATTCTGACCGAACTCGTTGAAGCGGGATTTTCGTTTGATTGTCCGGAGGAAAGCTTAATGGAGTACTGGAGAATTATAAGTGGTGAGTCGGAGCAGGATGGAGACTTCACCGACAGGCCGGTTCTGGTTGTGACGAATGATGGCACTTCCAAACCATAGCCTGTAAGCGCAATGTATTAAATACATCCAATGGAGCCTCGGCGCGGATTCGTCCGCGCCTTTTTGTATATATTTTTTAATCGCCTAAGGAACCCGTACCGGTTGACAGAATCCTTGTAAGGTTATAACATTATAAGTGAACGGTGGTTTTTTCTTTTTACAGCCATCAACTCCTCAAGCCCGTATCCATGTTCCGTAAAATGGTACATATTTTGGCGATTCTATACATAAGGTAATGTTAACTGCTCCAGAGGGGCACAATTTTCACATGGAGGCCTTTGATGCCTGCTGCAAATCCCGTGAAACTCTTACTAACCAGATTAATCCATCTCCTGTTATATGTAATGTTGCTCCTGTTACTTCTGCCGGGATGCGGCAAAAAAGGCGGTGACAATCCAGCCGTTCCGGGCACCAGCCTTGAAAATGAGACGACGTCCGGGCCATCCATCACCGGCGCCGTTGACTACCCGACCCCTGATCCCGGGGCTTCCGGGAATAAAGCGCTGTTCGGTTACTGTGATATATCATGGGATGAGGAGGACGGGTTCACGGTTGTGCCGCTCAGGGGAGTCGACTACACGTTCAATATCAATATTTTCATCCCGCCGCCGATGGGTGACCCGGCAAACTTCCAGATCGAAATGATCAATATGGAAAAGCTGTTCATTACGGGTGAATGCGAGGTCAAGCTCTCACTGACCCATCCTTTCCCAAACATGGAAGTCTTTACGGCATTCGACCTGCTCGGGGTTATTATCACTACCGGATCATATGAAGCCGGCTCGAATACCGACATTATTTACGCCAATCCCGCATACGACCCGATTCTGAAAAATGCCGACGGGTACACTCGATGGTTCAACCAGATGGAGTTTCCCATCGAGGGTATTCTCGGGTTTACTGAAGGCATTCTGGGTAACAAGGGTGAGGCCTGGGGTGCGACCATTAACCCTTACAAGTACTTCGCCCACAATCTTTACCCGACAGGGGATATAACAAGTTATTTCCAGAGCGACACTAACGTTTCCAATCGTGGTGCATTCTTTGTTTATGATACCTTAAGCAGGAATTACAAGCTCGATTTCCCGATTGTTTATGGAAAGCTGGATGTCAGGTTCCAGTATGCGTTTATCGTTAGCTGGGCGGTTCCGGCAAACGATCCCCCGATTCATATACCGGGTGATTTTCCCGCCGATGCGAATATGCAGGAGGCGTTTTACTGTAATATATCAACCGCCGGCAGCACGCTCTTCTGGCACGATATGTATGACCGCGGTGGGAAACTTAAACTTACTTTGGAAATTTACGACTGGCAGGAGATGTCGGGCGAGCCCAGCATCATTGGTGAGATACACTCGATCGTACTCGACAGCCCCGATGAGTTTATCAATGGCGGTACCAAGCTGGTTTTCTATCCTGGGGACTGGTCGGAATTCGATGGTTCCGCCCCCCATTCCGTGAAACTGATTCTCGACATTGGCGAAGTCGTGCCGCAGGGACCGTGCCCATACGACAATGATGTCCTGATCACAATAGTGACCGGGGAGCTGGGGGATTATTCAAACGGTCTGAACGGTGAGTATCCCGAAAATGCCATCCTTTCAGGTTATGCGCGGCTGTTCTACGATATGGGCAACATATGTAACAACCCTCCGACCGTCGAATTTATTAATTGTCCGGAAGATGTTCTTGAAGTTAAAAATACTACAATGTTATGGTTCGGTGAAGACGATGTAACACCGAATAAACTCTTGGAATATCGATGGAAACTGGATGACGGCGTATGGTCAGACTGGGAAGTAGACAGGATGGTGGCGCACTTGGAAAACCTGACCGAGGAACAACACACTGTGTATGTGCAGTGTCGCGACCATGACGGCCAGGTGACCGAAGAGACCTGTACGTTCTATGTATCGGTTCCGCCTCTGTCGAATCCACCAAGCGTCTCTTTCGCAAATTGCCTTCCCTATATTGGATCTTCCTGGTATACCTGGCACCTGAATGTTTCTGATGACAATACACCGCTTTCAGAGATGAAGGTCCGGTATGACTTCGACTCCAACGGCTGGGTTGAATTGCCTGTTGGTTCCATGAGTATCACCCTGAACGGGCTGACATCGGGCACCCCTCACCAGTTGATTGTCGAAGTAGAAGATGGTGATGGCTACAAAGACCAGGCGACCTGCAATTTCAGCGTCAACTTCGCTCCGACGGTTACGATAGAAAACTGTCCGGACCAGGATCTGAACGCGGATAATATCGTATTTACATGGTTCGGTGGCGATCCCGACCTGGATACTCTTACTTATGAAACCAAACTCGACGTCGGGGCGTGGATAGACCGGGGGACGGATACATCGCTTGCCCTGACAGGCCTGTCATCCGGCAACCATGTGTTCTATGTCCGGGTTCAGGATCCTCTTGGTGAAACCGATCAGGACCAGTGTAATTTTACGGTGAACCTGGCGCCGACAATAAGCATTACAAATTGCCCGATACCGGATGTCAATAATCCGGCATATACTTTTAACTGGACTGCAAGTGATGATCTCGACAGTCCTTTGACTCTTGAGTATAACCTTAGTCTGGATGGCGTATGGCAGGGCTGGCAGGTTGGAATCTCCAGTTATCTGTGGACACCGCTGACATCAGGACCCCGTTTATTCACAGTCCAGGTTCGTGACAGCGGAAATCCGCAGCTTATGGCAGAGGATTGGTGCATGTTCAACGTCAACTTTGCCCCGGATGTAACTATCGATAACTGCCCGGTAAACTATATTCTCGTTGATCATTACCTGTTTACATGGACAGGCATCGATGACCTTGATTCCGGCTTGTCGCTTTCATATTCTTACAAACTCGACAGTAATCCGTGGGAGCCATGGGTTGCCGGGATGACTTCTGTTAACCTTACCGGGCTATCCGATGGCTGGCATACGATTGATGTAGCGATCCAGGACCAGGGTAACCCTCCGTTAACATGTCATGGTCCTCCGGATGTTTGTGCATCGTGTACGTTTGAAGTTAACACCGCCGCTTCGGCATTTCCGGGACCGGTTCCCAACTTCCAGGCATCTGACGGCGACATGCTGATATTAACTGATCGAGCAGTCGAGTTGACATGGTCTGATTCCTCCGGGGTTGTTGATTTCTACGATATCGAAAGGTATGACTACACATGGGGTGTTGGATGGGGATGGACCACTATAGTTTCTATACCTGGAGCTAACCCCAATCTGTATCTTGACACCAATGCCCGTTACAGTGGTTACACCAACCCAATCGATTATCGTATCAAAGCAAGGAACACGGCAGGTAGTTCAGGCTGGTCAACGGATACCGGGTATCCCAAAATGCGGAACGTTTGGCTCGCGTTCTGGTGTGCGCTGGATGGTTCGGGTAATCAAGCAACACCATGGCCAAGGGCGGCTGCCGATTTTCTGGACACCAACACGTTCTGGAACCAGTACGGGTTCAATTTCGAACTCGCTACTGGAAATAATTTCGACTGGATTACCAATCCTAACTACTGGAATCTCTCGGGAAATGAATATTTATTAATGCATAACGACTTTGGCTGGAACTACCCGGATGCTATCAATGTCTATTTTGTAAACCAAAGCAAGGCCGGGAATACAGGCGCGGCATACTGCCGGGTACTGTGTCCGGGCTTTTTCCATAATACCTTTAATGTCTGTATCGTTATGGGATCTACGGTCCGTGGAACACCACCTAACGAACTTGAAATAGTACTCGCCCATGAACTTGGCCACGGAATGGCAAGGTTCTGGGATCAGTACCTCCTCGATTTGCTGGGTAATTTTGATTATAAGTACGACGCTTCGGACGGGACGTCGTGTGCGACAACGAACACGTGGTGCACCGGACCGCCACCTGACCTCCCCTGGTTGTTCTGCGATGATGACGCATGCTATCCGGATCCTCCCGGCGCTTCCGGTAAAATTCCGAAACAGCTCATGTGGTATTCATTCTATACACCGGTGAGTGATTACGACCTTTGGGAAACCCAGTGGATATGGGTCGATGAATGGGTAAGCGGTAACGAAGGTAACTACCCGTATCCATAAACTGAAATAAATTTAATTTTAAGGAAAGAGACTGGTTTTTGAATAAACGATCGACAGAAAGGTGACAATATGCGAACTAAACTTTTCTTCGGAATGCTGATTATAATCCTCCTAATACCAACATCGGCGTGGGCGATAACTCAGGATACTCTGGATAAAATTGTGTTCCTCCTCGGTCAACCTGAGGGGAATCCCTGGGACAATTCAAGCACGTTCAGTGACACCGACCTCAGAGAGGGACTCGAATTGATCTACTGGATGGCGGTCGATGATGAGAACGTTATTTTGAAAAATAGTGTTCTGTGGGCTATGGGTGAAACAGGTATCGGAACTTTCGATACCATCATCATCGGTGAATTTGAGAATGAGCCATCTATAGTTTGCTACGCGTTGGGAAAAATCCCATCCGAGGACGGTGTTAATACCCTCATTGAAGCGCTTGACGATGAAGACCGTTTCGTCCGTGAAGCTGCTGCTTGGGGACTTGGTAAACTGCCTTACTCATACGGCCTGGATGATTTACAGGATGTTGCCCTGGATGCCCTTAATGCAAGGCTCGAAGTTGAGGAAGAGGAATTTATCATAGATACAATCGAAGCCGCATTGGTTTTTATTGAAACCGGTGTCGCAATCAGTAGCGCATTTGAGGAAACCGAATAACCTGATATTAATATTATGCATGATCTCACCCGCCCTGAAAATTCAGGCGGGTATTTTTTCTAAAAAAAATGATTTGCGGGACTCAACCTGGTTCGGGGAAAATATTAATTTCTTCCGGTTCACCAACTCCATAATCTGGAGATACAGGTTCTGCAACTGTCGTTTCTACAGTTGGTATTTCATCGGGGATAAACAAAGGTAATACATCGATTGTCTCAGTAGACTCATTCCATACAAACCCAATTGCCGGCCTGGCATAGCTTTCACTCAAATCACTCCACCATATGTCTATATCATCCGGGGCAACAGACATCTCCACAACGTTGATTCCGCCACAACCGTACCGGTATTCAAGGTATGAATTGTATTTAAGTGGCGAACAGCCTGCGCCTTTCCATAGAAGTGGGTGTTCTATTGTAAATATTGTGGAGTTATCGGGGAGTTGCGACGCAAATGTCTCCATGGTCGTATTTATCCGGGACGCGATTTGTCCGGCTTCGATCCAGGTCAGGTTATGCCTTGTCAGAACAGTGCTGTAAGCCAGTAGTATCAGAATGAAAATTACGAGTGTAATCCCGCGGACAATTTTACCGGAATTGAATCCAAGGTCCACCGCGACCGCTGTCAATAGCGCAAATCCGGCAATTGGTAGATATAAAAACCTAGCGCAGTTCAGGGAATCCTGCACGCCTTCAATGGGTAAAACGGGAATCATCATCAGGATGATCCACGCGATTCCAGAAGCTGAGATTATCAACATGGATCCATCGGTCTTGATAGCTGCAACAGTTATCCGCACGAGTGCTGCAAGCAGTCCCGCGTAAAAAACCCAGGCAATGACGATTAAAAACTGCTGGGGGAATGACCCCCATTCTGACCAGAGAATCCTCGAGACAGGACTAAAAAGCATCTTCAGGTTTTCATTAAAGAAGTTACTCCACAAAATGGTTAACGGAACACCGAAAAATGCTGGCCTGGCATTGGCATAACCTCCGATATCGCCGAACAATGGTACCCTCAGCCATATAACTACAATAGCAACAGCGGCGAATACGATATACCACTTCCATTGCCAGCCAACGGCGGTGCCCCGTTCCTTTACTGTCCTCATTCTGAGAAGCCAGTCGGCAAGAGGCAGTAAAACTAATCCGGCAACTGCATTTTCTTTCGAAAGCGTTCCAAGTAAGAACATTACGATCGAGGGAATCATCCAGCGTAAATCATTTCTCAATCGCCCTGTGCACCATGCGTGAAGCATCAACAGGATAAATGTCGTTGCCAGAAGATCGAAACGTCCGCTGATCCAGGCCACGGGTTCTGAATTTAACGGGTAAAGCCCGAAGAATAATCCCGCTGCGAATGCTCCGATTCTTCTCATCCCAAATGATCCGGCCAGGTAAAAAAGGAGTACGGCGTTTATTGAGTGGAGGAGAATATTGGTCAGATGAAATCCAACCGGGTCGGGACCCCAGAATAAATAATCCAGTTTAAGGCTTATTATCCCCACGGGCCTGAAAAATTCCGGGGTCATTATTCCGCCAGACCCGACAAGGATGGTTTTTTCGAGGAAATCCCATAAAGTATCGCTAAACGCGGCATGGTAGAGATAATCATCCGACACGAAGCCGACATTGAGGGTAGGCCAGAAAATCAAGCATGGGAGTAAAAAAATCAGAAATGGCATCCATGCAGTGCCGGTAATCCTTTTGACTCCTGAAGCAATCCGCATCGCAAGGGGATATGGAAATGATTCGGGTTGCTTAAACTGTGGACGCCTGGTATTTTTCACTGACACCTGCATAGGCCAAAGGTTCCCCATGATCGTCTGTAATGAGGCAATACAGATTATATCGGCATAACATGGTCGGGTGAAAAGCGGTAACCCGGAAAAAAATGAAGAAACTCTTCATATTTTTCAATCACTGATCAAGGGGAATGATCACATCGTCGATTTTTGTAATATACTCGCCGCCGTTGTGTAGTTCGATAATTAATTCACCCAGATGGTTAATGCTCCCCGCGGTTCCCGAATATTCGATCTCAGGTTTTGTTTCACCGGTCTCACGGTCGGAAGCGGCTCCCGCCAGTATTCTGACATTACGACCCCGGTAGAAATTCATTTTATCGAAGCTACCCTGCAGATTGCTGATATTATCATCAAGGGCCAGCTCCCACAATTTTTCAAATTCAAGAATCCAGTACCCCAGCAACCGCTCGCGGGAGATTTCATTTCCCGTTTCATTCAGAATTGTTGTTCTCGGCGTGTAAGTTTCGAATTCAAGATCGTCAGGCTGAGAATTTACATTGATGCCGATCCCACATATGACAGCATCCGGGCCATCCAGGTAAGAACAAAGAATGCCGGCAAGTTTACATCCCCCGACCAGGACATCATTCGGCCACCTGATCATTGCGTTCATTTCATAATTTTCCCTGAGTACATTAACCAGCGCCATCCCGGCAGGGAGAACAAGCTTCGGCACACTGGCCCTTGGAACCGGCGATGGAAAAAGTACCGATGCTGTGATATCAGACCCTGGATTTGAGAACCATTTACGCTCGAGACGTCCCCGTCCCGACGTCTGTTTTTCGGCCCACAGTATAATATACGGGGCTAACCTTGAGCATGCATATCTGCAGCTAAGATCCACATTGGTGGAATCAATGCTGTCGATGATTTCTATTTCCCAGTTATTCGGGGAATCTGATAGGACGGCAGCTAATTCTTTGGTAACTGGCATAAAACCTGTTCAGATCCTAGCTTTCAGAGATTGTAATCCAGGCTGTTATATCGTACACGTAATATCCGCTATCCGGGTCGATCTCATCGACCATGACCTCGTGCCACATGATTCTGCCGTCGACAAGACCCGGAATTGGTTTATTATTATCGGTGTATTCAGTCCGGATCGCATTCCTTGCCGCCGACCGTAATGCATTGAGACGTGCCTCTTTCCGTGCCGCGACAGTATCCTCAAGGTGGCTGATGCCGTGTCCTTGTACTGAGGATCCTCGACGAGCCTGTTCATAGACGCCTGATGGAATCCACAACGTGTAATCGAACTGGTAATAACCCGGGAGGTCCGAAGAGTAACCGGTGTACTCCAGATCATTTGCGATACTGCCTGCCTCCTCGATTATTGTCATCCTGTTGCGATTGTGCTCGTAGTGAAACGGGATTCCCGCCAGGTAACCTGAAGCGCGCTTGTAAGCCTCTATCTTCACGATATCCGGTTCGTTTTCATCGTCCCACGTATCAAGTGTGAGCTCAAGTGATGAAAATACCAGGTTGAAATCGATCCTGATATCCGAATCAGTGGAATCTCCACCGGTATTCACCTGTGCGTATAACTGCGCCTGCACAAAGAGGAGTCCCATAAGAATAAAAAGTAGTAAGTATCTGGCCATAGATAATCCTCGTTTCTATCCTGCGTCGGTTCCGACATTAAAATTATACAACAGGGAAACAGAATTAGTTCATTTTGGGGCTGGGAATTTTTATTTAAGCAGTTCCTGTATATCCCGGCTCAGCCGGTCGGCTGATAAGAATTGTGTGTAGATATCATCGCCCCACATCGGGCCTTCCAGGTAAGTTATTGAAAGGGCGGTACCTGAAAGGTTAATCTTTTTCCCCTCGAGAGATCCTGGGGATATGGCAAGGTCGGGAAACACCCATCCGAGAGGTTTTGTAACGTTTGGCACCACAAGTCTCGTGATAGTTTCAAATCGCTTGCCGCCGTTCCCATGAATATACCTTCCTTCAACCGGAGCGGAAAGGGTGAATATCCCTCCCTTTTCCGGGTCTATATGCCAGGTAATAAAATTGTCGTTTACGGGGGGACGATTTCCGGAGGTGCGGATAAGGCCAACGGCTTTTACCAGTTCCAGATGTGTCGCAGCTCGACCATACCAGTTCTCCCAGGCAATCGGATCGGGTTCGCCGACGATCGCGGGATGGCGGTAAAGGTCATTTTCAGGAACCACGAGAACAGGGGCCGACAGCTCCCTGCCTTCCTGGAGTTTCAAAATACTTCTGCGATTGCCCCCGGTTTCGATATCCAGGATCACATCGTCTTCGATCAATAATACCCCGCTCTCGGTAAGGATTTTCCCGGTACTGTCGAACCAGTTACTGTACCTGGTTACCGGTGTGTGCCAGCCGTTAAGTATCCCTGCAAGTACATATGGAAAATCAGATATTTCGATCTGTGCTATCCCCAGCCCGCAAGTGATCGTGGAAAGTGCGTCGAAGAAATTTGTAAATATTTCCGGATCTTTGAGGCCCAACCCTTCTATCCAATCAGCGACGCTTGTCTCGACTGGTTGGAATTCCAATATGGCTTTAACATCTGAATCGGAAAGAAGTTCGACACTTTTCCCGATCTGATCCTGGATCCAGGGCAACCACTTATCTTTACCATCCCTGAAAATGTCGGTCAGCACCAACTGGAATCCGCCGGGGCCATCATCCGAATTAAGCACGATCTCCTGTCCCGAGATATGAAATTTCAGTACCGGAATTCGCTCCCACTCCGGAATTGGAAAACCCGATTCGTCCGACAGGGTTTCAAAATATCGCGGGTAAAAAGTTCCGCCCGACGGAAAAGCCGCCGGATAACCCTCACGTATCACGCGTTTGCTCGTCGATTCAAATATACATACTGTGTCGATACCCATCCTGTTGACAAGCCATGCCGTATAGATCCCTGTCATGACGGGATTTATAAATATAACCTGGTGCTTTTCGGGCGATGTGTACAATTTCTTTTCCAGAACCTGTCTCTTTCGATTACTTTACCTTAGAGAAATTCCAATCGCAACTTGATTCCCGGTTGAATGATGATTGGATAGCCGATGAGGGGATGGTAACAGGTTAGAAAACCAATCGTTCTCCGAAATTAAAGGTGAATCGCCTTGTATCCTTCAACAACCCTTTTAACCTGAATAATTTATTACAAAATTCCCGTGAATCACCTTGTATCCTTCAACAACTCTTTTGACCTGAATAATTTATTACAAAATTCCCGTGTCGCCTCTACAATCCGTCCCGGATTTTAGAGGTGAATCACCTTATGGTGACTCCTCTCAATTTTTATTCGCCCGTGTATCGCTCCCGGGTGATAGTTTTGTGGTAAAATTTCGGATAATGGGTCAGGGAATCAAGCAGGCACGAAAATGATAAGCTACATATTTTTATATATATGTTTGGTACTTTTTACCTTTACAGCTTTATTTCCAGTTATCACATATTACCTTTACAAAGATAATTGGGAATACTTTTGGTTAGGAGATTTCGTGTGGATCACAACCATGTCATCGTGGACAACAGGGATAGTTTGTGCGGTTTTTTTACTTTCTTCCTATAGGAAAATCATTGAAAAAATGGAGATAAAAAAATTTTTAGTGATTTATCTGACAGTCCTAGTAGTAATTTGTGTTTGGCATATTATCCAAATCTGGCAATTAAAACAGGAATTACCTTTTTAAAATAGCTAGGAATTCGATTTACTCGATCCGGAAGTGACAGACGACATCAAGTGGGATTACCTACGTTCGCCGTCGGGGAAGGTTGTCAGGCGTCGCGAGGTCACCGATCTCGACCAGGACCAGTGGACCGACCACCTGCACTTCAACGATGCTCAGCGCACGGTGAAGAACGAGGAGGAGGTCAGCACCGCAATTGCGCAGCCGGATATCGGCTACGCGGTGAGCGCGGCGGGTGAGCCTCTGCCGGTGTCGGCGGTCACATCGACGGACGAGAATCACATCCAGTGGCAGGGGGCATTTCTGGAGGACAAGGAATTGAATACGGCGGCGGATTCGGATCGCGGGTACTTGAGCAGGATGGGCGTGCGGCACTATTCGCCGGCGTTCGGGCGTTTCCTGCAGCGCGACCCGGTGAACAATTACCGCGCGCCGAATCCGATGTTCCCGCTCGCGCACAACCCGTACCAGTACGCTTACAACCAGCCGACGCAGTACTCGGACACGAGCGGGTATCAGTGCTGCGGTTTGGGGGGAGGGGGTGCTGGCACATTAGGTGGCCACAACCTTGCTGGTGTTTCTAAAGATCTTAATCCAGAAGGGCAGGAAGTAGATCCCGGAAATTGTATCATTCCCTGGCCTGATAACTCAGGTTGTTTCCCAAAGACATGTTATATGTGTTGCGTTGGTAAAAACGGTATTGAAGCTGACCCTTGGTGTGATGCTGTATGCTTAATCCCATATTATGGCGATATGACAAATTGTGAGTGCCATGTCTGGTGTGAAAATGCTAAATATGGGGGTGAGAACCACCCTTCACCAATGGGAGATGTGCCTTCAGGAGGTAATCGCAGGCCAATTTATGGCCCACCATCGTATGGGCCAGGGGGAGATGGAGGAGACAGACCATGGATACTACCCCTTTATCCTATTCCAGGTAATGGTTTTCCGGAGCGATTGCCATGGGAATTAATGCTATCATTGGATCTTCACTCACCACTGGGAATTACGGAAGGGATACACACATTCAGTAGCAGTTATTGGGTTGGACCCACAAATATGACCCAGGGAGCTTTGACAATTGGTAATTTACCTCGAGGACTCATTCCGCCACCTGAATGGAAAATACCAACTGGCATGGGAATTGTCTCATGGTTAACAAATAGGGGTATTGGATTTGCGTGTGACCTACTTGGACTGCTGGGAGTTAATCCTTATAATCCAAGTAACCCATGTAGTTTGCAAGGGGATCTTTGGCAGTGCATACGCGGTGCTTGTTGTATATGGTCCAAATGTGTGAAAGCTGCTGGAACAGTCTCAACCATTACTGGATTATTAGTGGGTATAATTACATGGAATTTCTGGGCTGGTTGGGGATCGGCTTCGGTGGTTTATGCTGCTGGTACTTTGGCATGCGGAATAGCTGCTATGGCTATGGTTATATCTTGTTTATGAGATGATTAAAAAATTTGCATATATAAGGTTACTAAAATTCACAGGATTGCTAATTGGATGTGGCATTGCGTTTTTATTACCTTTGATTTTCGTCATCATGTATTTAATGGGTAATCCAACTTATATTATCGGTTCTTATTATCCTGTTTTTGGTGATTACATCGGTGGTGTGGGGATAATTGTGCTGGTCTACCCGTTAAAAAAAGAGATTGCCAAAGTACCTAACATACTCAATCACATAATCCGGATATCAATAATTGGTGGTACTTTGATTCAAATATATATACTCATAATTACTTTTCCCGAATTTTTTTGAAGTGATCTTGGGTATGAGCTAAGTGACTCAGTATTGAGTGTATATTTTTGATTATCTCAGGTCACCATCAGGAAAGGTTGTCAGGCGGCGCGAGGTCACCGATCTAGACCAGGACCAGTGGATCGACTGGATGCATTTCAACGACGCGCAGCGCACTGCGAAGAACGAGGAGGAGATCACCGCCGCAGTGGCGCAGCCTGATCTCGACCAGGAAAAATCCGGGGACACCTTCAATTCGAGGACGAATGGAAAGGCGTCCCCGGATTTTTCGCGGATTTTTCAGCGGGTGACTCCCCCGATAGTTTCAGCGATTTCGTTTGACATATATTTTCATCCCTAATATGATTCAGCCATTGCCTGACAATGGCTCGTTTAACATTACATTCCGTCCTGTTCGTTGTGATCGTCCTTGTGTATCTTCTGATCGCTGGACTGACCGCGGTTACCAAAGAACCGTACACCGATGAGGCATGGTTCTACTCCCCCGCGATTAATCTGATCGAGAACGGCCATATGGGTACGTCCATAAAAGAGATGGTCGGAACCCCATGGACGAAGATGGACCGCTACACCTACTGGCAGCCGCCTGTTCATTTCATAATCCAGGCTGGCTGGTATACAATTTTCCCGGACGGCCTGTTCTCAATGCGGTTCCTGTCGATTTTCTTCGGGCTGATCTGCCTGGTTTCGATTTTTACGATTGTAAGGAAGGTTACCGATAATTACTGGATGGCCCTGCTCGCGATGTTCCTTACCGGCATCGATGTCACTTTCATCGAATCCGCGTCGGACGGACGCATGGACATGATGTCGACCGCCTTCGCGTTTGCCGCTTTTGCTTTCTATCTGTTTACGAGGGAGAAAAATCTCGGTAAGGCAATGCTGGTGGGGCATTTGCTTGTAGTTTTAAGCGGCCTGACACATCCGAATGGTATCCTCGCGCTTTTCGGGATGATTTTTCTGAATATCTGCCTCGATCGGAAAAATATTGTAACCGGGCATGTCCTGCTTGCGGTAATCCCGTATTTTGTCGGTGCGGCAGGGTGGGGGATTTACATCTTACAAAATCCGACCGCGTTCTGGGATCAGTTCAGCGTGAATTTTCTTGGGAAGGTTGGGTCTCGATCGATAATCGATGCTGTCAGGTCTGAGTTTGTGGAGCGTTACCTCTATGCGTACGGCTGGTCGGCTGGCTCATCGATCCTTGCGAAATTGAAACTGTTCGCGCTCCTGACATATTTTGGCGGTGTCATCGGATCGATTTTCATCGCCGGAAAAAACCGGGACAGGAAACTGAATGCATTGTTAATCCTGTTCTATGTATTTTTCCTCGTGATGGTTTTCCTGATTGGAAATAAATGGGCGCGGTACATGGTTTATATTCTTCCCCTCTACACAGCATTTGCAGCAATTTCCGCAGTCTACCTGATTCAGTTTTCCAGAATAACGAAATTTGTCGCTGTTACTATTCTGATCGTTATTTGCGCGATGCAGGTCGGAAGCGATGTAAGGCGTATACAGGATGACAGCTATCATAATGTGTATCTTCCCGCAATTGAAAAAATCAGGGAACTCTATAATAACTTTGAGTCGGACGACGATCCCCAAATTATTATGGGAGGTTCAGAGCTTGCGTTCGAACTTGGATTCAACAGCGGTACATTCGAACCTGGACTCGAAGGCGATACTTTCGAACCTGGATTCAACACAGGTACGAGTGATTACATTCTGATAGAAGATCCCGCGCTGGGGTATTTCAGCGGCAGAAGTCCGGATATAATTGTCCTTGAACCGCATTTCAGGGGATGGTTTGCACTGCTGGAGATTGAGCACCCCGAGGCTTTTGAATACACACAGAATCTACTCGAAACAGAATTCGAGAGTGTGTATGAGAACCGGAAGTTTGAGGTACTGGTGAGGGTGGGGGGATAGGCACACTTTAATCAGGATTTTCAATAGAAACGATTGAATCCTGAATGTAATCCCTGAAACCCCCTACTGCATACTGTAAGTGATCATAGAGCAGTGGCAATGCTTCTTCGGCATCCGGGCCGATTTCACCCAATCCAATGACACCTTGAAAGCGTTCTTCACCAAAATGGTTTTCAGCCATGTCGAGCAAAATTTCCAATTGTTTTTCAGGTTCATAATCGATTTTATACAATGTTACCCGGATGTCTTTTTCCCACTCAGGATCATCAGTTCGGCCTATTAGGCTTTCCAGAGTATTTCCAGTCCATCTGGCTTCTTCACCAAAACCACGTAAAGCGGGTATTGCTACACGTTGATAATTGAAATCCGAAAGCAGAGCATAATCGAGTATCTTATCGATATACGCGGATGCCGGTTTACCGATGTTTCCAAGGCCAGTTATTGAATATTGGATTTGCCAGGATGCATCGGTACTGGGGAGAGGTTGGAGCTGTCTTTGAAGGATTGTGCCAAAGAGAGCGATAGCATCTTCAGAATCAGGTCCCAATCTACTCAATGCAATTAAGGGGGATAATTCGTTTGTATCCTGAAAATAGTTAATAAGCAATGGTGCAACTATTAATCCATCAGGGTCAAACAAGGCTAACACCCTGGTTGCAGCGTTTACGTGGGAGGGTGATTCTCGCTCCTCTATAAAAGAAACTAATATATCGAGAATTTCCTGTTCCAGAATTAAATATCTCATTGTGTCGATTGCATTACGAACAAAGACCTCATCAGGATCATTAAGCGCATCGAATATTATTGGTTTTATCAATTCAGGTGGTGCAATTTTACATAATTTTATTAACGCAGTATTGCGAAGGTTTTCATTATCAAGGTAGTCAAGTAAAAATGGGATTACTTCGTCCGGATCACCAAGTGCCGAATAAGCATAGAATGCACTATTCCGTATCGACTGGTCTTCATGGTCAAGTAAAGACGTCACTCTGTTGATTACATCAGGATTCTGGCTCATTTCAGCCGCAGCTGATGTGTCATGATAAAGAGAACCAAATCCTGCATTCCTAATCTGAGGATCTTCATCAGTTAGAGATTCAAGGAGTATCTCAAGAGCCCTGGGATCCCTCCAGAATCTCCTGATTGTGTCAAGGGCGGTCTGCCTGGTTACAAGATGATCTGAATCTGCAGCTTCAAGGAGTATAGGCAAGTAATCTAGATCATATTCAGGATATAATTTGTACATTAGAAATTTTACACGTGTTTGTGCTGTACCTGTAAGAGTTTCTATTCTATTAATAAGAAACCTGAGCCTGCGCTCCGGATCGTCTCTGAGTTTAAACAGAATGAAATTTGCAAGGGCCTGGTCATTAGGACTGCCATTATTAGCTTTTTCAAGTATAGCATCATGCAAGTCTGGCTGGTTTCCATACTTAATCAACTCGAACATGTCATAGGAGTGGTAATTCCGGATGAAACAATTCGTAAGAAGCAATTCGACCTGCTCATCTGTCAGATCAGAGCTTTGGATATCCTTCTGGCAGGAAGTTTGAAAAACAAATATGGAGAGTAAGATTGATGATAGAACAAATGCCTTAATGAAATTTCTGGCCACATTATCCATGCCAAAGAAATTATACGTTATAGTGGGACAGCAAACTATGTTTTAGGCATAGCGTGTAATCCCAATTTCGTTCTACCCTGGCATGATTTCAGGTAATTTATATGAGCGGTAGACCCATATCTATGTGATATGGGTTCCATATCCATCCCCTCCCACATCAGATAGATGTGGGGCTACCAATCCCCCAACAAAAATCCTCCAAAAATCCCATTTTTCCCTTGCCAGTACTTGACAAAATACCAAAAATATGCTATATTACCCCATAGAGGTAAAATATTTAGCCCCTGCAGGGCAGGCCCCCTATATCGGTAGTGGGTCTTAACCGGATGTATTCCTGGCGCTCGAATATCAGCTCGCCGATGCTCGACGTCATCTGAGAACACCTCCTTGCGGAGGATGTATCACGGTCTGACATGGTCAATTCTTTAGACCAGATTACAAAAAGAAGAGACTTCCTTCTTCGTCAGGCCGGGGGAGCTTCATGATCTTGCTTAGATCATTGGATAGAAGTTTCGAGCAACTCGAGCGCCAGGATCCGGAAAATATTTTACAAAATCTTAACGAATACGAGGAACGGAACCGGAGGAGGATAACAGGAATTAAGACCAATACAATTTAAAAGCCCCGCGCCAGGGGAATCTTATGCAGAATGCGCAAGTTACATTAGTCCCGCTCGGGTGGGGCAGGGATGATGCCATTTTCGTAAAGTACCGAGTATTGCTTACGGGCACGGCTGATCATATCTTCCGCAACTTTGAACGCTTCATCCGGACTTAATTTTATTCTCGCGACGCCCTGTTCGATCGCTTTCTGTCCGACCGCGACAGCTTCACGGGGGAATACTTCCCATTCGTCCATTGTCGGGATCAGGTAGTCATCGTGCATACCCTTGTCTTCCGCGGTTTTCGCGAGCTCGTAACTTGCCGCGATACACATCTCGTCTGTGATCGTTGTCGCCATGACATCGAGCGTACCGCGGAAGATACCCGGGAATCCGAGCGAGTTATTGACCTGGTTCGGGAAATCGCTGCGCCCTGTAGCCACAATTCGCGCTCCGGCGTCCTTGGCTTTCCATGGCCAGATTTCAGGTACCGGGTTCGCGCAGACAAATACGATCGAGTCATCGCCCATTGATGAAATCCATTCCGGTTGAATAACGCCCGGACCGGATTTTGAGAGCGAGATTAATACGTCGGCGCCCTTAATAGCGTCGGAGCAATCGCCCACCAGGCCTGCACCATTGGTTGTCTGGCAGTAGTGCCATTTCTGGGGGAATTTCACCTTAAGGTCGTCGCGGCCGGGATGCAGGGTTCCCTTGGAGTCGATCAGGATCATCTTTTTAGGATCCGCGCCTGCGGAAATGATAAGTCTGGAGATAGCTATATTACTCGCGCCGGCACCGTTGAATACGATATTTATATCATCAATTTTCTTTCCGACAATCTTGAGAGCGTTGATTAGTCCCGCAAGCGTGACCGCGGCGGTACCCTGCTGGTCGTCGTGCCAGATCGGGATTCGAGCTTTCTCCCTGAGATCGTCCAGCACCTTGAAGCATTTCGGTTGGGAGATGTCCTCAAGATTTATGCCTCCGAAAGTCGGCTGGAGTTTCAGGACGAAATCAATAATTTCATCGGGATCGTGGGCATCTATACAGATCGGGAACGCATCTACGCCGCCAAGATATTTAAAAAGAATCGCCTTGCCTTCCATGACAGGCAGACCGGCCTCGGGACCGATATCACCAAGCCCCAGAACACGAGTGCCATCTGAAACCACGGCGACAAAATTCGCCTTATTGGTGTGCTGGTAAACCGATTCCGGATTTTCTTTAATATCAAGGCATGGTTTTGCGACCCCGGGTGTGTACCAGATAGCGAAATCATCGAAATCGCGCACACAGCACTTCGGGGCGATTTCTATCTTACCTTTGTAAAACGGATGAAGCTGCATGGCATCTTTCCCAGGCTGCTCCGCTTTTTTAATAAGTTGCTCTTCATTCAGGTTAGTGGTCATTTTTTGACTCCGGTGTAAAAAAAAAGTGGCACAAGTTTTTGTGTATGGGGGATATTATTCCTAATTTGAACGTGAGTCAATCGTTTTAGATAATATTTGTGAACATTTTCACGAGCTTTCTTGCCTTGTTTAAAGGGGATTTTTAAATTTCATATACGTTCGTGAGAATATACGGATCGCGCCTGAGGTGTTTCCAGAAAAGTTTGCGCAATTTTTCCTCGACCTTCTCCTTGATTTTGGGGTATTCGATAAAATCAGTTTCCTGAACCGCCTGCAGGCTGTCGCGAAGGACAATTTCGGATTTTTCAAGGAGGTCTTTATAGTGTGAAAAATACAGAACTCCCCTGGCCTCAAGTTCTACACGATCGACTACCTTGGTTTTACCATTGACGAAAACCGTTATAACAAGGATACCCGATGCCGCAAGGGCTTTTCTTTC
The DNA here is from genome assembly GCA_965369865.1 of uncultured bacterium. GTDB lineage: Bacteria > JAJVIF01 > JAJVIF01 > JAPKYR01 > JAPKYR01 > JAPKYR01. The sequence goes on along the minus strand of CBDURU010000022.1, from coordinate 8,515 downwards.
ATCAAGGATTTGCCCGCCCACATCCCCGACACCAAGGCCGTCAACCATTGTCACTCCGGTTGGGACCGTCTCGACGATTTTTGCCTTATTATCGGAGATATGAATTCGCTGTCCTATTTTGGCGAGTATGACTTTGTCCCGCGGGTGCTCCATTTTTTTCATCAGGTTCGCGAAATCATGCATATGCCTGATCTCACCATGGAACGGGAACACGAATTCGGGTTTCACAAGGTTATAAAGGATCTTTATTTCTTCCCTGCTTGCATGGCCGGATACATGCAAACCGAGTTCCGGTCCGTAAACATCAGCGCCGAGCGCAGTCAGTTGGTTTATGATTCTAAGTATGTGCGCTTCGTTTCCGGGGATAGGGCTTGCGGATAAAACAACCGAATCGTCCTCCTTGATCTGAACCTGGTGCGAACCCTCCGCCATCCGACGCAGGGCACTACCTGGTTCGCCCTGTGTACCCGTTGCGATGAAAAGGAGGTCGCTGTCATCATATTCACCAATATTTTCTTCGTTTACAAAAATTCCATCCGGACCGTTCAGGTAACCAAGATTTTTTGAGATCGCTATATACTCGGTCATTCGACGGCCGAGGGGTACAACCTTTCGGCCCAGGTACTCGGCCGCGTCGATTGCCTGTTGAATCCTGTGTATGTGGCTCGCGAAAGTAGTTACGAAAATACGTCCGGTAATGTCCTTGAAGAATTCGAGAAAAGCGACTCCGACACGTCGTTCGGACCCAGTGTAGCCGGGATTCATGACGTTGGTTACATCCGTTATGTAAGCCAGAACGCCCTCATCGCCATACCGGGCGAAAGTTCCCAGTGCCATTTTTCTATTATCAACGGGTGTCTGGTCGAACTTGAAATCTCCGGAGTGAAGGATGATACCCTCGGGAGTTCTGATCGCGAGTCCGCATGAGTCCGGAATTGAATGGCAGACCGGTATAAATTCGACAATGAAATTATTTCCAATTTCGTAAATCCCGTTGTCTTCGACTTCTATGAGTTTGCTGTCAAGGAGGACCGAATGTTCTTTCAGTTTGGTTTCAAGAAAAGCGAGCGATAACCGGGTGCCGTAAATTGGAAATTGTTCCTGCTTGAGAAGGTATGGAAGCGCTCCGATATGGTCCTCGTGGCCGTGAGTAAGGACGATCCCGGCAACCCGATTTTTATTTTTTATAACGTAATCAAACTTGGGGATTACAACATCGACTCCCGGCATGTCGATGGATGGAAAACTCATGCCGCCATCGATAACGAGTATTTCGCCATCGTACTCAACGATCAGCATATTTTTTCCTATTTCGTGAAATCCCCCCAGCGGAATGATCGATAAACCCTTCTGATATCGTCCTGTCGACTTGCTTTTTGCTTTTGGCATTCAAATCCTCACCAGATAATCATCGGCGACAAGTACTTTTTAACCCTGTGACTGCTAAGCATACCAGATAATCAGCCGCTCTTGTTACAAATCGTGCCCTGAACCTTTGTTTCCCTGTTGTGTCATGTAATAATTATGGACATGGTTAAACCACCGGGAATTTTTTATCGATTCATCATAATCCTGTTCCTATTAATATTTTTACTACCGTATCCCGCTGCCATTTCACAGGAAGAGGGCAGTGAGGATGGGGTAGAATCCGATTACATAATTGAAATCGAAACGCATTTTGGCCTGGTTGAAGATCCTGAAGTTGTCGGGCGGGTGGAGCGGATCAGGGACAGGCTGGCCGCTGTAATTCCGGAATATGAAAATGATAACAGGGAGCTGATTGTCAGGGTACTCGACGATGACGCGATAAACGCTTTCGCGCTTCCCGACGCTCATGTTTATTTTTTCAAGGGGCTTATCGATGCATGCGCGACTGATGATATGCTGGCGGGTGTAATGGCGCATGAATTCACCCATGTTTATCACCGCCATCATTCCAGGATGGGGGACAGGCAGCTAAGGGGAATGCTGATAGGGTTGGGAGCCATGCTCGCCACCGGTGAAATGGAAGCATTGATGGCCGGGCAGATGATCGCGGCAAGTATGGTCGAAACATATGGACGGTCCGCGGAAAATGATGCCGATGCTACCGGTTCAAGGTGGATGGTGGCAGCCGGTTACGATCCCGTCGCGTATCTCGAGCTGATGGGAATTCTCGAACAGCAGTCGATTCATCGACCTGAACCCGGTGGAAATTATTTCACCGTGCATCCTCATCCCGACGAACGGATCGCGAATATCCGCACCGTACTTGAAGAACTGGGCTATGACGTTCCCGATGAAATTTACCGGGTCCATATACCGCTGAGGTTTTATTTGCCTTTGTCGGAAAGCGAGGCGGGCAGGCTCGAAGACTGGGAAGAGAGCCTTTTGAATCGTGCCGAGGGAGTCGAAAATGAGAGCGATTCCGAAGTGGATGAACTGCCTGTTTCACTTGTAACTGAATATCAGCTCAGGAATGAATTGTTTGAGGGCATTAATCCTCCGGATGAAGGTGTGTATGGTGTTATCGCTGCCGGTGAAGATGCGGTTTTCTACATTACTGCTGAAACGAGAGAAGAACTTATCGTTCGTGGTGATAATATTAATTCCAGGCTGGGGGAGTTGTTCTGGGAAGGATTGAAAAATTGGGAGGTTTCAGGCAGGAATCCCGGTACATCGGGTCCGGTAATGATCGCACGTCGAAGGACAATCGCGTACGTCACGGAATCCGATGCTGAGCTACTCGGAATGACGCTAGAGGAAGTGAACGATAATCGCGTGGAAGTATTGAAAGATATTCTATACCGTTATTACGTAGATCGCAGGATATAAAAAAAAACGGGTTACTGCCCAGGTACCTTTCTCATTATTCAAATTCGGTCGGAAATTCGGGTTTTTTTCGATTCCTGAAAGCTTCGATGCCGATCTCGCGATGTTTGGATGCCCAGGCCATTCCGAAAAGTTCCGCTTCGAATTCTTCACCGTATTTCAGGGGAAGCTCTGCCGCCATCCGTACGGCTTTCTTGCACATCGCAATTGCTACCCTTGACCGTGTCGTAAACCTTTCGCTCCATTTTTTTGCAGCCCCGACAACATCTTCACCTTTCGGGACAAGTTCCTGTATGAGACCGGCTTCATATGCTTCACGCGCTTTTATGATGTTGCCGGCAAGGATCATTTCCAATGCTTTTGCATAACCGATATGCTTCAGGAGCCTCTGGGTCCCGCCCCATCCCGGGATTATGCCGAGATTGCTTTCCGGAAGCCCGAACATTGCTCTTTCGGAAGCGATACGGAAGTCGCAGGTCAGGCAAATTTCAAGCCCGCCGCCAAGGGCGGTTCCGTTAACAGCCGCGATTGTCGGGATATCAAGCAGCTCGAGACGGCCGAACATGATCTTTCCAAGCTTTGAAAAATACCGTGCCTGCATTGGATCCATCTCGTATATTGATGGATGGGATACGTCCACCCCGGTCGAGAATACCCTGTCGTTACCGGTTAGAATAAGAACGCGAATTTTATCGTCGCGTTCGACCTTGTTGAGAATCCCATCCATTTCGCTAATCATGCTGGGAATTAATGTATTGTAATTATTACCCTCACGGTCGATCCGAATGATGGCATAGGGATAGTCCAGTTCCAGGTTAATGTCTTTGGTCTCTTTCAGTTTTGTTTCCTCCATAACTCCGGGGCACAATGGTAATTGATTAAATCAAGTCTGGCAAGATTCTGGACCCAGATACGACCCGGTAAGTTCAGCTAGTTCCTGGTCATTTTTTGAAAGGTAGGCCTGAATGCCGTCGCAGATGTCTCTGGCGCGGTTCGGATGAATGAAATTTACAGTACCCAGGCTAATTGCCCTGGCTCCGGCGATTAAAAATTCGAGAGCATCCGTGGTGTCATATATTCCCCCGGTGCCGATTACAGGGATGTCGAGTTTCGACGCCACCTGGTGGACAATTCTAAGCGCTATGGGTCGGATGGCCTGTCCGGATAGCCCTGCGTAGTCTCTCGATAACCGGGACTTCCTGGAGTCGATGCTAATTGACATTCCAAGAAAAGTATTGGAAAGGTTGAGTATGTCGGCGCCGGATTCGACCGCAGCTTCGGCTAACGGCAGGATGTCCGTTACATTCGGGCTTAATTTCGCGATAAGCGGTTTTTTTGTAACTTCCCGTACAGAAGCTACCAGCTCACCGAGAATATCACTATCCATAGCGAACGACAGGGAACCGTGATCGACATTAGGGCAACTCGCGTTTATCTCCAGCGCTGCAAGGTCATTTTCACTCTCAAGGATTGCGGCAAGCTCCGGGTAGTCCCTGGTTTTGTCTCCAACCAGGTTGGCAATCAGGGGAACTCCAAATTTCCTGGCAGCCGGTATTTTTTCTTTGATGAAAACTTCGATACCTGGATTCTCCAGGCCTATGCAGTTAAGCATCCCTGAGGGAGTTTCAACCATCCTGGGGTAGGGGTTACCCGTGCGCGGTTCCAGGCTGACAGCTTTTAGTGTTACGGCACCGAAATACTCGATGTCGGTGACATTTTCAAACTCAGGACCGTAACCGAATGTCCCGCTGGCGGCAATTACGGGTGTTCTCAGTTCGAGAGGTCCGAGCCGGGTTTTAAGGTTGGCAGGTTCAGGTTTCATGGCGGATTTTTATCACCCGTCATTATAAATGCATAACATAATCCCCGCTAGTTAAAAAGTATATATACTGAATAAGATAAACACTGGTTTGATAGTTAAAATATGATTAAGAGCTTCTAACAAAATAAGTTTTTTTACCATCTTTCACCGGGGACACCTCTTTTCGCGCGCCGAAAAGCAGGTGTCCCCGTTCGCATAGCCATTTTGTTAGGGACTCTAAGTATATTAATTAAAAGCGGATACTTGAAAGATGAAACAAGGTCAGACTAATCCATTTTATATTTGCATATTACCTGCTGGCTTGGTTTAATAGGTTCGATACGGTTATTCAAAAGCACCAAAAGCTTGGTATTTATGGGTGGTGCGTAATAGGAGATTAGAAACGTAAGGGGAAGATACCAATGGACACAAAAATTGTTAACAAGGGTAAATGCTGTATAATTTCCTGTATTGGCGATACAACGGACCTCGAGCCGGGACCCTGGCCGGAAATATTAAAAGCTCTCCAGAAAGGTGAAAAGCAGATTATTCTGGATTTCAGGGAATTGGCTTTCCTGAATTCTATCGGGATAAATGCACTTAAGGAAAGTGCAGGTATGGTAAAAAGCGGGAATGCGAGAATTGGAATTTCGGAACCGAATCCACATGTACGCCAGATTATCATGCTGAACGGAGTGTACCCTGATATTCCTGTCTATTTTAACGAGAAGGAAGCGATGAAATGGCTGGACATGCATGATTACAAGCCAGCATTGGTTAAAAATATCTCTGCCCACACTCTCCTTATCTGCCAGAAGAACATTCCACTTGCCGGGTTATTAAGAAAAGCCCTGAAGGACGGTCCGGCAAGGGGTCATTTCCGTATGATCCCCTGCAGGGATCTTGACTCGGCTATTGAAACTATAATAGAAGAGAGGGTCGACTGCATTATTATTGAGGCTGGGTTCTCACTGATCAAGGTGACGGATTTTATCGAAGAGGTTAGTACTGACAAGAGGCTGCCAGCGATCCCGATCCTGGTAGTAGCCAACGATGAGCTGCTGATGACTGCATTCAGCATGGTGCGTAATGGCGCTCACGAAATACTTAGATACCCATTCAGGGCAATGGAAGTCTTAATCAGGCTAGAGAACCTGATCTCTTACGTTAAAGAATACAAGCCGCTTGAAGCTCCGAAAAATTTGTTCATTACCAGTCATCATAATTTATAATTAATCAATCAGTTTTTAAAACATATGGTATACTGACCCCGGTATAATTCTGATTGATCTCAGGCCATAAATCGTTTATGAGAAGGATGAGCTGATGAAGGAACTTATCAAGCTGTTTAAATACATGGTGGATAACGGGGCCAGCGACCTCCATCTCCAGGAAGACACCAAACCCTACTTCAGGATCCATGGCTGGCTGTACCGTTACGAGCGTGGACCGGATATAGACCATGCTTTTATGGAACGTGCCAAGGATTACCTTTTCGGTGACTATGAGAACAATCAATTTGATGAAAGGCAATGTTCAGACTTCGCCCACGTCATCCCTTATGTCGGACGTCTGAGGGTAAGCTTCTTCACTCAGTCGAACAGGTGGGGCGCGGTGTTCCGGTTGATCCCTGAAGTTCTGCCCAGTTTTGAGCAGTTGGGTCTGCCGGAAATTGTTAGAACAATTGCTAAATTCCCTCGCGGACTCGTGCTGGTTGTCGGGCCGACCGGCTCAGGAAAAACCACGACACTCGCGACAATGCTTGACTGGATCAACCATAACCGAAACGTTCATATTCTAACCCTGGAAGATCCTATCGAGTACAAGCATAAAAATATCAATTGCATAGTTAACCAGCGTGAGGTTGGGCGTGACGTTAACAGCTTCCTGGATGGTATCCGTGAAGGGTTACGGCAGGACCCGGACGTCATTCTGGTCGGTGAGATGCGAGACCTTGAGACCACCGCGATGGCCCTGATGGCTGCGGAAACGGGACACCTTGTTTTCGGTACCCTCCACACATCCGGTGCATCCGACACCGTTGACAGGATTATTGATATCTTCCCTTCCACCCAGCAGTCACAGATCCGTACCCAGCTCGCTCTGTCCTTAAGGGCGGTTGTTTCTCAGGTGCTGGTTAGAAGAAAAGACCGCGAGGGTCGAGTCGCGATTTTCGAGGTCATGCTTATGACGAACTCGATCCGTAACCTGATCCGAGAACAGAAGGTGCACCAGATCGACCATGTTATTCAATCGGGACGCAAGCAGGGTATGATTACACTCGAACACAATATCGCGACCATGGTCGAACAGGGAATTATCGATGATAAGTTGGGTATTGAACTGGCAAATGATCCCGATGATCTGCTTGAATCCCTTCTTGCTGATGCAACCAGGGAGAGAATAAGCAAGAAGGAAGAGGTGGATATCGTGAAATTACGGCAGGACTTCTCAAGTGTAGGATACGATATGGGCCTGGATTTGGGTAAGAAAGAACAAGAAAAGGAGTCAAGCAATGAGAAGAATCCGTACGTCAAGCAACATAAATCACAGAAGAAGAAACGGGGTCTATTTTAGGATTTTAATGATTTCCTTAAACATAAAGCCAAGCGCCGTGACACCCGGCGCTTTTATAATTTCCGGCAGATGAACCAGAACGAAAAAAGCATCAAAGATCCGATTGTAATATTCATTTCCGATTACCTTGGAAAATATCCGGAATCAGAAATCCGGGATATCTATAAGCTCCTTTACCAGGCTTATCACGGGCCTGAACATTTCAGCCTGAATCCGGATGAAACGCGGATGTATCTCGAAGAAGAATGGAATGCTTTAGGGGAATCCAGCCTGAATCCCGGTAAAGCGCTGCTCGAGCCTATTTTCATTAACGGTGTTACTCCTGAACTATTCCGGCTGAACCTGGTACCGGCAAAAGCCCTGGGAATTAACCCATTGGATATTCTCGATGAATTCCTCCGTACAGCGAAAGAGTTTCCTAAGTGTTACCCGAATCACAGCATTAACCTTCATGAATCATTTATTAATGCATGGAAAATCATCGGCATGGCGGGAAAGACAGGCGAGATCGTCCTGGATCTCGAAGCATACAATGATTTCTCATTGGTTATTCAGGAAAATGAGTGGGTTGCAGCACACCATTCGGAACAATACCGAAAATTGTATAAACCGCACTACAGGCTTGTATTGAAATTCAAAAGCCCGGTTTAATATTACTGTGTGGGCGTCGGTTCCCTGCTGCCGATATCTCTCTGGAGAAGAAGGTGCGTAAGGATCTGACCCCGGCTGATCATCCCCATCAGAGTATTTCCCTTCAGTACCGGAAGTCTTCTGAGCTTATGCTGAAACATGAGGGCGAGGGCTTTAAGGACCGGTTCGTCATGATTTATCGTGATTACACTCTCGGCGGTCTGCATTGCATGTTCAACAAGCATTGACCGTAAATTCCTTATTACGGCAGGGGGGAGTTCCATATTTTCCATGATTTCATCATAGATTGTAATGTCGGTTTCGGACGGCATGCATGTCCTTATAAGGTCGCCATCGGTCAGGAACCCGACAATTGCGCTCTCTTCGGTTGTCACAACCGCGCCGGTTGTTCCTGAATCCCGCATAGCCTGCCATGCCGTGCTGAGGTCGTTGGTAGGCTTAACGGTTACCAGTTTTGGTTCTAATAATTCGGAAACCAGCATTATGGTCCCTCCGAATGCCTTCGTTAGTTTTCCATACAATTATAACCATATTGAGCAATAAGCTCACTAATATTTAAGAATTTTAAATCCTGAGACCGTTGCAAAAGTACTGATCCATAAGAGGGCGCAGCAAGCAACAAGAGGGCGCAGCAAGCAACAAGAGGGCGCAGCAAGCAACAAGAGGGCGCAGCAA
>CBDURU010000021.1:0-38371 GCA_965369865.1 uncultured bacterium | reverse complement strand
AAAGTACAGGCCGACATATTCACTGTACCTGAGTTTCAGATCCGCCTTCTGGAACTCGAGTATCATTTTCTGTACGAGAGTTTTCTTCTCAAACAATTGATCGATTTCGTGCCAGATATCAGGGAACTTCATATCGTCATCCTGACCATCAGCAGTTGTAAAAGTAGAGCTCTTATCAACTTTCTCAACATAGCTGGCAAGACGTCCTGATACGCTGGCCTTCGATCGTTGCGCCAACGACTGGCTTACCGCCCATCCGACGATTGCTATTGCGAAGAAAACTGCTCCTAAAACCAACGGTAAAGTCATTGGTATGTCACCTTCTGTAAGTATTTCCCCTATTCTATGAGTCCATTTTTAGGGAAGAAAATCTCTCTTTGTACTTTAATACCTTCTGCTTCAAGTGTTGTTAAGAACCTCGGTAAAATTCCAGTCGGCTCGAACTCACCGATGATATTTCCCTGTTCATCTATACCGCTTCGCTTAAAGACGAAAATATCCTGAAGGGTAATCTTGTCACCCTCCATTCCAACGATTTCTGTTACATGTGTAATTTTCCTCGATCCATCCCTCATCCTGGACTGCTGGATAATCAAATTGATTGCACTGGCTACCTGCTCTCGAATAGCACGTACCGGAAGTTCCACACCGGCCATAAGAACCATAGTTTCCAGACGACTGAGGATATCCCTTGGTGAATTGGCGTGACCGGTCGTTAAACTTCCATCGTGTCCGGTATTCATCGCCTGGAGCATGTCCAGGGCCTCAGCCGACCTGCACTCCCCAATAACGATTCTGTCGGGACGCATTCTCAAACAATTCTTAACCAGGTCACGGATAGTTATCGCGCCTTTACCCTCAATATTAGCTGGCCTGCTTTCAAGAGTAACGACATGTTCCTGGTGGAGCTGGAGCTCTGCCGCGTCCTCTACCGTTATAATCCGTTCATCCGGAGGTATGAAACTCGATAACACATTCAGTGTGCTTGTCTTACCTGACCCGGTACCGCCTGACACAATGATATTCATCCTGCCCTCAACACAAGCCTTAAAAAAATCCGCCATTTGAGATGTTAGAGTGCCAAAATTAATAAGGTCAGATATGGTAAACGGGTCCCTGGAGAATTTACGGATTGTTATTGTAGGTCCGACAAGACTGAGGGGTGGGATAATACAGTTAACACGGCTGCCATCCGGAAGGCGTGCATCGACCATCGGGGTGGATTCATCGATACGCCTCCCGATCGGAGCTACAATTTTCTCTATTATTCGCAATACATGGTTGTCATCATCAAACTGGATATCAGTTTGAGTCAGTAACCCGTTTCTCTCACAGTAAACCTGGGTCGGACCATTGACCATAATCTCTGTGACGGTTTCGTCGTGCAGTAAACCCTCAATCGGTCCGAAACCGAGAATCTCATCAAGAAGGTCACCAAGGATGTGTTCCCTTTCGGACCGGCTGAGAGGCTTCTCTTCCTGCGCCAGTTTTTCTATGATAATATTTTCAACAGTCTGCCTTACCAGATCCGTGGATTCTTTGTCATCAAGAAGCTGTGGATCTACTTCCTGTACGATCTCAGTATGGAGGCGGCTTTTAAGTTCCCTGAAAGGATCAGTGCGAATCTTTCGCTCACCACGTAAGGGTATACTTGAATCCCCAGTTTCCTTCTGTGCTCTCGCTTGCTGCTCCAGCCGAATTCTACTCATTAAAGACATTAAATTATAAACCTCCAGGAAGCAGGTTGACCTACTGGTATAATATCGTTTGACACGCCTATATCATGTTTAATCTGAGTGAGATAAACAAATATTCTCTAACTTAATATCTCTTAATAGAATTTAAAGGCTGAGATAGAAGCATGTACATATTGACCCGGAACAGCGATACTCAGACCGATTCCGCCATGGTTGTTTAGAGCGGACAATGAATCCTCGACCGATGCCTCGTCCTCTGTATTTATGCTTTTCCAATGTGGGATCGGCCCACCTCATAACGTAAAAAAAAACAGGCTCCATATTGAAGCCTTACGTAGCACCCTTACCCGGAGACGGCCCGAATCAGCGTTTCCCGAAAATCCCTCCGAGAATTCCCCTGCTTCCCTTTTCCTCTTTTTCCTCCTCACCTTCGTTTTCAGTCACAATAATATCAGCAATCTCACCGATTGCCTTCGCAACCGGAGAACCGGCATGGCTAAGCACAAGCGGTTGACCGCGGTTTATACTGCCAACAACAATTTCACCATCGGATGGTATTTCCGCCAGGACCTTCCTCTGAAGCCCTTTCTCGACATCCCTTACTTTTACTGAAGACATCGACTGAGCCCTGTTAAGTATGAGATGAATATGCTCGGATGGATAATTAAGGGTCTCCATAACAGCAAGTCCAAGGGTGATATTTTTCAGGGTGAGAAAGTCCGGAGCTACTATGAGAAAAATATCATCCGAGACATCCATCGCAGCCAGAACCTCGTTACCAAATGATGGCACCGTATCTATAAAAACGTAATCATAGAGGTTTCTAATGACCTTCAAGACATCGGAAACAACCTGTGAAGTGACAATCTCAGCATATTCCGGTTTCAAAGGTGCAGCAAGTACGCGTACACCCGATGCCGAATCGGAGATATGCTCTTCAATAAGGTCCGGTTCCAGTTGGTCGGAGGCAAGTTCAGCCAGATGCGCAATAGTGGACCTTGGCGCAATGTTCAGGATAAGCGCTATATCACCAAATTGAAGATCCAGGTCTACAACCAGGACCCGTTTTTGCGTCCGCTTATAAACCTCCACGGCAAGGTTAGCCGTAATAACACTTTTTCCAACCCCACCTTTCGGACTGAAAATTGTGAATACGCGGCCAACCCCCTTAGTGCTCATTACAGGAGCCTGGGCGGCTGGCAGGTTCCCCCACATAACACGTTCGCGTTCAGCAACGGTTTCGATTGTTTTGAAAAGTTCGTCCGAGTCGAAGGGTTTTACCAGGTAGTCCCTTGCCCCTGCAGACATGGCCCTCCGCATGTAATCGCCTTCGTCCTGCACGCTAATGATAATAATGCCGGTCTGGGGATGTTTAAGGCTTATTTCCTGGGTAGCCCATATTCCATCAGATTCGCCCATGACTCCCATGTTGATATCCATGAGCACCAGATTAGGATTAAGCTGCTCAACCTTCTCGACTGCTTCCTTGCCATCAGCCGCTTCACCCACTACCTTGATTTTTTCATTAAAGGTAAGGAGGGTTTTTAATGTCTCTCGCATTTCCTCGCTGTCATCAGCGATCAGCAATGTTATCTCGTAACCAATAGCCACGATGGCATTCCTCTTGGATCCTGTGCAACAAATTCACCAAATTCTATCCCCCCCACAAAATAGTATCCAGCCTCAGACCTATCCGGTTCCTAAAATATTTTAACCCCAAATACATTTTAATATCACATGAAAAATCGCGGTCCGGAAAGGACCGCGATATCAAATTCTTAGGTTCTTTAATTGTTCTTCAATAAATCAAGCTATTCAATAGGCTCGGGAGAAATACCTATTAACCTTCCACTCTGGCCTGGATTGTCAATGATAAACGGTGTCAGGAAAATTACGAGTTCCGTTTTATCCTCTATAAAACGCTTGCTCCTGAAGAGTTCTCCAAGTATCGGGATATCGCTGAGGAACGGAACTTCGGCTATAACCTCGGTTATCTCGCTCTGGATCAATCCGCCAATAACCAGTGTTTCTCCTTCACGGAGCTGCACAGTGGTGGTCATTTCACGTGTTCTGAATCCTGGAATACCTCCGATAGCGAGAGCCATATCGACTGTCCGGACGACCGGCGTCAGCTCAAGCATGATGTTGCCCTGGCTGTCGACGTACGGGGTCATGTCAAGCGAGATACCGAATTCCTTGAATTCCACTACGTTAATGCCCTCTTGATTCAGGTAGGTGTATGGAATCTCTCCACCGACCCTGAAATGCACAGGATGCCCTGAGAGCCCTACCACATTCGGTTCACTCAGGATATTTGCCTGACGATTGACTACCAGTTCATTCAAGACCGCATCAATTGGATCGAAAACCATATCCCGTGTGTCTCCGTTCAAAATCCCCGGTCTTGTACGTGAGTCGAAAAGTCCTCCACCGGGATTCTCCGGATCGAGTAAATCCGTAATTATCCCAATAGTAAACGAATCGTCATCGGTACGTGCAGCGGCAGAAAAGTGTGAGAGGTGCTCATCCAGAGCTCGTGAATCAACCTCTACCACCCGCACCTTTACAAGTACCTGCCGCGGGGCACTTACTTCTATAAGGTTCGTAATTCTATCGCCTGCATAGAGCCCGGCGATCATCTGAGCACGCGCTCTCTCTTCTTCCGTTTCAACAGTACCTTCAAGAACAACCCCGGGAGTACCTTCCGTTTCACCTGATATAATTATACTGACCGAAATATTATCATCGCCTATGACCGAAGCGATATCCTCTTCATGGACAATCGTTGTTTCACGTACACTAACCATCCTGCTCGTGTAATGCTCATCGGACTCCCAGATCAGCAGTGTTGTGGTTCCCGGTGCCAGGGCTGTAATAAGGATCTCATCCAGGCTGAGAACATTGATTGTAGCGACGACAGGATTACCCATAGATGCCCGGATGATATCATGCACTCTCAGGACCACTACTTCCCCGACCCTCATGTCCAGGTCGTCGCTCTCTGTACTACGGTAGCCACCATTGAACAGGTTGCTCTGCCGTATCGGGAAATTCACCGCCGGCAGGCTGCCGATCGCCGGATTCGATGCGCTGGCAATCGTTGTCGATGATGAATCGTCAATTGCCACACCAAGAACCGCATTTTCTATCACTTCAATAGTTTCTGTTGCAGGGATTACAGTAACCAACCCTGTCTCGGCTGGTTCTTCAGTCGGATAATTCGCCACCTCAAGTTCCGTAATTTCCTCTATCTCCGTTTCAATCGCCGCTTCAGTTATCCTGACAGGCTCGGGAAGCTTGAAAATCCTGACTTCAGGAGTTCCATCAATACCGATTGCCTGCGTATAAGATATTTCCGGGTATGTATACAGTGTCAGGTCGATAATTCCCAGGCCGTCCCGGTCGATATAACTTGTCCACTGCTTTGCCACAGTATTCCAGACATTACCACGGGCGAGCTGAGTAAACCTTAGACTAACGCTGTCATCTATGCTTGAAGTGAAAATCCTGACTTTCAACCTGTTGGGGAACCTGAGCTGGGTGACCCTGATATTGTCAGCCGCCAGGCCCGGGAAGCTGAGATTCACTTCGGAATCATCCGAACTGATCTCATAGGATGCAAGGGGACCAATCTGGTCTGGTGTCTCCGGTTTACTGAATAAATCCATCGGATCGGTTGACTCATTCCCTTGTCCTGAGTTCTCTCCAATATCCTGTTGAATGTTACCGAAAAGATCGATCAAACCTGAACCGGATGCGCCAAGGCCGGTCCTCGCGGATGATCCCTCGTTGATTTCAATCAGGAGTTTGTCTTCATTCGGATTGAAATTAACGATGGCCGACGATGGCTCATCAAGGTAGAGCACCAGCCTGGATATCAGCGGGTCAAGCGATAACTGGGTCAACCTTACTTCCCGGAAGCTTGCCAGTTCAACTTCCTCGATGAGTGTGGCCCCACCCTCGTTTTCGAGCAATGCCCCGGGGAAATCGAATACCAGTCGATAGGGTTCCGACAACTGGAAGTATCCGTATTCAATAGAACCCATAACGGTCAGTTCGATCTCGTTATTTTCGGGACGGATATCGATAGCTGTGATAGAGGAATCACCCGGGGTCCCATTTGCCTGGACAGCCATCATTAATATAAAAATAAACGCTGTCCCGATATATCGGAGTGGAATTCTGCCTGGAAATGTCATTTTGAATTATCCACCTTGTTTGCTTTGATATTCCTGCTTTATATAAAAATCAATTTTTTTTAATCAGTCTTAATACATCTTGTTACAAAAATGGAATCCCTCACTGAAAAGGGTTCCATTTATTAAGGTCAAAAAGGTCAAAGGTCATTTCTCTTCAATTACTACAGTCTGGAGTTGCCCGCCAAGAATTAAATCAACCGTAATGGGATCATAAATATCTGGTAACTCGGTGGGCCATTCGAAAGTCGGAACCGCAGAGTCATCTGTGCTGATGGGGCTGGGCTGTCTGCTGATTGTGCTTAGGATACGAATCCTCTCTAATTCAGCCGATTGGGCGTCGCGTAAATTCTGACGTTCCCGGGCTGCCATCTGCTCGAGGTCGTCACGCGTCGGCGTATATTGCGTAAAATCAGTCAACGCCGTGCCATCGGTCGACGGTGCAAACAAATCATCCGGGTGCCTTAAAGTCAGGCGGATGCTGCCAACCTCCGATGCAAGAGTCAAGATCTCCGCATCCATGGGGTTGACCTTCAAAGTTACCGACTTCGATATCGATCCACCCGCCATAGTCTCGTCCTCTTCAAACCCGATATTCTGGCCTACAGCCATCACTTCGACCTGCCTTAAAACTGTAAATGTGCTTGAGACACCAATTTCATCGTGACTCAGTATTGTAACCAGGACATCTACATTGTCCCCGGGCATCAGGTTCCCACCGAGTCCGCTGATTTCCGATACACCTACCGTGACTGCCCTTTCACCTTCGTCAAGCATACGGGAAGGATCCTGAAGTTCAATTTCCGCTCTAAACATCGGACTCATCAGGATTTGGTTCTGGTAAATATTCGTAATAGAAACTTCACCGAGAATCTCCTCAAGCTCTGTGACCGTCTCTGGGGTCAGCATATCTTCCTGAACCTCGATTTCCTCGAGCATACCCTCCGTGATTGTCGATCTGGCAGGAATATTTTCGGTTGCGCGTACAACCCGTACCCTTGGGATATCACCGAGGTCCTCTCCGCTCTGGATTTTCTGAATGTAAAAATAGACAAGCACGACAGCGATTATCCCGAAAGCAAGAGCGATTATGAATGGTCTCATGTTTTGCATATGTACATCCTCCAAAGGGAGGTTTTAAACTCCTGCACGAACCCGCGGTCATGACAATTATGCCATGGAGGTTCACGCAAACAGACTTAATATTCATTTATAATATCGAATAGGTAGGGGTAATTCTGAACCAATCTGCGCATGCACAAATTAAAGAAATTTGCTTGTGAAATCCGACAATATTAAGTAATGATCTCCATAATTTCTCCCTCTATATGACTTCGGCAAGGCGGCCGGCGCAAATTTCGGTAAAAAAAATCCAGCCAATTTCGGCTGCCTGGATATGATTAAAAAAAACGGGGGGCTGACGCCCCCCGCCGTGTAATTTGCTGACTGGGAAATTAACCTGCTCCACCACCAAGTTCTGTGGTGATTGAACCAAAGATAGTGTCAATCTGCCCGCCGAGCAGGGTCAGGGCAGCTACTGCGACAATTGAGACCAGGGCTATGATAAGAGCATACTCTGTCAGTCCCTGACCTTTTTGATTTCTAATAAGTTTCGTCATAATTAACACCTCGAAATTTTAGTAGTACTGATCATTGAAATTAAACTGTTTTACAAATTTTATTTAAAAAATCGTGGGGGCATTACGCCCCCGCTTCAATATGCGCTGTGAAACAAATTAACCCGCTCCACCACCAAGTTCTGTGGTGATTGAACCAAAGATAGTGTCAATCTGGCCACCAAGCAGCGTAAGTGCGGCAACCGCTACGATGGCAACAAGAGCTATAATCAGGGCGTACTCAGTAAGACCCTGACCCTTCTGGTTCCTAAACATTTTATCTAATGTCATAATAATTCCTCCGAAAGATTTTTATAATATTGGATACTTCATATTCCAAATTTGCCTATTCAGGCTGGTATTTTATTTATGTAAATTTAGTAGTCTCAAATTTGTAAGACTGTTTTTCACCTTGCAAACTCTCTAAGGACATAAGAATATATAGAAATAAATCCTCACGGAGAACAATATACCATATTATAGCATATCGCGCAAGGTAATAATATACTATATTTTGAGAAATCCGCCACCGGGTGTGCTCAACCCGCTGTTAACAGTACCTCCAGGAATTCCGGATTAATCCATCGGGATTGTAAATTACATCATTATTTTAATTTCAATTAAACCAGAATAAGCCAGGCTCACTCCATCAATCCCGCCCTCTTAAACGCCGTATCCCTGTGACGGATATAAAACCCATAATCGAACAGCTCATCGAATTTGTCACCCAGACGCTCCTGCACCGGTGAAAATACTGCTTTTCCTCTTCAAATCGAATCGAGCAGCTCAAAGTAGTCCTTTCTCGTAAGACTGGCCTCCTTCAGAAAGCCACGAATCAAATCGGTATGCACCTCTTTTCCCGGATGCACCGGGATAACGATGCGCTTCTTCGTTTCAGGATGTCGAAGGACTACATGCGAACCTTTGCCCCGCATTCTCCGTTGATAGTGTTCAAGGTACCCCAACTTATTGAAGAGCTTTATCAGTCTCTCTGCCTTCTCCGGGCTAATTTTTCTGGCGCCATAGGGTTTGCGCTTCCTGGTCATTGCCTTTTATCCGACCCAGGCCAGCTTTGCAGTCCGAATTCGTCGGCCCCACTCCGCTGTGGCCTTAAAGCTGAGAGGAAGCTCCTCCCCTTCACGTTCGCGGCTGAATTCCATACGGGCTCCGCATTTGCGTTTGAAGAAGCCACAATCCTCAAGCACGTCTTCAAGCTCGTCCGACCCAATGGCGTCTGAGAGCAGAGCGAGGATCATGTCCACGAGGTTATCGAACGCCTCACAGGGCGTATCACCCTGATCCTTCAGATGCAGCTCGGGACAAGTGGCGATGTAACTACCAGCCCGCTTCCTGACCGAGAATGACAGGCGCGCCTCAATCTCCACACAACCACGAGTTGCGCGAAGCTCACCGCTTAAACCATAGTCGACATGAATAAATGACCGATCTTTCCGTGATGACTTGTTTGCCATGATTCGATTTGTTAAGCCCTCCGTCGATATAAATATATCATGCCGTGCCGGTCTAAACAAGGTAATGTAAACGAAATACCCCGCCGCGGTCGGGTCGAGACCGTCTCCCAGCCAGGCTTGTCGCTGTGAAAATGGAGAATTCCATATCGGCGACATTCAGAACCAAGACAGTTAGTAAGCGGATGTTGGAATGAATGTATGATAGAATATAGGTCAGGAATCGAACGGGAGCAAAAAATGGCCAACTGGGAAGAAAGAATTGTACTAAATCCCGAAATCCTCGCAGGGAAGCCTGTTATTAAGGGAACACGTCTTTCTGTCGAGTTGATTCTGGACTTACTGGGTGATGGGGTCCCGATAGACGAGATTCTGGAGAATTACCGCAATATAAATAGAGAAGATGTGCTGGCATGTGTCGCGTACGCGTCGGAAGTGCTTAAGGATGTTCGGGCATTCCCTCTGAAGGCATCGTAAATGAGCTGTAGCCCGGAAAACTGTCACAGATGATCCCGCAAGCCTGATTACCGTTTGGGTGACAGGTTTCCGGGGGGGGAGGGTGAATAAATTAACCACAAATCCCGGGAACCTGTTTCCCCTGGATAGTCGGGAGTTTGCAGTTAAAGATGAAACAGGTTCACCGGGCTATGAAACTATCATCTGGCATTACTCGGGTTATCGGCGTCACTCGGTTTCTTTGCTTTGATGATGCTGTTGGGCTTTTATAAAGAAGGAGATAAATTTTAGTCGAATAAACCTATCACAAAGCTCTTCTGGTGTTTCCGGAAGGCTCAGGTTAGTAACAGTTAATCGGATTCTATTAATTACATCATCCCGAACATCACTAGTCCACCTAAATACCTTCTTCCCGTCCAGAACATCACTAAGAGTTTGCGCTAGAACTCCGCATGTTTTCCATTTTTTAACCTGATCAAAAGCTGGAGCAGAATACCAAACCCAAGAGAGTAAATTACGATTCATCATACCTTTGACCAAGATATTATGAATTGGCCGTGGCAACCAATCACTTGATGATGATAATAACCAAAATGTATGGTCAGCCACTTCAAATGGGGAGACAGTTGGGCCAAATAACCCCCCGCTGAAGTACTCCTTTGCAATGTGCGCAGGTTTATAATCACCGAAAGTAGGATGTCGCAATGCCCACTCCGGACCACAGGCTGGGCATTTATTATTAATAGTCAAAGCAGTACCAAACTGGGATTTACTTGCGCGCTCTTTTTCCTGATAAGCACACGATTTAAGATACATATATTCGATTACCTTTTCTAACTCGCCTTCAAATCCCCGTATGGTTAGCTGTGGTGCATATTCTGCAAGCAAGTTGGGGCAGTCCTTGCAGATGTCGAGCAAACCCGGATGTGAATAAATAAAAAACAAAACTTTTTCAGGATGCGTTAATGGGCTTATTAATGCTTCTTCGGCTGTTTTGACCCAATTTAGCTGCATTGCTGCGAATGCGAGCCTCTCCCCCCATTGCTGCGCGTTTTCTTTGGGCGGTAGCGGGAAACTCCAGCGACCCCAAGATGACTGTTCTGGTATTACCGCCCCATATCCTGGGACCCGATTTGACGCCTCTACAATATCCAACCAATACTTGTCTGTAATAACCGGTGGTGTTAACCCATACTCAAGTAATATATCCCTCGCCTCAATCAAAGGGCTTCCCTGTGGATGAATGACCTTATATACTTCCTGGACTATGCGTGCAATACCAATTGATGAGGATACCGCTTTGCGATCTGCTAGAGGAAGAGAATAACTCGCCACGTCATCGTAGTCTACCTTGTGCCAAATTGGCATGATAACCGTGTCTTTGCCACGCATCTGCCTTTGTACTAAGCCATCAAGTTCATACTGCGGCCAATTATTTTTAAAAAAGGCTTTGCTTAGAACTACAAGGCCAAACCTTGATTGTGACAGACCCTTATCCACTGAGCGGCGTATACTATCACCTAGCTTTAAAGAAAACTCATCAAACCAGACTTCAATATGCTCATTCCTGAGAGCCTCAGCCAAGGGGCGTACAAAAAACTCCTTATCTTCCGAAGCGTGACAGATAAAAACGTCGTAAAGCATTACACACCTGCTTTCATAGTCGGATACCGCCTACAGCCAACGCTCAATTGAAAGTTTCAGATCATCCTGCATAACAGATTACGCCTTTATCCGCCACCTCGCGCGCAAGGGTATTGGCAATATTTTTCTGGTTTTCGAAATCTTCAGGAGTCAGTACAAATACGTCAAGTGAGAAATCAGGATGAGGGAAAAGTTGGCGAATTCGAATCTTGACCTGCCTTTTCGAAAGGGGACCCCGATAAATAATCACAAGATCGACATCACTATCATCTCTGCCGATCCCGTTGGCTCTCGAACCAAACAGGATTATCCGCTCGGGTTTGATTGACTGAGCGATTCGCTGAACAATTGTCTTCACAAGTGGGTCTTTCACCATAGCAATCAATTTATTATTGTAACATCATCCTGCTTTATACGGAAGAATCCCGTCACATCAATCCCGCCCTTTTAAATGCCGCGTCGCGGTGGCGGATATAAAACCCGTAATCGAAAACCTCATCGAATTTGTCACCCAGACGCTCCTGCACCATCGGGTCTTTCTTGATCTCGTCACGGAAATCGGTGCCTTCCCTGATCGCTGTATGAGCGGCTTTCTGGACAATCGGGTACGCGTCCTCCCGTTTCAGGCCTGATTCAGCAAGCGCCAGGAGCACTCTCTGGCTGAAAATTGCTCCACGGGTGAGTTCGAGATTCTCCATCATGCGTTCGGGATTGACTTCAAGACCCTCGAAAATATGAATCAACTTATCGGTGAGATAATCAAGGATTATGCAGGAATCCGGGAAAATCACCCTTTCAGCCGACGAGTGGCTGATATCCCGCTCATGCCAGAGAGCCTGGTTTTCCAGAGCCACCTGGAGATTCCCCCTGACAACCCTGGCCAATCCGGAAATTCTCTCGCAGGTCATCGGGTTACGCTTATGCGGCATCGCTGAAGACCCTTTCTGGCCTTTCCTGAATGGTTCTGCTGCTTCCCTGACCTCGGTTCGCTGGAGATGCCTTATCTCTGTCGCGATTTTATCAAATGTCCCCATTGTGATCGCGAGGGCCGCAATGAATTCCGCGTACCGGTCGCGCTGGATAACCTGGTTGGTCACCGATGTGGCCTTCAGATCGAGATACCCGAGCGCTTCCACCTCAAGTTCGGGATCAAGAAATGCCCATGTTCCAACCACTCCGGATATCTTCCCTACCCTCATAGTTTCCCTCGCGCGTTCGATCCGCTCGATATCGCGTCCCAGCTCCTCATACCAGATCAGGATTTTAAGGCCGAATGAAGTCGGCTCGGCGTGGACCCCATGCGTGCGTCCCATACACAATTGGTCTTTATATTTCAAGGCTTGTTTACCAACCGCTCCTCGAAGTTCCTGTAACCCTTCCAGTAAAATATCTGCAGCCTCGACCACCTGGAGCGAAAAAGAGGTGTCGAGAATATCCGACGATGTCAGGCCCATATGAATCCATCTGCTTGCCGGGCCGACTTTCTCGGATACCGCCTCGATAAGGGCGACAGTTTCATGCCGTGTTACTTTTTCGATTTCAAAAAGTTTCTCGATATCAAAATCCGCTTTATCGAGGATCGTATCGAGGTCTTCCTTTGGAATCACACCACGGCTTCCCCATGCCCTGCAGACAGCGATTTCGACATCGAGCTGTTTTCTGAAACGATATTCATCGCTCCAGATTTTCCCCATACGTTCGCGAGTGTATCGCTCTATCATATAACCTCCGCGACCATCCTGTGGATCATCCTGTACTCGGCCTCCGCTTCCCTGAAAAAAGTGCGCCCGATATTAAACGTCTCATCCGGCATGCCGCCGCGGACCGTAATCCCCCCCACCGGTTCGAGCGATAACACACGCCCGACCTTCCAGAGGTACCCGGTCAATTCCTCCGCTTTGGAACACGCGCTTGGATTGAAAGCAAGGCAAATCTGCTTATGAAGTTCGAGCACCTTTCCACCCTCCAGGGTCCGCATCAGGCTGACACCCTCGGGATGGCGGCTTTTCAACTTCTCATCGAGCACCCTCACCACCTGGAGGTCGGTACTCACCATTGGCGCGTTATCATTTTCCACTTTATCCGACCTGCTTGATCACATTCGCGATTTCGATCGCTGTCTCCGCCGCGAGGAATCCACGGTTCGAGCCTTTGCCCCCGGCGCGTTCGATTGCCTGTTCGAGGGTATCGGATGTGATGGATCCGAAAACGATGGGCACCCCGGTTTCGAGTGCTGACTGGGCGATACCCTTAATCAGTTCGTGCGCGATGAGTTCGTTATGGCTTGTCGCGCCGCGAATTATTGCGGCGACCGCGATAATAGCGTCGAATTTACCGCTCGATGCCGCGCGTTTGGCCGCAAGCGACACCTCGAACGATCCGGGCACGAGGATGTGATGGATGTCTTTGTCACCCACCCCGTGACGGGTGAGTCCGTCGAGAGTGCCTTCGACGAGTTTGTTTGTGATAAGATCGTTGAAACGGGACTGAACGATAGCTATTTTGAGTCCCTTTCCATCGAGTGTTCCTTCTATTTTTTTGACCATTTTGTTGGCCTCCGTAGTTTCAAATTCGTATTCTGGCGATCCAGGGTTTAAAAGCCTGTTCCATTTGTACCATACCATCAATGAGTATATCCTGCACTTCAATCCAGCGATCAGGATCGTTAAGATACTCACCAATTTCATAAGTTCGGTTAATTGCTGAGTATTTGCTTTCAGGTTTTAGTTCCCAGCTTAGATTCTCTCCAAACTCCCGAGTAATTTCATCACGATTTTTTTCCAAATCCTTAAAAACCCGTTTATTGAAATCCTTATCGGAATTTTTAATAACAATGGCAACTTTTACCCAGTCTTTTGTAAGAGCAAAGCCATAGTTGATTCCTGATATCCCTGCTCCAGTGGTTACCCAGGATTTTTTGTTTGGAGTCATACTCGAAAAAAGTTGTGTTTTACTTTTCAATCTCTCAAATAACTGGGTCCAAAATTCCAGGTAGATTTTTTCTCTCTTGGAGTATTCCTTAATTATCGTCCCGACCCTCTGCACGGCTTCACTGGGACCAACAATCTCTGTAAGCAAAGGAGCTGGTTCTGAATTCCCAATCCTGACAGCTTCAATTTTCAGCATATAGAATGAAGTGTCAGGTAGTCCATTTAATAAATTCACTGCTTTAATATGTTCGGCACGGGGTTCTTCAACTATCCAGATTGCGGTTTTTGCGTCCCACATAGTGAGGTACGTAATTAACTTACCAAGATGATCGTGATTACTTTTTTCAAGCTGGTTTTCTATGACGACATAATTGCCAAAATCATCCTTGGCGACAATATCAACATTAAAGGATCCTGCAGCAGCCTCGATCTCTGTATTATCAAGATTTATCCCAATTGCATCGCTGAGGATTTCAATATTGTCTCCAAGCCACTTTGTAAAGTCATATGCCTCATGCTTCCATACTTCTCTCAGTGGCACTCTTTCGATTTTTCCTACCATTTTAACCTCCAGATTCTTCTATCACCCACAGACACGCCTTCGCTCAGTCTGTGGGCGCCACCCGAGTTTTTTATATTTTTCAAATACCTCTTACTTATTCAGACATCAGCACAGGTTACTTATTCAGACATCAGCACATATTACTTATTCAGACATCGGCACAGGTTACTTATTCAGACATCGGTACATGGCCCTCGATCTCTATTCCGTAGCCGCCCAGCCCGACCAGTTCTTTCGGGCGGTCGGTCAGTACACGCATGTTTGTGATACCGAGATCATTGATAATCTGCGCCCCGAGACCATAATCGCGCTTCTCGTGCTCAGGGGGAATATCATGGCATTGTTCAGTTTCATTCACATTTTCGGTCTGCACAGCCATTTCCTGTAACTGCGAAATCATCCGCTGGCCTCGAAGCCTTGACCGGATATACACAAAAACACCGCTCCCGTTCTCGACAATTTTCCTCATTGCCGCGTCGATATAATCTATTCCACCCGGACCCCGTAAGCTGAAAATATCGGAGAGCACGTGGGAATGATGCACACGGACGAGCGCGGGTTCATCACGGGCGATAATTTCCGAAAGATCGCCATAGACAAGCGCGAGATGCTGTTCGTCCCGCACGACACTCTCATAACCGATCGACTTGAAAGTCCCCCACCGTGTTTCAACCTCGGCCTCCGCGACCCGTTTAACCAGGCTTTCGGTAAGTAAACGGTACGCTATCAGATCCTCGATGGTGTAGATTCGGATATCGTGCTTTTTTGCGTATTTGATTAATTCCGGCAATCGGGCCATCGATCCGTCGGGATTTTTAACCTCGCAGAGGATACCAACCTTCTGGAATCCAGCCAGGTTCATAAGGTCCACCACGGCTTCTGTATGACCGGCACGCTCGAGCACCCCGCCTACCCTCGCGCGAAGGGGTCGGACATGCCCCGGTTTCAGAAAATCCTGGGGTTTTGAATCGGGAGACGCGAGCAGCCTGATTGTATTCGCCTGATCTTCGGCGCTGATCCCGGTCGTTGTGCCTTCAGAGGCGTCGACAGTCACCGTGAAAGCAGTCCCATGCCGCTCGGTATTCCGGTTTACCATCAGTGGAAGTTCGAGCCGGTCGGCCTCATGGGTCGCCATAGCCACACAAATCCACCCGCGCACATGTGTCTCATAAAAATTTATGATATCGGGAGTGACCACCTCAGCCGGGAATACAAGGTCGCCCTCGTTCTCACGGTTGATATCATCTATGACAATGATGAATTTCCCGGCCTTGAGATCGGCGATAGCATCGGGGATTGTCCCGATCCGATCGAGCTTAAAATCCATCTCCGGCGATCCGGATTTTTCGGTTACAGACATGGGGGAAGAATTATAGATGAATAACAGTCAGGCTTCCAGTGTAACTTCGGCATCCTGCCGAAGACTCTCCCGTCACATCGGCATCCTGCCGATGACCATCCAGTCACATAGGCATCTTGCCGGTGTCCCTCCTGCCTGAGTTAGTTTTTATTATTAAATAACGGAATTGCCTATTTTAAGGGAGTACTAATCTAACTATAGAAATATTAGTATCAACTGTTTAATTTTGTTCACTCACAGAAGTGGATTTTTTTTATAATATAATTTAAAATGCATAAAGAAAAGCTCCCCTTAGTTGACACCGGGAGGAGCTTTTAAACTTAATCGGTGGGGGCTAGAGTTCGACTCTGGCCCTCATCAATGTTTGCTCCCGTGGTGGAACTGGTCTACACAGCGACCTAGAAAGTCGCCACCTTTACGGGTTTGTGGGTTCGAATCCCACCGGGAGCATTGAATCTTTATGATTCTCTAATAATCAATAGGTGGGGGGCTGGATTTTACTCCGGCTCCCTATCTATGATTAAAACTTAGCCAACGGTCAGTTACAGACTGACGCTTTAGAAATATAAAGCCTTTTATAACCCTTGTCAACCTATGACAAGTATATAAGACAAAAAATCCCCATCTAAGGAGTGTTTGTCTTATACAATTGAATTATAAATGATAGAGTTAAATAATGCTAAAATCCTGCTGCGTTAAAGCTACGTTAAAAATAAATCACGAACCACACTGGAAATCAACACTCGTGGAGTCATAATTTGCTCGAACAGGAACTCAGGGAGCAGTCAATCAAAGATTTAATATTCTGCCTGATTGCGGGGGATGACCCTTCCTGGCGAATGTTCCTGCGTCGAATCGGACCGATTATCAGGGGACAGTGCATACAGGCCGGATTAAACCCGGATGATGTTAATGATATCGCGCAACTGTTCGCGTTAAAACTCCTCGAGAAGAACTGCATGATACTCAGGACATTGGAGATCAAAGGCGCCGACTCGTTTTACGGGTGGGTGAAGGTCGTAATTTCAAGGCTTGTGGTCGACTATCTTCGCAACAGGGGTCTGAAGGACGAGCGCGAAGAGGAATCCGGGATGTCCTACTGGCGCAACATTGAGTACCCATCGCGTATAAACGACTGGCTGGATAATAAACTGGTTCTTGAGAAAGTATCCGCTGAATTGAATCTCGAGGAACAGTTGCTTTTCTGGCTTGAGTACAGCGATCTGGAGAATTCCGAGGTTGCCATGATACTTGAGGTGACCATCACCGCGGTGCAGCAGCGACTGACCAGGCTTAGAAAGAAACTCCGTGGAATACTGGAGGGAAAACGATAATATGGCAGAAACTTTAATAAAATCTTCATATTTTATGTCAGGTTTTGGGGTTCCCACACGTTATAGGTTTGAGTGCCGGCGAATTAAGGGGGAGGCAAAAAAATGAACGCCGCACAGAACCCGGACAACCTGAATCCACTGACCGATGAAGAACTCGGAAGGCTTTTCGACCCGGGGCTTGATCCTGCCGAACGCAAGGCTCTGGTCGAGCGGTTGAAAAACGATCCGGACACGGCGGAGATCCTCGCGCTCGCGTCATCGGAACCGGACAGTATCGGATTATCGGACGCCACTGTCGAGAAGCTGTTAGTAACTGTAAAAGAGAAAATACGCGATACCGGAATCTGCCCGCATTGTGCCGGGGAACTCGTTAAGGATGCTCCGTTCTGTCCGCAATGCGGTGCGCAGGTTATCGGGAATCCATTGACCTGCATGACATGCGGGAATTCAGTATGGGATGGAAGCGTGTACTGCCCGCGCTGTGGTAGTTTTTTTCAATCAACTGAAGGAGCGAGAGCCGGACCGATAGAAAGCCGCTGGTTTTTACTAGTGCTGGGAATTGTTTCAATTGCAGCGGCATATTTTTTCCGTCCGGTGTTCATGCTTTTCCTGGGTATTGGCCTGGTGTCGCTTGGCGCCTGGGCAGGAGAGATGTGGTTTGCCTGGAAGAGGTTAAGCCGCAGGAAAGAAGCGTGGAAGGATGAGAGCGATGCTGGGGAAAAGGACGAGGCGCAGAGGAAGTCGGGATAGATTTAGGAAATTAAATTTTTATAACATCGCCAGGGATTTGGATGTAACTTACAAACAATGCCCAAGACATTTACCAAATATGGAGAGATTCCAAACGACCGTTATTATTACAACTGGTTAGAGAAACGACGTTTGAAATCGCTCGGGTATGACAAAATAGTAAATTCAACATTCTGGATAATCGCTGCTGTTATTTTCGCTGCTGGTCTGATTATGATCTTGACCATAAACCAAGGTTTGGACCTTGCTTATTCATACATGCTTTACTATCTGGTTGTGGCCCAGCTATTAGTCACTGTTATTGATTACCTGTTTATTGTGCCGAATGGAAGGTACGCTCTCGGATTGGATGAAGTGCTCTCTACGCCGATACACTCAAAATATATCCTGGATGAATTAAAACGATGGGTTCGCGATTTTAACCGACGGCATCGTAAGCCAATGGTTATTCTGACCTGGGTATATTTCCTGATATCGGTACTCATCTCTTCTTCAGTGGCATACCGAAGTCTTGTATGGGTAGCTGTAATTCTACTTTATTTAAACTGGCTTGTTTTGCATGAATACCTGCTAAAATCCAGTCTGGCTATAGTTCTGCTAAAGGATACAAAAGCACCTGTTGGTAAAACCCTATCATCCATCGTTGTATGGATCCTGATACTATCGATATTTAGTGGGCCATTTTTTACCAATAACATTGGACCCTACATCAACATAATCGGAGAAGAGATTCCCTGGCATTACGTTACAATTATTTTAATGCTTTCGGTTCCGGCTGTAATCCTTGCTCGAATACTCCCATCCTTATTAGAAAAACGCAGACGGGGGATTTGGCAATAAAATCCTCCCCCATTTGACACACAGCCCCCACAATATGTACACTCCACACTGGTTCGAGTTAAAGTCTAAGGAGGATTTATCATGTCATTTCCAAAACCGAAACTATCAGCCGAGATCGGCGTTTTCGGGGGTTCAGGATTTTATTCACTTTTAAATAAAGCCGAGGAATTGTGGGTGGAAACGCCGTACGGATTTCCATCTGATAAAGTCACGGTGGGCAAAATCGCCGGACGATCGGTCGCGTTCCTTCCGCGTCACGGAGGTGGCCATACGCTTCCACCGCACATGATCAACTATCGCGCGAACCTGTGGGCGATGAAAGCGCTTGGTGTGAAAAATATCATCGGACCCTGCGCGTCGGGAAGCCTCCAGGCGGATATTCCTCCCGGTCATTTCGTAATCTGCGACCAGTTTGTCGACCGTACGACCGGAAGGAAAGACACGTTTTATGACGGCCCGGTAACCACCCATGTCGCGATGGCTGAACCGTACTGTCCGACATTAAGAAAAATCGCAATTGATACCGCTAAAAAACTGAAAATTCCGGTGCACGATAAAGGTACTGTCGTTGTCATCCAGGGACCGAGATTCTCGACGAAAGCTGAGAGCAAATGGTTTACAAGGATGGGATGGGAAGTAATCAACATGACCCAGTATCCGGAGGCGTATCTCGCGCGGGAACTGGGGATCGGGTACGCGATGATCGCGTTGATCACGGATTACGATGTCGGTCTGGAGGGCGATCCGAATGTCAAGCCAGTCACGCACGAGGAAGTCATCAAGGTTTTTCTCGCGAATAACGACAAGCTTAGGAATTTACTGCACAAAATGATCCCCGAGATCCCGAAGAAAGCGTGCAAAATGGTCCGTGATGTGTTAAAGAGCGCAAGGTTCTGACAAGTCTCTTTTGTTGTACAATACGTACCCATTCCAATGACTACTGGTAACAATCAGAATCCCACCGCATACGGGTTGATTCTCACATCGCTCATTCTGCTTATTCTCGCTGTTTTTATGTTTCTGTATTACCTCTGGCAGTTTGTTCCTTTCACAGTAGACGACGCGTTTATCACATTCAGGTACTCCCGTAACCTGGCGGATGGTTTTGGGCCGACTTTTAATCCCGGAGGCCCCCCAGTCGAAGGATATACATCGTTCACGTGGATGATCCTGATGACCATCCCGCATCTATTGAAACTTGATCCGGTGGTATTTTCAAAAATCACCGGAGTTATTTTTACACTGGGATTTTTAATTCTCGCTTTTATATTTACTCATTATTTATGCGATTTTCTCGACAGGAAATCAAGAATCCTGCCTGCGTCTGTGGTGGTTACCCTTCTCGCGACATTTTACGCGACATCGGCCCACGCGGTCGCGGGGATGGAAACCGCCATGTTTTCATTCCTGGTTCTGCTGCTCTTTCATCAAAGTGCCAGATATATTGACAACCCGACAACCCGCACGGCATATGGGATTACGCTTGCAGCCATCCTCGCGGGACTGACAAGACCCGAAGGTAATATAATCGCGATAATCGATTTGTTGGTTGTCGTGGTTTTAATCCCGAATGACAAACGCATTGGATGTATCAAGGCAATTGCTCTTGGATACCTGCTCCCCGCGGTGATCTACTACTTCTGGCGTTATA
This sequence comes from uncultured bacterium, assembly GCA_965369865.1. GTDB lineage: Bacteria > JAJVIF01 > JAJVIF01 > JAPKYR01 > JAPKYR01 > JAPKYR01. Next base: position 17,866 of record CBDURU010000021.1, on the reverse strand, counting down.
CATATTACGGGCTACCGCTCCCGCTTCCGGCGTACGTAAAAATTGTGACAGGAGATACGGGTAATTTCCACGGCATAAATGAGGTGGTTAAATTCATCCGGGTGATTGGCATTTTCTACGGAATCCCAATAATAATCGGGTTTTTCGGCGCGGGAAAAAAACTCCTGCCCGGAATCATCGCGTCCGTCCTGGTCCTGGTGTTATTTATTGTGCCGTATCACACGATGTCCTATATTTTCCGATACCTGTATCCCGTTGTCCCGATGTTTTTCATTATTGCCGCGCTGGGAGCCGGGATTGTTTTAAAGAGGTTGGAAAAATGGAAACCCGGCGGTGCGGGTCTGGTTACCGGGTCAATAATTATTTTAGTGGTCAGCCTTGGGATTGGAATGTTACTTGTACCCAACGCAAAATTAAGTATTTTTGATAAGCAGAACTACGCCTGGTCGCTCGGGGAATGCCATATTCGTCTTGCCAGGCACCTTGGTAATTATGAAAAACCTGACGGTAAACCCATACTGGCGTGCGCCGATGCCGGGGCAATACCTTATTATTCGGATTGGGAATCGATAGACACAATCGGGCTCAACAATGCTGAAATATCGTTTGATCGCGCGGATGTAGCGGATTACGTTATCTCCCGAGACCCCGACCTGATGATCCTGATCTCGGAAAGTGATAGCGAATTCCATGCCAGGACAGATTTTGGAGATGAATTGATGTCGAGATGCATAGAAGAAGGGATGGAACCAATCAGGTCCATGCAATTTGCCCGTGATTATTATCTATGGCTGCTTTGCGATCCCGATGACCCCCTGGCAGAATATCTGGGCCAACTGGAATAACTCTCCCACGAAATTTCAATTTTCATTAACTGGTCCCCTTGACAATTTAAGGAACTAATATTAAATACAAGGTAACCTCGCAGTACCCATTTCCCCCAATTTTTTTTGGACACCAGGAGATTACCCGATGCGCTTTACACAATTTATCCCTTATTTCGATCCCTTGTAAGGGCCTTATTACAGGCATGAAATTCAGCCAGATACTGGGGACATCATTTTTCAGTGCGGAAGAGAATGGTGTTCCCAGTTAAATAGATTTACCAATTTAGTTGGGGGCAGTACCAGTAAGCCCCGGTTAACGGGGCTGTTGAAAAAGTTATTAAACTGAAAAATCACAAGGGATCAAAACTTCCGATACCGCTCTCCATGCGGACGGGCCGTCCGCGGTACAGCAGGCCAGCGTCCTGCGCTACGGGATTTAGTACTTTATCAACAGCCCCTAACCCCGGGGCTTACACAATATTCTAACCACGTATCAGAGCCCCGAACGTAAGCGAGGGGTATAGGTTTCGGTGAGTGGACATGGCAGACCGCTCATTGACATTCGCGGCTCTGATACAAATTTCCGATACATGGACCCCCTACCTCTTCACCCTGCTCCTGATCCTCTCAATTTCCTCGTCGCTTACTTCCTTTCCGAATGCCATAATCGGAGCCAGTTTGAACCCGTGCTCCTTTCCGATTTCTCCGATTTCCTTCACTTTATCGATATTGATCTCACGTCCAAGAGTGAAATTATCATCTCTGCCTTCAAGCCCAAGAAGAATTGTCTCCGCGAGGCACGCGAATCCCACATTTTTCGGGAGTCCAAGGTGCACACCCCAGTGGACGTCGCCGGGGATTAATATTTCGCCGGACTCAATGACCAGGATATCGTCCCTCTTTCCCGCTTCCTCCCTCGAAACATCCGGCGGCATCGCGACATCGCATACCAGCGCGCCTGATTTCAGCTTCATTACATCGATAATTCCCCCACGGGCGCTTGACGAAGCCACGACTATATCGATTGCGGAGAGAAATTCATCTGGCACAGTAGCGACATCGACTTTCAGCTCCCGACCTTCACTCGCAGCCTTGCTTTCAAGCGACCGCGCCAGCTCCATAAGGCGTTCTGGTTTAGGAGCCACCAGTACAAGCTCCTTGACATCCTCCGCGAGCAGTTTCGTAATCGCCTTGCCAATAGAACCGGTAGCCCCGATCACCATCGCGCGGCAGCCCGGGATATCGATACCAAGTTTACCCGAGCCGTATTTAACCGTCTCGTGCAGTGCCCAGATAGTATAGGAATTACCCGTGGTTATAGCGATTGGGCTTCTTTGCGCGACACTTACCCCCGCGTCGCCCACAACACTCGTATGCGCTCCCAGTCCAAGGACCGATGCGCCTTTTTTTTCAGCCCATTTCGATATCCTCTGGATCTGCCTGTAGAAGAGTTCCGGCGGATGCTTCGTCATCATTTTCGGCGTGGCGCCGATAGCGTAGAAATATCCAACAATTTCCCGACCTTCAGGAGTTTTTATGCCGGTAGCTTTCGATACGAAAAATGGCGGCGCGATTGCTGCCGATTCCTCAACAAGTCCCTTCGGAAGCGCTTTCAGAAATTGAAGTTCCTTCTTCCGCCAGAGATATTCAACAGTTATCGGATGCATGACGAAGGAGAATTTCGGGATATCGGGCACATGTTCAGGGGCGAGATCGATCAATCTCGGCTCGATTCGGGATTTCAATATCAGGTTGATGTATCGGTCATATAACTGGGAGTGCGTCAGGTCATTGATACTCTCGCCTTCCTCCTTAAGGTGAGCGACAAAAATCGCTTCGAGGATATTCGCTCCGAAACTTCTACCCCCCATTTCCGGCGTAGTGGTTATAAGAGTTGTGACCCCGCGGCCCTTCAGGTCCTCCTCATCGGCCTCCATGACTGTATTAGTAACGACAATTTTCCCTTCCAGGTCGTTTGGCGCGTAGCGGCGGATGTAATGATAATCCCCGACTATGACGTCCGCCCAGCCAAACGGTTTCTGGAAAATCGGCCTGACTGTCTCCTGCCGTTTTCCCGTGGGGTAAATCGCCTCGAATGGAATGTTGGTCAGGATTGGCATCAGCCATTTCGCTGTAACAGCCACAGTTCTCAAGGATCGCATCGAGAAGGGAAGCTTCAGGGCATACATGAAATCGCCGAATATGAATTTACTCGTGTACTCGCCGAGAACCTCCGCGACACCCCACCGGTCAAGCCCCGACATAACGAGGGTTTTCTTATCGTCAAACAGGCCCGGACGTTTCTCCAGCACCCACTTGATCGCCCATCGTTCGAGGGTTTGCTTAAGCCCGGCGCCATCCACGACCGGAGTATTTTTCGAAGCATCGATAAAGCGTTTTGTGTCCTGGTGTACGTACGTTCGTCCGCCCACATGAAAATATACATCGGCACCGCCGAGGCCGATCGCGGCAACGCCGCCACTTTCATCTGCTTCCCTGATTAACCGGATCGCCTTCCACTTGTCTCCATCTGTCCCGATTCTGCGCACGTGGTAATCGCGGCCCAGTAGCGACGTGGTGAAGTCATGGTCGCGCTTCGATGAGCCGATGGAAACCGAGAGTATCTCAACCGGTTTAGGCATCAGGGGGTATTATACAGAATTGTAAGGCCATTGATGAGGTGAAATCACTCCATGCTCTCCTCCAGGAGTTTAAAAAGGCCATCGCGTTCCGATTTTTTAGAGAGGATTACCTTGCTCAGTTTCCCGGCTTTTTCGAAGTCCATATACACTTCAGGCTGGTTCAGTTCTTCTTCAAGAGTCCGTATCTGGACTTCGATTAACTCTATCTCACCCATCACATTTTCAGGTGATTTCCTGACCGTTCCCCCTTCCTGGGATCCGGTGTCGCGGGATCTACCTGATTTTTTTCTTCTTTTCTGCCTGGCCCGGTCTCTTTTGTCCGACTCAAGTTCGAGTTGCCTTTGATATCTCCCGGCTTCTTCCCTTTCAAATTTCTCCTGTTGTTTTCTGTAAAGGAGGTCGGAATAATTCCCAATATACATCCTGGCCTTCCCGTCCCCAAGTTCGAGAGTATTGGTCGCCAGGCGATCGATAAACGCCCGGTCGTGACTTACAAAAACGAGGGTGCCATCATACTCCTGTAACGCTTCCTCCAGGATCTCCAGGCTTGGAAGGTCAAGGTGGTTCGTAGGCTCATCGAGAATCAGGCAGTTGGATTTGCGTGTCAGCAGGATAGCGAACATTAATTTACTTCGCTCACCGCCCGACAGATCCCCCACTCTTTTTTCAGTATCATCGCCTGAGAAGAGAAACCGCCCGAGCAGGTCTCGTCCTTCCTGCACGCCGACACCGCGTCCGAGTCTGAGAAGTTCGCTGATTACGTCATTATCGAGATCAAGCTCCTCCATTGTCTGCGAGAAATAACCCCGGACAGTCCTCTCACCCCACCAGAGTTCACCCTCATCCTGTTCGATCTCACCGTTCATAATCCGGAGCATAGTGGTTTTTCCGGTGCCGTTACGTCCGATAACCGCGAGCCGGTCCCCAAGTCGGACGGAGAAAGTCACATTATCGAGAAGAGGGGTATCGCTGAACCTTTTTTGAATTCCCTTAAGCGTAACAACCTCGTCAAAAGACCTTACCGATGATTCAAATTTCAGATGCATTCCGGCACGGTCATGTTTCGACTCCTCGACCAAACTTGCTTCGATTTTATCAAGCTTTTTCTTCCTGCTCATCGCCATGCTGGCTCTAAGCTTGTCTTTCGACCATCTCGAGATAAATATCTTAAGCTGTTTAATCTCCTTCTCCTGCGCATCGATCATTTTCCGTTCACGTTCAAGCTTCTCGGCTTTCTGTTTTAAAAAACCTTCATAACCCCCGGTGTAACGCGAGATTTTTCCACCTTCGAGCTCGAAAAGCACAGGGCATGATGAATCGAGAAACCTTCTGTCGTGGCTGATTATGAGGTAACCGCCATCGAAATTTTTTAAGGTCGCTTCCAGCCATTCAATTGCGGGAAGATCGAGATGATTTGTCGGCTCATCGAGGAGAATAAAGTCGGGTTTATCCGCGAGAAGCCTGGTGAGCGCTAGGCGTGTACGTTCCCCGCCCGAAAGCCCCTCAGCCGGTTTACCCCAATCAAATTCCCGAAATCCAAGCCCTGTCAGGATCGACTTAACTTCGGTTTCAAAAGTGTACCCACCGGCATGCTCGAATTTCTGGAGTAAATCAGAATACTCATTCCCAGCGGCCCTGACATCATCCGGATTTTCACCTGCCATACGTTCTTCGAGTTCACGGAGCCTGGTTTCCATCCTGCGAAGTTTTCCCGCTCCACGCATGGCCTCCGAGAAAAGTGTCCCTCCCGGTTCGACATTTGTAAATTGTTCGAGATGTCCAAGTTTGAAATTTTCACCAGGCAGCGATAATAAGCCCGAGTCCTTCTCCTCATGGCCTGAAATTATCCTTATCAGCGTGGTTTTTCCGCAGCCGTTCGGACCGATCAATCCGGCACGGTCACCGGACGCGAGGTAAAGGTTGACCCCATCGAGAACAGTCCGTTCTCCGAACGATTTGACAATATTTTTCAACTGAATTGCCATGCTCGAATGGTATGATAGCATAGCTATCGATAACTGAGTCCTGTAAACATATGGTAAAGAAGATCCTTATAACACTGCTTGTGCTGCTGATCCTCCTGGGGCTGTTTATATGGATGACAGGGCGCGTAACAGTCCAGGATATGTCAATGGGCTTTGCCGTTTCGAACTCCCTGCCAATCCCTCTCGATCTGGAAGGCCGGAGGCTTGTCTGGGGATCGAACGCGAATGTCCCAATCGAACTTGAGTGGGATGGGGAAGGTCATAACCTGCTTGGATTGATGGGAATCCCGGAAAATCTACAGCCCATTGAATTTAATATTGGCCGTACCCCGATCCGCGATGAGTGGAATATCGCATCTATGGTTATCGGGGAATCCGCAGGACCGGAATTCCTGACTGAAAACAACGGAAGTTTTCTGAACATGAGGCAGTCAGCGACCGGTGAAAATATTGTTGCAACACATCATGTGGGGGAGTCCGAGGATATAATAATTCTGGAAGGTGAAATCAGTAATGTTGTAGAAATTTCTCCTACCCAGTCGCTCGACAGGTGGCCGAGCGTAAGTGCGGATGGGAATAAAATTATTTTTCATTCTTACCGTGGTGGCAATCCAGGTGGTGATTTGTTTCTTGCGGAGCGGCCTGATGCAAACAGCTACTGGGAAATTTTCCGCATGACAGATGTTCCGGATGTGGAATACATCCTTCCATTTATCGATCCCGGCGGTAAATATTGTGTCGCGGTAGAACGTGACATTGGTCATGAAGATGGCTATGTGACTCTGTGGGAGCTTGATGAGCACCGGTTTCTGGATCAAAGGCATGTCAATTTTGAACCGGAATTAATCAAGCATCCCACAATGAGTGAAAATTCGGAGATCATCTCTTGGGAAAAAATGGTCGGGGATTGCTATTACATCTGCACCTGGACTGAAGACGACGGGGAGCAGGTGATCGGGCCGGCCGATGATCCTACGCACACGGGATGGGGATGGGTACAGCCGTCGATTTCCCCTGATGGGAATTTCATTTCATTTGCCGACGCGTATAAAGGTTATGGTGAAGACCGGATCGGGATATACGAACTGGAAACCGGTATAGTGACCTACTTCGAAGGTTGCGGCGGGAATATAATGTTTCCATCGCTGTCTGATCCAATGAATTGACTTTTTACTAAACCGGACTGGAGATACTTATGAAATACAGAAAAATTGCAGACCGTGAAATTTCAATTCTCGGATTCGGGTGCATGCGGTTGCCGGTTATCGATGGTGACATGAACAAAATCGATGAACCCGAAGCTACCCGTATACTCCATTACGCCATCGATCACGGGGTTAATTACATCGACACCGCGTGGCCATATCATGGAGGAGCGTCCGAACCTTTCACGGGCAAAGCTCTTAAGGGCGGCTACCGCGACAAAGTGCATCTCGCGACAAAACTGCCATCGTGGATGGTTGAATCGCGCGAGGATTGCGATAAATATCTCAATGAACAACTTAAGAAACTCCGGACCGACCGGATCGAATTCTATCTCCTTCACTCACTTGATAAAACCCGCTGGCCGCAACTGAAAAGCCTGGGTACCATCGAGTTTATGGAAACAGCGATCAAGGACGGCAGGATCGGGTACGCGGGATTTTCCTTCCATGATGATCTGGACGTTTTTAAGCCGATTGTCGATGACTTCGACTGGACTTTCTGCCAGATTCAGTACAATTACATGGATGAAAATCACCAGGCGGGAACCGAAGGCCTGGAATATGCCGTATCAAAAGGATTGGATATTATCGTCATGGAGCCACTCCGCGGCGGGAAACTCACGAAAAAGATCCCGGAGAACATTCAATCCCTCATGGACAAGAGCAGCATAAACAAAACCCCGGCTGAACTTGCCCTGCGATGGGTCTGGAATCGCGATGATGTATCGTGCGTGCTTAGCGGAATGAGCACGATGGAACAGGTTGTCGAAAACTGCCGTATTGCGGATGACGCCCGGCCAGACTCACAATCAGATGAGGATCTTCAAATCATAAACCGGATCAGGGATCTGTACCTCGAACGTACGGTTATCCCCTGCACCGACTGCCAGTATTGTGTCCCGTGCAAGGAAGGAGTCGATATCCCGAGGATTTTTTCGATTTACAACGACCTGCATATTTATCGTAACAGTGAATGGGCAGAGGGTTATTACCAGATATTCCTTCAACCCTCAGAACGGGCGTCGAACTGCAAGGAATGCTGCGAATGTATCGAGAAGTGCCCACAGGGGATAGGGATAATCGAGGAACTGAAAAAATGCCACGCAGAGCTGAGTGGGTAAGATTGATTTTTGTTGTGAACTTTATCCTTGGGTTACAGTCAGGATTAGAAGAGCTAGATCATGTCTGTATACGAATTAGCCATAATTAATTGCAATATCTCCACCTACTTGCTTCCTTCTTTACTTGGAATTTCAGTAATTATTTTTCTGGTTGGACTGTTTATAAAAGGGAAACTTTCAAAGTATCTAATAGGTATCGGGTTACTGTCATTCATTATCATCGTGTTTTTATTATTTGGTAAATCTTCTGAACATTGCTATCCATCTAAGATTGCAGAAAGACATACAAAGACATCGGTTCATAGAATCCAGGAATCGCTGATGATGTATTCCGTGGACCATGACGGGATATTCCCCGATGATATTTCTGAAATATCCGATGAATATTTAGAACAATGGCCGGAAAATGCTTTTACGGGAGAGTTAATCAAGAATATAGAATTTGGATCGGACCCTTCCCAGGGGGATTTTACATATCTGCCAGTTTATTCAGACAATGAAATAACCAGGTTCTTCCTTCTTGCGTACGGATTTGACGACGAACACAATCCTGGCATGGATATTAACAATGACGGAACCGGGGATAATGTAATTCTGATTATAAGTAGTGAAGACGAGATTGATGAGGAATTACTTCAGGACTTATTGATTTAAATCAACTGTCACCTTCATACTGACATATGCGAAATTTACATAGAATAAAATTTCTTGCACTTACCGTTATCATACTTCTGCTCCTGTCATGCAGACCTGTCGAACCGGTGCAGTTATCCATCGATAACTGGCCTGTTGAGGTGAGTGTCTCATCGCGGAATGCGTCTGTTGAAACCGCGATCCAGGAAGCGACTGACCGGGTCCAGGCTGTGGTCAACTCACTAAAACCCCTTGAAGGCCAAATTCTCGGTACACTCAACGCAAGCGACACGGGTGAGTTGATCGGGATGGGTGAAGTATCCGACATCCTCACAAATTGCCTTGCATATACCGAACAATGCTACGGGGCGTTCGATCCCACACTGCAGATCCTCTGGGACGTGTACGATTTTGATTTCGGGGGACGGTTTGTGTCGGACTCCGAACTCCGGGAAGCGCTTCAGTTTGTCGATCATAATATGCTCGAAATTGATAACGGAAGCATTTTGAGGAAGGGCGAGAATATCAGAATGGGATTCGGTCCGACAATTGGCGGTGTGATTGTCGATCTTCTTCACGATGAATTGAACAAGGAACAACTGGAATGGGAGCTGGTAAGGGTCGGGCATAATGTCGGTTATGCCGGCGGGGAAGATGGGAATAACGGTTATACATATGATTTCAATTATCCGCTCGATAAGGTCACCGGGGACAGCCTGCAGCTCAATTTCGGGCACATACGTCTTGCACCGGGGGAATTTTTGTCCGCGATCGACAAGGATGAGAAATTTTTCTTCGCCCGTGGTAATTATTATCACCAGTTGATCAGCCCGGTCGATGGAAGGCCGGTCGAGGAACTTCGCGCGGCGCTGGTGGTGTCGGATGAATCATGCATGCAGGCGTCGATTTTCGCGTACGCGGTAATGATAATGGGTGAGGAGCGGGGGATTGAATTTCTGGACGAGACCGAGGGTATTGAGGGATTGGTATTAACGGAGGATCATGACGTGATCGTGTCGGGAGGATTGGGGGAGAGGTTCTGGAGGTAGGGGTCGGTGTGGGTGCACTCCCTTACGGTCGTGGTACTGTTATCGAGGCCCACTCCCTTACGGTCGTGGCTCTGTATTGTGGATTATCAGGGGGGGTTAATAGCTTCCCCGACCGCCGAATACCGCTCCGGGTGTCAGGGCCAGGATTCTTAAATCCTCAAGGAGTGTCCATCGTTCAATATATAATAAATCCAATTTTACACGCTCTTCATAACCCACATCGCTTCTGCCGCTGACCTGCCATAATCCGGTCATCCCCGGAGTCACGGAGAACAGCGCGTCGGAAAAGAACCCGTACTTTTCAACTTCCCCTTCAACAATGGGACGCGGCCCGACCAGGCTCATCTCCCCTCGCATTACATTGAATAACTGCGGAAGCTCATCGAGTGAATAACGCCTGAGGAATTTTCCTGCCGACGTAATCCTGGGATCATCCTGCAATTTAAATCCTTCCTTAAATTTTTCCAGGAGTTCAGGATCGTTATTTAATATCTCGTCAGCATTCAGAACCATCGTTCGGAACTTAAACTGGGGAAAAAGCAATTTACCTTTTCCCAGGCGCATATGGTGGAAAAGAACCGGACCCGGTCCCGATGAAATTACCATCAATGCGCATATCGCCAGCACGGGTAGTAATAAAATTGTAATGATCCCGCCAACAATGATATCGAATACCCTTTTTACGATTTGGGGATAGTACCGTCCAAGGTTGTTCCCCATCTCGACCATCGGAATTCCCTCGACACCCTCAACGGACAATTGTCCAGCCACAACTTCCAGAAGGTCCGGGACAAGTTTCAGTGCGATTTCATTTGTCCTGCATAACTGCGCAAGCCGGTAAAGCGATTCACGGGGAAGATCATGGCTGGTTACGATAACCTCGTCGGCTTTCCCTTCAGCCAGTATTGTGACTCCGACTTCGGTCGAGAAAACCGGGACATCGAAATCGATCCCGTCGGGGAATTCATCATCAATCACAGCCACCGGTTTCTTCCCGCGCCATGGATTCCTGATGTAAAGGTTTAAGAGATTCCGACTGACTTCATTGCTTCCCCACAATATCAACCGTCTTGTACCGGTCCCGGCTTTGAACATCTGGCGACGCACAACACGCAGAATTCCCCTTTCCACCCAGAAAAGGATAAATGCCGTAAGCCATGCCGTGATAAAAAACAGCCTTGAAAATTCGATGTTACGGAAGAAGAACGTTATCGCCATCGCGAATACCATGGACGTGGATACGGCGGTGAGAATCCCACCGATCTCTCCGGCGAAACTTCCCCACGGTCTCCGGGAGTAAAGCCCTCCAAGGCTGAAAATAACCGCGTTGAGAAAGGTCCAGATGATCGCGAGCTTGATGTAGGGAAGAAACGGGAACCAGATTGAGTACGGATCCCGGTACTGGTTGAGCATCCACGCGAGATGGTACGCGAGTATAAACGCAAGTACCCCGGTGAGCAGGTCAAAGACCAGCAGGGCTAGAAGGTGTACGCGCTGGAAAGATTTAAATGTCACGACATTAGAAACAATCCCCCGAAGGGGAGTAGGATTTTCCTGTTAGTTTTATATAATGATAATCGACACTTACTTAATTGGATGCAATCCACGGATGAAAAGATCGGGAATGTCTCAGACATCGACCTTCTCATATTCATCACCTTCATGGTTGCCGTCGCGATCCCGATTCCTATCGGGTTTTCCCGGTGATCCATAATCTGGGTCATATTCCATTCCCATTCCGCCCTGCTCCGCCATGGTCTCTCCGAAAATTTCACCCAGCACCTCCCAGGTTTCAGGGGGCGTCTCGGCGACAATTCCCTCGACTATCTCGAACAGCCTGATGCTTTCACGGCTTGTCAGGACTTCCACATCAAGATGTTCGCCGTCCTGGATCAGAATCGAAGTCCTGCTCGTACCGAGCTCTCCAAGGTCGCGGGTTGCATTATAAAACCTCATCATGAGATCCTGAAATTCTTCTGACTCGACAAAGTCAACCCAGGGGCCGGGATTTGAGGGGTCGAACTGCGCAAGTACCGCATCGAGATTACTCTCAATTTCAATTGACGCCATTCTGGAAGTTCCCGATCCACTTCTGGAAATCAAATCGAGCGCGGCTTCCATCGAAAATTCATCAGCTATGAGAATATAGTCTTCCACCGCAACCGCTATTGCGTCGGGTGCGTCCTCGAGTTGAGCCATTGTCTCTTCATCAAGAAAATCCTCGAACATGGCAGGTGGAGGAGGTGAAATGATAACGGCATCCTTTCCTTTAAACTCATCCCTGTCGACGTCGATTCCTGACATTGCCAGAAGCGGATTGCCGATCAGGTTTTCGATCGTATCAAGACCCATCTCCGTATTATCTGATGCAAGTCCAAGTACGGTAAAAAATGGGACATTCTCATAGGTCGTTTCGCCGTCGGGATCGAAATCCTCGTTCAGGAGATAAAACAACAGAAGCTCGTCACCCATCCAGTTGTAGACATCCTCAGGATCATCAAAACCGAACATCCCGAGAGCCATCTCCATATCCATACCGCCGGATCCACCCATGAAGGCTTCCATCTCGGTATCTATAGCATGCATAGCAATTTCAACCAGGTCGCCCGGATTCGCGATGAAAATATGCCCGACCCACTTATCACGAGGAAAATAGGACGGCAGCCTGACTTCAGCGGTGCCAATCTCCGCCAGGCCCGCAATGAGATACGCATCCTTATCTTCGATCGTGTACTCCCCATGAGCGCGTATCATGCTTTCGTTAGCTTCGGCGGTAATATTTTCCTTTACCAGCCCCGACATTCCCAGCTCTTCCAATATGCTGTCGAATTCCGGCATTCCCATTCCCTGAGGCATACCCTCGCCTTCCATGCCCTCTTTTATGTCCTGGAAATTGGAACCCATTACCCGGGCAGTCTGGTCGATGTCCACCAGATAGGTGAATTCCTCCGCCGGTTCATACGGGCTTGTATCGAGAATCGGATCGTCATATTCCGGGCTCCCGACCTGTGGCCTGTCACACCCGACAAGTGTCCACACTGCGAGACCAAACAGGAATAAAAACAGGGTCCCAATAAGGTTGGCGTTAAATTTCATTTTTTCCTCCAATCGGAAATTCAAATCGACACTTGTCCAGACAACGAGCGAACCGTATCGGTTGCATCCGGCAGGATTTTCTTTAATGCATTATACCGAATTGTAATAGATTTAGACCAAATCTGCTTGAAATTGTATAGATCACGGGGACATGCCATTTTTCTCCAGTGATAAACCTGACTTTACTATTGCATATTAAGGGAAAAATGCCGTGTCCCCTGAGAGAAGCAAATGAGCTATTGAAAGAATGTCAAAATAAAAAGCCCGGTATTGATCTGCCGGGCTTAAATATCTGGAAGCGTAATAGGAGTTATTTATCAGTCACCACCGCCGGGACCTCCTCCACCGGGGGGCGGGGGTGGTGGACAATCACCGGATCCATCGGCGCATATCATGGTGAAATTGATGACCGTGAATTGATCCGGAAATACCGGCACAGGACCATCATGGTTGTATGGCAGGTAGCCGGGTGCTTGAGCCTGAAGATGATACCCCTGGCTCGGAATTACCGGGGCGAAACGGTATCTTCCTTCGGGTCCGGTGAATTCCCACATCACGAACGGTTTGTCATTATCCGGAAGCGGGTGTATGAGTTTAACCAGTACAAACGGAAGCGGTTCGCCGTTTTCGTTCGTTACCTGGCCCTCGACCCCGCCGCAGCCCTGTGCTTCGAGATGGAACATCTGAATATTAATTCCGGGATGCACATTGACAAATGCTGTTTCAGCCGGGAAACAAGGGGCTTTCGCGAACATCATGTGCGGTCCAAGACCCACGGGAGCAAGAATATATATTCCGTGACGGTTCGCGTGCGTTATTTTCGGCTCGACATCAGTATTGGCCGGTTTGATTCCAACCGCCGCGAACGGAATCGGCCGCATATGTCCGAGCGGTCCGGTAATTACCTGCCCCTTTACGATTCCGAAATCCAGAAGCTTCGGAAGGAACAGGTTTTTCTGGACCTCTCCACCGGGAATGACAAATACATGGTCGTGTCCGATTGCATGGAATGGGGCGAACGCGATCACGTGGCCCGGTCCGCCGGGAGCATTGTCGATGATGTAGTACCCGTTTTCATCGGTAAAATCGATGCCGAAATTCTCTGACGCGTTAAAAACAATGACGAGTGCGTGCGGGACTGGTCCAATCTGGTCGTGGACAAATCCCCAGACAGTGCCGCGTTCGATTGTCGGGTCGTTATCCCCGAGACCCTGTCCGTTACGGGAGGCGGGAACTACGGTGGTGGAATAGACCACGTATCCGTCGATCTGCGCTTCGAAATGATATTCTGTCTCCTCATCCACGCCGTAAATAGTGAATGAGCCGTCCTCTTCGGTCCATCCAGCGATTTCGCCGTCGAGATAGAGGTCGGCCCATGCGAGCGGGTTACCCTCGGAATCCTCGAGAATCCCTGTGAAGGTGCCATCATCGGCTGTACGGCTGGTCTCGGATGTGACGTCGACATCGGTTTCGGACATGGAATCGACATCGGTTCCGGCCGATGCGAGGACGTCTTCCGCGCCTGGAATTACAGGGCTGGAGTCACCGGAGCAACCGAGTACCCCGAGTATCGCCCAAAGCCCCAGTAGCAGTACTGCAAGTTTTGCGGTTCTGTTAATCATTTGTGTATCTCTCCATTCGGTTATGATTTTGCCAGGTCCATTCCATGAGTTTCGATCTGTCCTTGTCAGCTATTTTCAGCTTAATTTGGAAGCGATCAGCCCCGATGGAAAAGGACCGGTACACACATCCTTGATTTGTTGTGCTCAGTCTGACGGATGGGTTCCAGAAATGTTCCCGAAAATGGAGTTTTCGTAACATGCGCATCCTGCAGAAATGGCGCCGTTTTTATTTGACACGAGTGTTATAATAGAATTCATCAAACTAAAGGGGTAATTCAATGCCCAGAAAAGATGGAACAGGACCAGGAGGACAGGGACCGGGTACAGGAAGAGGACAGGGACCGGGTACAGGAAGAGGACAGGGACAGGGCGGTGGCAGAGGACGGATGGGGGGATCAGCAGGAGGACCCGGCGGAAATTGTGTATGCCCGTCATGTGGTCACAAAATCCCGCACCAGGTGGGCAAACCATGCAATAGCATAAAATGCCCTGAATGCGGCAGTACGATGACGCGTGGATAAAATGCTGTGAAAAAGAGCGGGAAAGATCGGAAATATATTTTTGGCCCGGTGCCGTCGCGTCGGCTTGGACGGTCGCTTGGTGTTGATCTTGTCCCATTCAAGACCTGCACCTATGACTGCATATACTGCCAGTTGGGTCCGACAACGTGTAAAACACTTACACGAGAGGAATGGGTTCCGACCGATGATGTGCTTGAGCAGTTGAAGGAATTTCTGGCTGTTTCAACGGCGGACTATATCACCATTTCCGGTTCGGGTGAGCCGGCATTGCATAGTGAGGTCGGTCGTGTAATTGATGAGATAAAATCGATGACCGACATACCTGTCGCGCTTCTGACAAACGGATCGCTTTTATGGATGCCTGAGGTCCGGGATGCGGTCCTTAACGCCGACCTGGTGATGCCGTCGCTGGATGCCGGGAGCGGGGATGCTTTTCAGAAGGTGAACCGTCCGGTTGATGGATTAACTTTCGAGGAAGTAATTGAAGGGCTTGCAGGATTTCGGGATTATTATAAGGGAGAGGTATGGCTTGAGATTTTTCTGCTTGCCGATCTTAACGCGGCCGAGTCGGAAATTTCGCAGATGATCAGGCTGGCGGAGCGCATGAGATTTGACCGTGTTCAGTTGAACACCGTTTCCCGTCCTGCGTGCGAGAAATATGCACGTCCTGTGCCGGAGGATCAGATGCTTTGCTATGCCGCGAGGTTTGGAATTAACGCAGAGGTAATAGCGGATTACAAGCGCACTCATGAGCTGACGGATTTTTCAGCAATACGGGAGGATGTGCTGAATTTGCTCAGGCATCGGCCATGTACGGTTGATGGTGTTGCGAGCGGCCTGGGGATTCACAGGAATGAAGCGGTGAAGTATATCGAGGAATTATTAAGACAGGGAGAGATTGTCACTACCGAACAGGGCGGGAAGGTGTATTATATTCCGGCCGAGTAAAACCGTCATGAATTGACAGAAGGGAGTCGAAAAAAATAATGGTTTCAAAACGTGTATCGGATATAGAAACGTCCGTGATCCATGAAATGACACGGCTTGCGGGGATGGTGGATGATCCGGCGATGCTTTCGTGGGCGAAGCCGACGACTGGAACGCCCGCCCATATCAGTGAGGGCGCGATAGAGGCTATCCGAAAAGGACTTACCAGCGGTTACTCAACAAGCCAGGGACTTCCCGTTCTCAGGGGAGCCATTGTGGAGAAATTGAAGCGGGATAACAATATCGAAGCTGATATCTCGGAGACAATCGTGACGGTTGGCGCGATCGAGGGGCTGAGCGCGACTGTGATGGCGCTTGTCGATCCGGGCGATGAGGTTCTGACACCGTCACCGAATTATTCGACGCATATACAGCAGATTCAACTGGCGAATGGTGTCCCAGTGTTTGTGAGGACGATAGAGGAGGAGAATTTCCGTCTCGATCTTGAATCATTCAAACAGGCGATAACTCCCCGAACGAAAGCCTTTCTTTTCTGTTCTCCATGCAATCCGACCGGCGCGGTGTTCGATGAGGCCACGCTCAGGGCTGTCGCGGATATCTGCATGGAACGTGACATCACGGTTATCACTGACGAGAGCTATGAATATTTTGTATTTGATGGCAACCGTCATTTCTCAATAGCGTCGATTTCCGGGATGAAGGAACATTCCGTAAGCACATTTACATTCACGAAAACATACGCGATGACCGGCTGGCGGATCGGTTACATGGTTGCCGGGAAGGAACTGATTCCACAGCTTCAGAAAGTGCATATACCGTTCGCGATATGCGCGCCCGTTGTGTCTCAGTATGCAGCTCTCGCCGCGCTGAAAGGGTCGCAGGACTGTATAGCTGAATTTGGCGAGCATTATCTTAAGGCCCGGAATCTTGTCTGCGAGCGTTTGGATCGTGTGCCGCATGTATTTTCGTATCAAAGGCCGCAGGGTTCATATTGCATGTTTCCGAAAATTGAAATCGAGGGAG
This sequence comes from uncultured bacterium, assembly GCA_965369865.1. Taxonomy (GTDB): domain Bacteria; phylum JAJVIF01; class JAJVIF01; order JAPKYR01; family JAPKYR01; genus JAPKYR01. Next base: position 1,194 of record CBDURU010000021.1, on the reverse strand, counting down.
AAAAAGATTCGCTTGCGTTCTGCAAAAAGCTTCTACTGGAGGGGCGGGTGTCGACGACGCCGGGTGTCGCGTTCGGTCCGAGCGGGGAAGGGCATTTGAGGATAACGTTCTGCTGTCCGGAGGAGACGATTAATAAGGCATTCGATCAGATCGAGGAATTTTACCCAGGTTGAGATCCGTACGGGTGCCATATTTGAAGGAGGTAAAAAATGCGTGGCAGTATTACCATTCTGGTAGACAACATCGCCAGGAAACCCGGTCTGAAAGCGGAGCATGGCCTGTCGATGTTCATTGAGGTTGATGGGCACGCGTTGTTGTTCGATACAGGGCAGTCTGGGCTGGTGATTGATAACGCGCGCGTGCTTGGGGTTGATCTTACGCAGGTGGGGGCAATCGTACTGAGTCACGGGCATTACGATCATGTCGGCGGGTTAACTGCTGTACTTGATTACCTATCGGAAAATTCTATTTCGCCACCGGTGATTTTCGCACATCCCGATGTTTTTATTGATCGTTATTCATTCCGTAAAGGAAAAGCCGTAAAAGCAGGAATGTCCTCTGGTGAAATGATACAGGAGCAATTGAAACCCAGCCTTAAGCTGAGTGAGAAACCTCAGGAGATTCTGCCGGGTGTTATATGCACGGGGGAGATCCCGAGGGTTACCGAATTTGAGCATGTGGGCGGGAGGTTTTCGCTCGATGCCGCCCGGAAGAGGCCCGATTTTATCAGGGACGACCAGGCGGTGATTATCGACACTCCGGAGGGTCTGATCGTATGCTGCGGGTGTGCTCACAGCGGGGTTGTCAATACGATCCGTTACGCGCAGGAATTATTTGGTGGGGAAAATATCGATACGGTGATCGGCGGGATGCATCTGAGGGGAGTTTCGGATGCGAGGCTGGATGCGACTATCGGGGCTTTTTTAGAATCGGGGGTGAAGCAGGTACTTGGCGGGCATTGCACGGGAGTGCGTGAGGCTGAGAGGATTTCATCGGGAATGCCGAATGTGTATCCGCCGCTGGAGGTGGGAGTACGGTGGGAATTTGGTGTTTAAGTTGTTTTCCGGGTGCGCCGCTTTTCCAAGCGGCACTAACTCAAAAACAGGGACCGAATTATGATTCTCGGTGACCAAATATCAGGCTTGCCGGTCATGAATAGATTTCTTGCTGGAAATTTAGCCGAATTTTATCTAT
>CBDURU010000020.1:0-40056 GCA_965369865.1 uncultured bacterium | reverse complement strand
CTATTTATGCGGGTTCTATTCGTAGGGGCGTCGCTTGCTGCGCCCCATTACAAGCCTCTATTCATCCGGGTTCTATTCGTAGGGGCGTCGCGTGCTGCGCCCCATAGCGACTTTCGCAACGCTCTCTTATTAAAATCAGGTTTTCACAGTTTCAATGATCCTGGTAAATGCATCGGGATGCCGTACAGCGATCTCTGAAAGCATTTTCCGGTTCAACTGGATATTGCTGTTTTTCAGGGCATTAATAAACCTGGAATATGACATCCCGGCATGGCGGCAGGCAGCGGACACGCGGGTAATCCAGAGACGGCGGAAATTACGTTTACGTGTCCTGCGGTCCCTGAAAGCATACGCACGGGCCTTGATCATGGCCTCTCTGGCCACCTTGAATCTTCGACGGCGCGCACCGCGATAGCCCTTGGTTGCGGCCAGTACTTTTTTATGTCTTCGGCGTCTTGTTATGCCGATTTTTACACGTACCATTGTTTAATCCTTCCAGCTAAATTACCGTTCTCCCCCTTGAAAAGCCCCTTATCTAATAGTTATTTATTGAGATGCCAAGAAGTTTCCTGACGATAATAGAGTCCTCGCGAGACAGCCTGACATCCATCTTGAGCCGGCGTTTCCTTTTCGGGCGTTTCCCGACCAGCTTATGGCCATGATTCTGACGGCGCCGCATGATCTTACCGTTCCCGGTAATCTTGAATCTTTCCTTGGCGCCAGAATGTGATTTCATCTTTGGCATTTTATTTATCCTTTACACACAACAACGAGGACCTCCAGGCCCTCGGATCATGTAATCCTTCACGCCCGTATCCGTTTACGGTATCTCAGTCGCCGACACCCCGGGTATTCCACTTTCAGGTTCGGGAGCTTTTTCGGCCTGCTTTTTCAATACTTTCAATTCGTCTTCAATTTCTTCAGTATTTTTAGTAATTTCAGCCTCGTCTTCTCTAGAGCTAATTTTTATGTCTTCGCCCTTTGCAATCCTGATTTTCAAGGCTTTCTTGCGAATCTGCTCGGTGAGGGGCGCGATCAGGGTATACATATCGCGGCCTTCTTTTTTCGGCGGAGCCTCCATCTTACCAAGGTCCTTGATCTGGTCGAAGGCTCTCATGATAAGACGCTCGGCAATTTCCGGATGAGCGTGCTCCCGTCCGCGGAACATAACGGTCAATTTTACCTTATTCCCCTGCCCGAGGAACTTGACCGCTCTCCGAATGCGGACGTCGAAATCATGTATACCGATCTTCGGACGGAATTTACACTCCTTAACCTCGACCTTGGTCTGTTTCTTCTTCGAGTCCCGCTTCTTTTTCTTCTCCTCATACATATACCTGCCGAAATCCATGATACGGCAGACAGGAGGATTTTCCTTCGCAGCAACCTCAACCAGGTCCAGGTTTTCTTCCTGGGCCATTTTGATCGCGTCGCGCGTCTTCAGAGTTCCAAGTTGCTCGCCCTTGGAGCCAATTAAGCGGATCTCCGGGACCCTGATCATGAAATTGGTCCTGATCCGCGGCTCGTATTTCTGCGGGCGCCGTCTACGTCGTCCGATCGATAAACCTCCTCACACCTTAATAAAGGCGAAAGAATAAAGTAACAAAGGCCACCACGATTGTCAACCGAAAGTGGATGCATTTGCTAAATGGTGAGCGCGATTGGAATTGAACCAACGACCTCTACCGTGTCAGGGTAGCGCTCTAACCAACTGAGCTACGCGCTCTTATTCATATATTATAAGCAACTCCACGCGGGAGTTCAAACCAGTTTGGAGGCGGCGACCGGAATCGAACCGGTGATAAAGGTTTTGCAGACCTCTGCCTTACCACTTGGCGACGCCGCCACGGATTCTGGAGCGGGAAACGGGATTCGAACCCGCGACCCTCAGCTTGGGAAGCTGATGCTCTACCAACTGAGCTATTCCCGCGCGGTACAAAAGTCCAACAAATCGGGCTATTGATGAATATATATCAGGAAGGCTGGAAAATCAACTCAAGGACATGTGGGACAAGCACGTAAAACTTGACAAATCACGCCTTTTATGTTTAGTATGTCGATAGCAGCAGTGAAGAATGAAGGGTAAATTATAACCTCGTTTAAATGGTTTTAAGGATAACCTTAGAGGGTGGAAAATAATGCGTGATTTCTCCCTGTTGAGAGCGAAAACTCGTGCTGGATATCTGGTATTGGCAATCGTAGCGATACTCCTGATTGGTGCGCTGGCTTGGTCCGGAGCAGCACCAGCTCAGGGGGAGGATTCGACTGATTGGGCTGCTTTGATAACTGAGGAGACCCCATCCGCTGTCGAGGCCCAGTACGAATTCTTGAAAGAGCAAGTCACGGAATTTAGAGACTTCGTGGAAAGGGAGCGGATTCACCACGAGCACTTCGTTGAGTGGACGCTAGGTATCGGATTAGCCATCTTCACGTTGGTGTTCTCGGTTTTGGGATGGATAGGGATTCGATCGTTGACAGATGCTAAAAAAAACATCAAGGACCTAGTAATAAAGCAATTTGAGGAGTACATAAATCAGGAATCGGACGAAGTGTGGGGCACTATCAATGATATCGCGGCAAATGTGGTTGGGGAGAAACTCAACCTTAATAAATCGGTATGTGTAGTTGCTCCCAATCCATCTGATGAGAAGGAAGCGCGGTTCCTTGTGCAAATTTTGGAGAGTAGAGGACTGAAATCGATCGATCTTAAGATCGGCGACGCCATTGAACTTGATGGATATGAACTCTTCGTCTACAAGTATGATGCTAATTTGGAGCAGCATCTTATAGGTTTAGTCAGACAGCTGAAAAACAATCCTAAGCCATTGATAGTCTACTCAACGGAAAGAGTAGTCAGCACAGAATTTAGCAGTTATGAATGGCGTTTACTGGCGAATACACCTCTTAGTCTGGTGAATTGGGTATTTTTCAGTCTTGCGACCTTTGATAAATTAAGGAGTTCCAAATGACAACAGAAGAATACTTCAAACAACTTGCTTCCAGCCTTGAACTAACCGATGAAGAATGTGAGTTAGTTGCTGATAGACACAAGACGCTTAGAGATAAGCTGGATGAACTACTTGACTTAGAGGAACACTTTCTGACGGGTTCTTATAAACGTAAAACCCTCATTCGGCCCAAAGATAGTAACGAACTTTTCGATGTGGATTTCTTCCTAGCCTTCAGTAACGATGAGTACGGGGACAAGGATCTGCCAGAGCTGAAGGGAATGGTCGAAGCAGCTTTGCAGGAAATCAAGGAAGACGACCCGCTTATAGAAGACATCCGTGAGCAGAACCGATCGGTTGGTGTTATCTACATAGATAATTTCCAGATAGATGCTGTTCCCGCTATTCAGGTTGAGAAGGATGTTCTCTACAAGATTTACGACAAGACCAGTGGCCAAGCAGTGATGTCAAACCCAAAGCTGCATGGCGAGAGACTAACACAAGCTAATGAGGCATCTGAGTCAGGAGGTGTGCCAAGGCTTGTGCCAATCGTTAAGATTCTCAAATCCTGGAAACGAGATAGGTGCACTTATCTCAAATCCTTCCACCTGGAAATGCTTGTAGTCGAAATCCTAGGAGGGAACGAGATTCCATCATATTCTCAGGGAATTGCAGACTTCTTCTCAAAATCCTCTGATTACCTTGGTGAACCTTGCCTTAAGGACCCAGCCAACAAAGATAATATGATTGATGAGTATCTTGATGAGGGCAATGAGAGAAGAAGGCTCCTCAAAGCAATCGCTAGGGAAAGCATGATCGCAAAACATGCACTCGAACTCGAAGATGAAGGAAAGGATGAAGATGCTTTAGACGAGTGGCAGAGAATCTTCAAGCTAGATATCGAAGAGGAAAGCGATCTTCCTAGTCCTGTAGTGATTCCTGGGCCACCCCCCAAGCCTTGGTGCAATGTTTAACCTCACGGTTACAAAGAGAGACAGAAAATGGTTAAGATCCTCCTTTAGGAGGTTGGACATCATTTATGATGATCCAACCAGAATTGAGGGCATTCTGGATTTCGATATGTATTATGACGCCGAACGTGACGAATGCATCCTCAATCCTAGCAAGGAGCACTGGATTGACCCAAGGAGGATCAAAGATGCATACGAGATCGAAATCACTTTCTCGCATAGCAGGTTTTCTGCCCTTCCTCAAGTTAGGGAAACCGGTGAGAGGATCAGAATAGTGGCGCAGGAAAGGGGAGACAAGCTAGAAGATTTGCATATCAATAAGTATCTGAATGATACTGCGTGTTTATGCATGCAGATGGAGGAGAAAGAGCTATTCCCAGAAGGCTTCAGCCTGAACGTCTTTGTACAACAGCTGGTGGTTCCCTTCTTCTATTGGCAAAGTTACCTCGAGCGTCAAGGATGTAGCCCCTGGGACGGATACAGCCACAAAGTGGAGGGCGTCCTCGAATGGTATGAAGACAACAAGACCAAAGTGTCGTCTGAGTCCTTAGGCAAGTGCATAGACCTACTGAGAGAACTGGAAAAAGGGCCGCGCACGGTCGAGCTGCTTTTATCTGATACCCCCCCTATCGTTGCTTCCATGGATCTAATCCCCCTCTTTCGGTATAAGGCTTACAAGGGATTCTGGCAGATGCGAGAGGCACTGAGAAAACACGGCATGCAAGCCAATCCCACCCTTGAGTTGACACAGCGATTGATGATTCGCGCCTCTCACCGATATCTCGGGAAAAAACCCGTTTTAATCCTCAATACCCGGATCAGGTTCAAAGTCGGTATAAAACACATATAGCCTCTGATATGGCGCCACTCCAAAGAAACGATTGCAATTACCTCGCAAATACCGAAAATATCCGCTCGATTTGACTTTTTCGGGGTTCCTGAAAGCCGTTGAACCCAGTGTATATTACAGTATGTTATAATTCCTTCCTTCCCGGGTTATGGTTTATGGAATTTTTTCCTGTTAAAAACCAGGGACTTATAAAATATTAATATTTTTTAACCGAGGATAAATATATGCAACATCCCCGCTCATACGTATTGATTCCAATTATCCTTATTTTCTCGGCAGTCGGGATATTAAGTTTCCAGTCGCCCGAGACGCCGGAAACGCTGGTCGAAGCCGCGCCTGAACCCGAGGCAGTCGTAGCACCCCTTACACCGGTACTCGAAGCGAACGGGGATGTGATCCTCTTCGACTTTGAAAGTCCTGAAGAGGTCGGGCGTTTCGTATATGGAAACGTTAATACTTATATCGAATCCACGAACGATGTGGCGCGCACAGGGGCCAACTCGTGCGCCGCGACATATTATGTCGGGGCCGAACCCCTGGGGAAACGGCTGGTTTTTTACACGCTGACACATCCTGCCCGGGCACGGTTGGCCGACTGGTCCGCGTACTCGGAATTCCAGGCCGCGATTTTAAATGACGAGGATTTTACGGTCAACCTGGAAGTTGAATACGGGGACGGGATATCTTCTGTCTGGCGGCTGTACAGTATCCCGCCGGGGGTATGGTGCCGTATCAGGCAGCCGCTTTCCGATCTCGAGAACGAAGGGCTGAATCTTTCGACGATCAAAAGAATAAGCTGGAGCCAGCTCGACACGAACCTGGAAGGAATAAATACGATTTTCATAGACGATGTCCGCCTGATAGCCTCCGATTCCAGGGCATCGCGTGCGGCGGTAGCGAAGGCCTGGTCGGATTACGAAGAATGGCTGATGATGGAAGATAACGGCCCGAGGGAATCCTACATTCCGGTTATCCATACCGACCAGGAACGAATTTCCGAAATTCAGAATCGTTACGATTGCGGGAATATAGATGGCTATGTAACCACCGAGGTTGTTGTTGTGGGCGGCGGGGTATCCGGAAGTTCGGCGGCGATCGCGTCGGGACGTCTCGGGGTCGATACGCTGGTTATCGAGGCATATGGATTTCTTGGCGGTACGGCTACAGCGGCGATGGTCACGCCGTTCATGGCGAACCGGGCTGGCGGTCGCGACCTGGTGAAGGGAATATTCCAGGACATTGTGGATGCACTTATGGCCCGTGGCGGCGCGAGACGGGACAGGTATGATCCGGGGGTTGTTTATTTCGACAAGGAGCAGCTTAAATATATCCTGAACGACCTTGTGATTGATGCCGGCACGAAGCTGATGCTCCATACGTGGGGTGAAATGCCGCTCGTTTACGGTAATAACTGCGAAGGAATAATCGTAGACAACAAATCCGGCCGACTTGCGATTCTCGCCGGTGTGGTTATCGATTCAACCGGTGATGGCGACATGGCCGCGAAAGCCGGGGTGCCCTTCGAAATCGGCCGGGGCTATGATGGCTTCACGCAGTCGCCGACATTATTTTTCAGGATGGCGGGCGTCAATGAAAATATCGCATTTCCCGAGCAGGGGCAGCGAATCCGGCGTGCGTGCGGGATTGTTCCTGAAAATTACATGTATGCCGATCTTTTCCGTAACGCCGTTGCCGATGGAGAATTCCCATCGGATATCCCAATCAATTCCGTATATTTCGAACGTACGGTCCAGCCTGGAACCGTTTCGGTTAACGCGACAAGGGTTTTTAAAATCGACGCTACTAACGTAAACGATCTGACATATGCATCCGTGGAGACCCGAAGGCAGGCGATACTTCTGGCGGATTTCATGAGGGATAATTTCCCCGGTTTCGGAAATGCGTACTTGCAGGAAACCGGCACGCAGGTTGGAATTCGCGAGACCCGCCGGATACTCGGGGAGTACCAGTTAACCGGACGGGATGTGTTGTCGGGACGGGAATTTTCCGACACGATCGCGATGGGTTCATTCGGGATCGATATTCATGTGGCCGATTTCTCGGGCGGCGGAGTTGTAGGGCTGGACCTCGAGGAAGGCGACAGTTACGATATCCCGTACCGGTGCCTCGTGCCTCAGGAAATCGATAATATCCTTCTGGCGGGACGGTGCATCTCTGTAACGCACATCGCTTTCGGTTCATCGAGAATCATGGCGGTCGCAAGCGGGACAGGCCATGCGGCGGGGGTCGCGGCGGCGTTATGTATTTTACGGGATACGACACCGAGGGACCTTGAATATCCATATATTCGGGACGCGTTATTGATCCAGGGCGCCGTGCTGGAGTAAAAACCATCCCCCCGTGTTGGAGTAATAAACCAGGGCGCCGTGTTGGAGTAAAAACCATCCCCCCGGAGGGGGGATTATAGGGGGGGTCTTTAAAGATCAATTTACACACCAAAATAGAATAGAAACAATACCATCCCCCCGGAGGGGGGATTATAGGGGGGGTCTTTAGAGGTCAATTTACACACCAAAGCAGAATAGAACCAAAAACCATCCCCCCCTGTAGTCCCCCCCTATGGGGGACGGTTAAAATACACACCCAGGTAGAATAGAACCAAAAACCATCCCCCCATGTTGGAGTAATAAACCAGAACGCCGTGCTGAATCAATACCATCCCCCCGGAGGGGGGATTACAGGGGGGGTCTTTAGAGGTCAATTTACACACCAAAGCAGAATAGAACCAATAACCACCCACCCCGCCCTATGGGGGGACGGTTAAATTCACACAATCGGATCCCATGTTGCTACATCGTCCGGGTCATTTTCATTGTCAGGATTGTACACTCTCACGACCTGGTCTTCCGTGATCCCATATGTATGGTATTTCTTATCACGAGGCCGCGCGATAATGGTAAACCTGTCGTACGGTTCATGTTCGGTTGATTCCACATCTATCCGGTCAGCAAATTCGATTCCACCATCATCCACATCTTGAATCGGTTCTGAAGCATATGCGTTCCATTCGAGCGTGTATCCCTCGATCATGGTGTTCAGGCCGTAGCCCCCAGCGATGTACAGGCTCCGCTGGAGTTCCTGGAAGGTGCCGAAGCTATGGTCGTCATTGGTTCCCTGGTACGCAAGCTGCGATGCCCCGATTGAACGCAGAGTGCCTTTAGCGCGTGACTCGTATGCCGGACCACGCGCCGAGTAGCAACCTGTGATTGTTATGGTTAGAAGAATTGGAATTATCAGGAATTTTTTATTCATATCGACTCCCTAAGCTGAACACAGGACTGTAGCTACAAAATCGGGTCCCAGGATTTTAGATCCAGAAATTCATTTTCATTATCGGGATTATACATTCGTACAACCTGGTCTTCTGTGATTGCGAAGGTCTGTATGCATCGTTGTTCTAATACCCTTGGATAGGCAATTATAGTAAATGTGCTCATTACACCGAACGGAAATTCTTCAGTTGCGACTGTGGATACATTTAATACAGACCATGACATGGAGTAATTCTCAATCATGTTACCAAGTGTGTATCCTTCAGCTATGTAAAGTGAATCCTTTAGCTCATTGAAAGAACCATACTTTTTATCACTGTTTGCATCCTGGTAAGCAAGTTGTGATATTCCAATTGACCTGAGATTTGACTTCGCTCTACCAGACCAACCATAAGATGGGCACGCCATTACAATATTAAAAAAGCCATATAGGAACATGAACAGCAAAAAACCATATGCCAGCGTCCACTGGAGACATCGACCGGGTCCTTTTCTTACCAGGTCGGCGGGTGTGTGGATTTCCCTGTTGTTTATTTTGCTCCTGACCACTTATGTTGATCCTTAACGTCTTGCATTCAATAGTGCCGGTCCTAAGTATATAAAAATAAGAATTAGCCAGAACAACAACCACCAAAGATGGGTTAGCCAGGAATTCGCGCGATCAGAGATCGTGATCCCGAACCAGCCTCTGGGGGACTTGATTTCTTTCTTACCCGGATTTCCTTTGCCCTGGTTCATTGCCCTTATTGAGAAGTAAAATAAACTCCTTTATTTATCTTACCACATCAGGGGACACCTGCATTTCGAGTACGAAATGAGGTGTCCCCGATTTTTTTGTGAGATGTCCCCGATTTTTTTTGTGAGGTGTCCCCGATTTTCTTATTTCCCTCCATTATAATGAACTTCCCGGGTACTTGATGTACACTATCGAACCGTGTTACATCGGCAACATGACATAGCCAAGGAGAAAAATCGATGAGTAAATCCTGTCCGAAATTCTATATCCTGATTCCACTCGTTTTCTTAATGCTGGTTTCGATCTCATGCGCAACGCCAGACGATTCCGAAACCAATGGTGACGAAACCCCACCCGAAACCGGAGACCTTTTCGCGCTCACCGTTCTCCACTCGAACGACTGCCATGCCCGTATCAAAGATTTCAACGAATGGGGCAACACGTGCGATGAAGAGGACGCTGCCGCGGGTGAGTGTTTCGGCGGCGTGGCGCGAAGGGCAACCGAAATAAAACGGCTTCGTGAGGAAAATGAGAACGTCCTCCTTCTTGACGCGGGCGATCAGTTCCAGGGGACGCTTTTCTATACCCTCTATAAAGGCCTCGCGGCCCAGCACGCGATGAACCTTCTGGGATACGACGCGATGACATTCGGAAATCATGAATTCGATGACGGTCCCGAGATCCTGGCGGAATTTGTCGCCGGGCTTGATTTTCCGGTCGTGTCATCAAACATCGATTGTTCAAACGAACCGCTGCTTGCCGACCTGGTGGCGCCTTATGAAATTCTAGACATCGGCGGCCGCGAGATCGGAATTGTCGGATTCACGACCGAGGCTGTCCCGTCTCTCGCGCATCCCGGCCCGAATCTCATTTTCAACAATATCGAGGAGTCGGTGAAAATCGCGGTCGATGAACTTGCGGGCCAGGGAGTGAATATCATTATCGCGCTGAGCCATTCGGGTGTCGGACGCGATATCGCTGTGGCCGCGGGTATGGACGGGATCGATATCATTGTCGGGGGGCATACGCACACACTCCTTTCAAACACGCATCCCGACGCCGAGGGCGCGTACCCTATCGAAGTCGAGTCCCCGTCGGGTGATCCGGTGCTTATTGTCCAGGCAAAATCCTGGGGGATGTACCTTGGCGATCTCGATGTGAAATTCAATGATAGCGGGGTCGCGGTCGAATGGGAGGGTGAACCGGTTCTCTTAGACGCGTCCATAGAGAAAGACGAGTCGGTGCTCGATGAAGTCGAAATCCTGAACGAGGAAGTGGAACCCCTGACCTGGCTTGTTGTGGGGGAATCCGAAGTCGATCTCGAAGGCAGAGAAGAAATTGGACGCCATTACGAAAGCAATCTCGGAAACCTGATCTGCGATTCCCTTCTCTGGGAAACCGTGAATGCCAGTACACAGATCGCATTTTTCAATGGCGGTGGAATTCGATCCGGGATCCGTGCCGGCGAAATTACATACGCCAATATCCTGGAAGTCCTTCCGTTTGGAGATACACTTGCTTATTTTGAGCTGGTCGGATCGGACATCCACGAACTTCTTGAATATTCGCTGAGCCGCGCGGAGGACCCGTTGAACGAGGGCACCGGACGTTTTCTCCAGACCGCGGGACTCCGGTACGAGTGGGACCCGGATGCCGAGGTCGGAGAGCGGATAATGAAGATAGAGGTTGAGAATGCGGATGGATTCTTTGTACCTCTGGACGATGGCGAAATCTATAAAATCGTGACGCTTCTCTATATTCGCGAGGGCGGCGACGGGTATGAAATTCTCGAGCACCGCGCGATCGACCCGTACGATTTCGGACGTGTGATCTCGGATATCCTCGTGGACTACCTTGCTGAATTCTCACCCATATCACCCGGAATCGAGGGTCGGATCACGAGAGTTGAGTGACCGGATTGAAGTTTCGGGTTCCCGCTGATAAAATGCTCCATTGTGGTGGGATGGAATAACGGAAAATATCGACGGCCTTGTTTGAATCAGGGCCGTTTTTTAGTTTTGATATCCCACCGACTCCAGTTACATGACACCCGATCATGAGGCCAATATGACGACACCAGTTCACACTATCGAAACAACACTCAAATCTAAGTACGATGATCCTGTCGCGAAAAGCATCCTGGCCGCTCTCCGGGAAGAGGGTCTCGACGGGGTGCAAAAGGTCAGGCGGGTCAATATTTTCAAGATCAAGGCAAACCTCGATAATCCGTCGCTTGAAAAAATCGCGTCCCGGCTGCTTGCCGATGCTGTTACCGAAAAATACCGCGTGAACTCCCCTTATTGGGACGACCCATCGGACAACACTTTCGAGGTCGCGTTCAATCCGGGTGTGATGGACCCGGTCGAGCAGTCGGCACTCAAGGCTCTTACAGAATTGGGAATTACGGGTGTCGAAGGGGTCAAAACGGGATCGAAATTCCTGTTTGAGGGTGATATCAGCGAGGGTGAACTCAATGAGTTTGCCGGACGCTGCCTCTATAACACCGTGATCCAGCATCCGGTAGAACCCGGCGAGGACGCGTTCCCCGTAATGCCGCCGTACGAATTCAAGCTCAAGACAGTAAAACTATCTGGACTTTCCGATGATGAACTACTGGAAATCAGCCGCGACGGATTGCTCAGTCTGAATGTCGAGGAAATGAAAACCGTCCAGGCATATTTCGAGAATGAAAATCGCGATCCGACCGATGTTGAGCTTGAGACGATCGCGCAGACATGGAGCGAGCACTGCAACCATAAAACCTTCCGGTCAAATTTCAATTTCAATGGGGAACAGATCCCGAACCTCCTTAAATCGACAATTTTTAAAGCCACGAACGATCTCGATCTCCCCTGGTGCGTAAGTGTTTTCAAGGACAACGCGGGTGTGATCGAGTTCGATGAAAATTTCGATTTATGTTTCAAGGTCGAAACCCACAATCACCCGTCCGCGCTTGAACCGTACGGCGGGGCCGGCACCGGAATCGGCGGTGTGATCCGGGACATACTCGGCACGGGGCTTGGCGCTAAACCAATCGCGAATATCGATGTTTTCTGTTTCGCGTCTCCCGACACTCCACGCGATGAACTCCCCATTGGCGTCCTTCACCCGAAACGAATCATGAAAGGCGTTGTATCGGGGGTTCGCGATTACGGCAACCGTATGGGAATCCCTACTCTCAACGGCGCGTTGTGTTTTCATCCGGACTATGTCGGTAACCCGATCGTGTACTGCGGTACGGTGGGAATAATTCCCAGGGGCATGTCCGAAAAGGAAGCGAAACCGGGCGATTACGTGGTGGCGATCGGTGGACGAACCGGAAGAGACGGAATTCATGGCGCGACATTCGCATCCATTGAACTTGATGACGAGAGCGAAGTCACGTCGGGCGGCGCGGTGCAGATTGGAAATCCGATCGAGGAAAAACGTATGATGGACGCGATGCTGATCGCCCGCGACAGGCATCTCTATAACGCGGTCACGGATTGCGGGGCTGGCGGATTTTCATCGGCGGTCGGCGAGATGGGTGAACTATGCGGTGCGATCGTGCATCTCGAACGCGCACCACTGAAATATGAAGGCCTGGAGCCGTGGGAAATCTGGGTATCGGAAGCGCAGGAACGCATGGTGTTCGCTGTCCCGCCTGAACACTGGGATGAATTCAAGTCGATTATGGACGCCTGGAATGTCGAATGTGTCCATCTAGGCGAATTCACCGACACAAAACGTCTAGAGATTTTTTATAAGGGCAACCAGATCTGCGATATCTCGATGGAATTCCTGCATGACGGCGTTCCGCAGGGAGTCCGGATCGGAACATGGTCACCCCCCCCGCCGGATCAATCGGATCCTGACCTTACTAAACTTTTAAAAAACAAAAAGCCGGGAAACCTTTTAAAGGAAATGCTCGGGCATCTCGATGTGTGTTCAAAGGAGTGGGTGATACGCCAGTACGATCACGAGGTCCAGGGCGCGAGTGTGATTAAACCGTTGACCGGTGTAGAAAATGACGGCCCATCGGACGCGGCTGTCATTAAACCTGTCCTGGAAAGCAACAGGGGATGCGCGATCGCGAATGGAATCAATGTCCGCTACGCCGCTATCGATCCGTATCACATGGCGACCGCCTGTATTGATGAAGCGATGCGGAACGTTGTGGCGGTCGGGGGAAATCCTGATCATACGGCGATCCTCGATAATTTCAGTTGGGGATCGTCGACCGCACCCGAACCCCTGGGCGATCTCGTACGGGCGAGCCAGGGATGCTACGACGCGTCGATGGCGTATCGGGTTCCGTTCATCAGCGGTAAGGACAGCCTTAACAATGAGTACCGGGCTGGAGGAAAATTGGTGCGGATTCCATCCACGCTTTTAATCAGCGCGATGAGTGTGATCGATGATGTCAGGAAAGTTATCACGATGGACGCGAAGTCCGGCGGGAATCTCTTGTGCGTTATCGGTGTAACGAAAAAACACCTTGGCGGGTCGGTGCTTCTTGATCTATCTGGAGAACTCGGAGTCAGCGTGCCGGAAACCGATCTTGGAACCGCGAAGAAAACATTTGATTTAATGTACAAGGCAATAAATGCAGGAATAATTACAAGCTGCCATGACCTGTCCGATGGCGGTCTGGGAGTGGCGTTAGCGGAGATGTGTTTCGCGGGTGGAATCGGATGCGAGGTCGATCTTGCGGATGTTCTTACCGATCCACCGACGCTTGATACGACCGATAAGGACAAATTCGGGGAAGGGCTTACTGAGGAAGAAATTCTTTACAGCGAAACCCCGTCACGTTTTCTTATTGAAATCGGGGCAGACAAGAAAGACGATCTCTTTGAATTAATGACTTCAGCGGAGGCGGACATACCAGTAGCGGTAATCGGGACATTGACATTCGATGACCGTGTGATTATCCGGGATCGGTTAAGAACTGAGTACATAAATGAATCATTCGCCGACCTCAAGGAAGCCTGGCAGAGACCATTGAGGTAGTAAAATGTGCATCCTGAGCATGACCTGTGTAACATGTGCATTCTGCACATGACCCAATGTCAAATGCTCATCCTGAGCATTTGTTAGAGGGACAAACATATGAAACCAAAAACGCTAATACTTAAAACAGCCGGGATAAATTGCGATGTCGAACTCGCGCACGGGTTCGAGCTAGCGGGCGCCGACGCGGAAATCGTGCACATCAACGAATTCACCCAGGGCGGCGCATCGGGTAAAAAATCACTCCTCGATTATGACATCATCGGGTTCCCCGGCGGATTTTCATACGGAGACGACCTTTCAGCGGGACGGGTGCTGTCGACCGAATTCATGGCGCACCTGAAAGACGACCTTCTTGAATTTCACAATCGCGGCGGACTCATAATCGGGATCTGCAACGGATTCCAGACTCTCGTAAAAGCAAGAATACTCCCCGACCCGGACGCCATAGTCGATAATCCCGACGGCAACCCCGATGTTACACTGTTCTGGAACGCAAGCGGAAAATTCGAGGACAGGTGGGTTGGGTTGAAGGTGATCGAGACGAATTGTGTCTGGACAAAGGACTGCCCGGACATGGTTGAATTTCCGGTAGCGCATGCGGAGGGTAATTTTATCCCGGCGAGCACGGACGCTTACGAAAAGCTGCTCGCGCGAAACCAGGTTGTTTTCCGCTACACCGATCCGTCATCTCCCGATTCATGCACGATCATGGACATACCATATCCGATGAATCCGAACGGGTCGGTTGGGAACATAGCGGGAATCACCGATCGGACCGGCCGGATACTCGGTCTGATGCCTCATCCTGAAAGGTTTTTGTATCCCGAGAATCACCCACGTCAAACCCGTCGACGGGAACAGGGAACCGGAGCATTCGCGGATGGGCTGCCGCTATTCATTAACGCCGTGGAATATGTCGGTGGGCGGGTAAAATTACAAGGTTAAAAACATAACCGTATCAGAGCCACCGTATCATACCCGCCGTATCAGAGCCACGACCGTAAGGGAGTGATTTGCCAGATATCCGTATCAGACCCGCCGTATCAGACCCGCCGTATCAGAGCCACGACCGTAAGGGAGTGATTTGCCAAATAACCGTATCAGAGCCGCCGTATCAGAGCCACGACCGTAAGGGAGTGATTTGCCAAATAACCGTATCAGAGCCGCCGTATCAGAGCCGCCGTATCAGAGCCGCGACTGTTAAGGAGCGATTTGCCACACCGCTCGTTAACAGTCGCGGTACTGCAGAATCACACCCGGATCAGACGGTTCCTTACTCACCACTTCCCCTATCCTGTAAACCGTCTCGCCGGAATTCTGCAAGGTTTCCGATGCCCTCTCCACATTCTCCGGACTCACGATGATTGTAAATCCGATCCCGCAATTGAACGTGCGATACATCTCATCGTCGGGAAGATTCGCGGCTTTCTGGAGATGATCGAATATCGCGAGCTTCTCCCATGATCCTGTATTAATTTTCACTCCAAGATTTTCAGGAATCGATCTCGGGATATTTTCGGTAAGACCGCCACCCGTGATATGCGCGCACGCTTTTACACCATCGCCAATTTCATCGATCAGTGCCATTAAAGGCCGGACATAGAGCTTCGTCGGTTCAAGTATGGTATCGATAAATGGCGAATCGCATCCGGGAAGTATTTCGTCCATTTTCCATTGACCCAGATCCATCAATTTCCTGACGAGCGAAAACCCGTTCGAGTGAATTCCCGATGACCCAAGCCCTAAAACGATATCTCCCGGCTGCACGGTTTTACCATCGATAACTTTATCCCTGTCGACAACACCTACCGAAAATCCCGCGAGATCGGTCTGCCCGGGATCGTACATGGTCGAAATCTCCGCGATCTCTCCACCTATTAACAGGCAGTCGGAATCCTCGCACGCGCGGTTGACCGATCCCACAAGAATTTCAATCTCATCGGGATCGACGTTGCCCGTACCAATGTAATCGAGGAAAAACAACGGGCGCGCGCCACCGACGATGAGGTCATTGACACACATCGCGACAACGTCCTGCCCGATCCCGTCTATTTTTTTATGTTCCAGCGCGATCAGGATTTTCGTCCCGACACTGTCGGTCGCCGCGACGAGCAGAGGGTCCTTGTATCCCTGCAGGAACGGGCGGAAGGCACCCGCGAAACCGCCGATCCCACCGACGACCTCGCCGCCCGGAACCATTCTCGAACTGGATTTGAGGATGGTTTTGATACGCTCGACAGCCTCGTTCCCGGCGTCGATATCAACCCCGGAATCCTTGTAGGTGATCTTGTCATCGGTCATAGTGGAATTGTAGCATAAGGGGCGGGTGAAATTAACGATCGCGTATTTGACATATACAAAACATAACTCAATAATGGAAGTGATTTTTCAACTTTGGAGCGCGGGATGAAAACAAGGCTTGTCTGGATATTGGTGCTGGTATTCCTGGTGGCAGGTTGTAGCGAAAGGCTGCCTGAACGGGTAGTGAACAGGGTATTAACTCCTGAAGAGATGGCGATACCACCGGGACGGTATCAGGTCGGAATCGATATGCACCATACCTGTCAGGTCGATTTGGATTCGCCTGAAATTGAACCAGTTCTAAGGTGGACCGTGAAACCTGAAATTACAATAGACCCGACAGATGCTATGGTGGATGGTGAGGGTGGTGTATGGTACAACGATGGCCCATCCGGTTGGCCATCAAATAATATCGTTATCCGCTTGAATCCTGATGGTTCAAAAGATTTCGAGAAAACATTACTGCCAAAAGGAAATTATGAAGGAAACATAGACCCCTCAGCAACGTCATCCTCAGAACTGTCATCCATCTCAATTGTCAGACCGGTTGTAGCCCTCCAGGGAGCAATGGTGTGGTACGCACAAAGGTTAGTGGACAAGATAGAATATAAGGGTACGGAAATTATCTCAGAAGAATACACCATCAATAGCTTTCTTGAATGTATCGATACTGATGGACACACAAGGTGGCGCACTGAATCAGTTGAAGTCACATTACGAGCAGAACGTATTGGTTGGCGAGTTACAGAGAACAGGGTCATGATGGTCACTTCACTCACAAGTGCAAATATTTATTCATTAGACAATGGTGAATTTTTGGAAAGTATGGAGGTCCCGGGATTTTCGGGCTTTGTCGCGACTGGTCCAATTCCTTTGCCTGATGGGGGATGGATTTTTTATGGAAACAATTATAGAGATTTCGAGAGCTTAGTGCCTTACATATCTCGAATAATGCCTGACGGCACTGTTGCATGGCATGATAATTACAGTCAACACTCATCCATAATGCCAGTTACCCTGAATGAAAACGGAATCTTACTACGTGGCACATGGAATGGGCTAGCTTCCATCGATTCAGAGAGTGGTTCAGTTTTCTGGGAAAAATTTAGTTTTGCGAATTATCCATGTGGAGTTATGCCCAATGGATGGTTTATTGTCTCTGGATTTGACCATCCAAATGACAGGGGAAATGTACGAGCAATGACCTCATCGGGAGCGGTACTTTGGGAAATTGATACAATGGTCCGTGGGGAAAATGATGTGATAATTTACCGTGATAATTCAATATTAATTGGTTACCAATGGGGTATATCCCTCATAAACGTAGATGGTTCAATACTATGGACCATTGACCTTGATGATCTGAATTATACTGGTGATGATGATTTTTCACAATGGCGATTGAATCCTACTCCAGATGGAAATATTGTTGCAATTGGCAATACCTCCTCAGATGGATACCATAGTGAGATTTTCTACCTGGAGCAGGCAGGTTAACAAAGTTTGGAAAATATCACAAATGTGATGAGGGATACCCCCTCCCTTGCATAAAAGGCGATTTTGAGGTAAATTACGTTGCCTCTAATATCCAGTCACATGCGGATGTGGCGGAACTGGTAGACGCGCCAGGTTGAGGGCCTGGTGAGGGCAACCTCATGGGGGTTCAAGTCCCCCCGTCCGCACCAAAATGTAAATGATTCCTGCCTACACAGCAGGAATTTTTTTACGTTTTCAGGGCAATTCAGCATCATATATAACGGTAGGTTAATACGAGTGAATTTTCTGGGAAATTTGTTAAAAACACACTCGAAATTTTCGGTCGCCTGTACCCCCGATCATACGCGGATTGTGAAAATTGGAACAAAATTTACGTAAATTAATGCTTTTTTTCAATATTACGCTCTTCCGCTATACCGCATCAGATGGTATATTGTTATTGAGGGGTATCCGTGCGTATGAACCCTATCACAATTAAGGAGGTCGATCCGTATGACAGATAATGGAAGTAACGGTAATGTCCTGAAGGACTCTGCTATCATTAAACGGTTCATTACAGAGTGGGGGTTGACGATTCAGGAACCAACGCATGATGAAGAAGCTGAAGTTATTGCAAGCCGATTAAAAATTAACGAAAAGCGAAATTTAAACCCGACACACGAGCAACAGCCGTAAATTATTTTCCTTCTAACTTTTAAGTATCGATTTAACAGTTGTAACAAACAAATTAAAAAGCAGGTCTTGATACCGATCGAGATCACACGAACCCCCCATCAGGGGTTCAAGCTTTTTTTAGGACAGGAAGCTCAGGTTATAAAATCTCTCCTTCTCCCTCTCAAGACGAAATTCAACATCGGGTACAGGCACTCAGTTTTGGCTCCCGAAAATTCTGTCCATAATTCACCGCAACCTGAGCCAAAACTGTGAGCCAGTCCCCTGTACAAAAATATTTTACACTTCAATCAGGACAAGCTGAGTGATTCCAGATTATTTACACGATATACCGGGTTAAATTATTTCGGATAAAGGGATTGCTACAGTTCAGGGGACTGGCTCACGATTTTGCCGCGATGTTAACATTGAATTCACCTTGATGATCCCGGCAAAATCGAGTGCCTGTACCCGGTGTTCCAGATCCCGACTATGTTCATGTATCTCAAAAATATTTCACACTTCAATCAGGACAAGCTGAGTGATTCCAGATTATTTACACGATATTCAGGATTAAATTTTTTCGGATTAAGGGATTGGTACAGTTCAGGGGACTGGCTCACGATTTTGCCGCGATGTTAACATTGAATTCACCTTGATGATCCCGGCAAAATCGAGTGCCTGTACCCGGTGTTCCAGATCCCGACTATGATGATGTATCTAATTCCCACTTAGCCTGACACTGTCCCGTTCATATTGTATACTTACCGGACCTGATTTTCTTTTACCCAGGAAAGGATGATCAATGAACGATACAGTTTCAACAGACGAAACCTCCGCGACAAGACATCCGTGGCTACTAGACAGAGAAACCACCGCACTGGTTGTAATCGATGTCCAGAGTGTCCTAATTCCATTTGTCCGGGAAAAAGAGAAAATGCTCAGGAATATCGAATACGTTCTCGAACTCGCCCGAATCCATGAACTGCCGACGATCGTCACCGAGCATAACCCGAAAAGCCTCGGGGCAACCAACCCAGTCCTTATCGAGGAAATTAAGCGAACGGTGGGGTATGAACCCATCCATAAGGATATTTTCTCCTGCTGCGGGCATACGGATTTCCTCGACGCCGTCAAATCCATCGGGAGACGTCAAATCATGGTTGTCGGGATGGAAAGCCATATCTGCATTAGCCAGACTGTGCTGGATCTCCTGCATCATGGGTACGAAGTTCACGTGGTGGAGGACGCGGTGCGCTGCCGCTGGGAGAACTCGCACAACCTCGCGATCTTTAAAATGCGCCAGGCCGGGGCGATTATCTGCGACTGGGAAATGGCCGCGTACGAATTGACATACGGCGCCAAAACCCCGCAGTTCAAGGAATTACTATATTTAATGAAACGCGCGAAGGCGGATTACGAAGCCGGGCATTGAACTTTTAATAAACTGGAGGATCGAACATTGTGATGGTGCAATCGGACAATAAAAAAATCGCCAATTACGTATGGGCGGTCGGGATCAACCTGGTTGTGTTTGCGTTCATCTGGTACGCGCTCGGGACAATTCCGATGCCCGCGAAACCGGATGACGATACGCCGCCCTTGAATGGCGATGGTACAGCAATCGCCGATACCGGACCCGGCGAGACGTTCGGCCAGTTGACACACCTGGTGGGCAACGATTCTATTGAGGGTGATCTCTCAACAGATGAAGGTGAATCGATCGAAACTCCCGCAGTGGAAGAGCCTGTCACAGAAGAAGAACCTGTTGAAACAGTTGAGGAATCCCCAGAACCTGTTGAAACAGTTGAAGAACCTGTTCAAGCAGTAGAGGAGCCGGTGATTCCACCCGACGAATTGGATCAACCGGCGGCAGAAATATGGATCGATGAATTTTTCCTTGACCGCGGACCCGCTCTTTCATTCGCGCCAAGGCTCAATCCCGACGGCACACCCCGCCCGCACCCATTCAATCCGGACCGCGAAAAAGCTCCAACATACGAGGATCAGCAGGCACAATACGCTCCCGGAGAACTGAACTGGCCTGTGATGACGCCTAATAATTTTCCAAAGCAGGATTTGCCCGAGGAACTTCGTGAATACAATCTTGTCCTGACCGTACAGGTGCACATTGACGGACGGGGAAAATTACTGTCCGATCCGGTACTTGTCCAGGGGTCCGGACATCCAATCGTGGACGAATTGACGCTTGATAAAATTAAGAACCAGGTGAGTTTTACCAACGCAAGTGTGATCGCAACCGGAGAACCGGTACCCCTCAAGTTTGTGGTGACAGTGTTCTGGGAGGATCCGGTAGTGCATTAGACCAATACCGTTAAACAAAAATTGATTGGACAAATTTAACATTCAGGGGGGACACCTGCTTTTCGACGGGCGAAAAGAGATGTCCCCGATCTCGAATCAATATATAATTAACAGGATTGGTCTTATACCAATCTTAGATTCAGGAATTCTTTAAGTTTCGCGAAATCCTGTCTTTGCCCGTAACCGATAAGTACATCCCCTTCAGAAAGAACGGTTTCGGGTCCTACCGCTGAATTGCATGTGCCATCCAGCGATGCGATTCCAAGGATAACAATGCCCGTAGCCTGCCTTATCCCCAATTTAGCAAGGGTCTTGTTAATTACTGAACTTTTTGGCGGAACCCTGACCTCATCGAGGTAAGCATGATCGACCGACGGGTCGAGAAGCGAGGACAGGAGGCCGAGAAGGTGAGGCCTGAGAACCGATTGCACCATCCTGCGGCTTGCCCATTCCTGCGGGCTGATCGCGGCATCGACACCGGCCCGGTGAAATCGATCGACATAATCCTCACGCGTTACACGACTGACAATATTCATCTTTTCATTGAATCCGCGAGCCGAGAGAACCAACATAAGGTTATCGGAATCCGCCGACAGCACCGCGAATATCGCCCTCGCTCTCTCAATGCCGGCATTTCTAAGAGTCTCGTCATCGAGGCCGTTGCCCTCGACAAAAAGGATTCCCATCTCACCGAGCTTTGTAATTTTCTCAGGATCACTTTCGATTACAACAAAGTCCTGGCCTTCCGCCTTAAGGTCCCGGACAAGGGCGGCTCCGGTGAGACTGTAACCCACAATTATGGAGTGGTTACTCAGATGATTAATTCGTTCGTCCATTCTTTTTCTTCCCATGTATTGCTTTAACGCACCCTGGATTATAACCTGTGAAAGGAGGGCGACAGTAACTGTGACAATTCCAATCGAACCGAACTGGAGTATTCCTATCAGGCCCCACCCCATCGTCGATTCAACCGGCGGGCTTCCAAGACCTACCGAACTGATGATGTTGATCGTTGATGACAGGGCCTGGGGGGATGCTAATCCGAGCAGCATGAAACCGATCCATCCAAGGGTGACAAGCGCACCCGTAAGGAGCAACAGAATTGTCAGGAGTTTTACCACTCTCCGTTCCATGGGCAGTATTCTATCACATGTTGATATTTACGGGAAAAATTCAAGGGATTAAAGGAAAGTTGATCGATCTCGCGGGACATAAAGTTGTATGTTCCAATTTCATGATATAATTTTAATGAGCTGTCATTTGATCGGCACTGGAATTTTTGATTCACGCCGGTTGAGAAATGACGGACAATAACGATGAAAGAAGCGGCTAAGGATATCAAAGTGTCCCGGAAAGGGATGAGTACGCAGTCATCCAGGATCGATGAAAAATTCGAGAATATCTTGGAGCACTTTAGAAAAGACGGTTCGGACACAGATCTCGAACCCTTAAAAACCGCCTTCAGGATAGCCAGGGAAGCCCATAAAAACCAGGTCCGCAAATCCGACGAACCGTATATCACCCATCCCCTGGAGGTTGCGGCGATTCTAACCGAATTCAGGCTGGATACGGCTGTCGTAGCCGCTGCGCTCCTCCATGACATTATCGAGGATACAGACACCACCGAAGACGACCTCCGGGTGAATTTCAGCGAGGAAATTGTCACACTGGTACAGGGGGTTACAAAATTAAGCCGCCTCGAGGCGGAACTCCGTCCGGGCGCCACAAATGAGCAGGCGGACAATATGGCTAACATGATCATGGCCATGGCGCGCGATATACGTGTGGTCCTGATTAAAATGGCCGACCGCCTGCACAATATGCGCACACTGCAATACCTGCATCCGGAAAAACAGGTGAGGATCGCAAAGGAAACACTGGAGTTTTTCGCGCCACTCGCGCACCGGCTTGGAATGGGCGCCATCCGGTGGGAAATAGAGGACCTCGCTTTTAAACGCCTGTATACCGATGAATACGAAGAACTCGTCCAGATGGTGGCTGTCAAGAGGGAGGATCGCGAGAGGTACCTTCGCGAAATTATCATCGCCCTCGAATTACTGCTGAGGCGCCACAAACTGGAAGCGAGGGTGATGGGCCGCGCGAAACACCTGTACTCGATCTGGCGGAAAATGCGTAACGACAACCTTACGTTCGACCAGGTCATGGACCTCCACGCGGTCAGGATCATCGTAAATAACATCCCCGATTGCTACTCCGCCCTTGGGAATATCCATACCGTCTACAAGCCGCTGTTCGAGAGATTCAAGGACTACATCGGCTGCCCGAAAACCAACCTGTACCAGTCGCTGCACACCACGGTAATCGGTCCGAAGGGGCAGCCGGTCGAAATCCAGATCCGCACCTGGGAGATGCACCAGGTTGCCGAATACGGGATCGCCGCGCACTGGCTTTACAAGGAAGGGCGGCTCGCGAAGACCTCGCTGGATGAGAAACTTTCCTGGCTCAGGGAGGTTATGGATTTCCGAAAGGATTCGATTGATAACAAGGCGTTCGTGGACGCGCTGCTTGTCGACATTTACAGCGACGAGGTTTTTGTGTTCACACCGAAGGGCGATATCAAAACACTTCCCGCCGGGTCCACACCCGTGGATTTCGCATACCAGATCCATACCGAAATCGGGCATCGATGCCGGGGCGCAAAAGTCAACAAGAAAATGGTTTCACTCGATACCCCGCTGAATAACGGCGATATCGTCGAGATAATCGTGGGGAAAGGGGACATAGCTAAGCTCGGACCGAGCCGTGATTGGCTGAATTTCATCAAGACCTCGAGTGCCCGCGAAAAAATCCGGTCCTGGATGCGCAAGGAGACAATCGAGGACGCGGTCAAGGCCGGCCGCCAGCTTCTCGAGCAGGAACGGAAACGACTCGGGTTTTCCCTCGTGAAAGTTACAAGCCAGGCTACTCTAAAAAAAGAATTGAAGCATTTCAAATTTAAGACCATGGACGAGCTCTATTACGCAATCGGCCGCGGCGACCTTAGTCCAAAGGATGTACTCAACCAGCTCAGGAAACGCCTTATAGATAAACTCAGGAAGTCTAAACGCCTGAGTGCTCCCCAGATCGTTGAGCGCCGTCTGGCACCCCAGGGAGTGAGCGGGAACCTCGGTATCCTGGTTGATGGCGACGCGAACGTATTCATCAGGCTCGCGCGATGCTGCCAGCCGATACCGGGCGACCCAATTATCGGTTTCACGACAAAAGGCCGCGGCATAAGCATCCATTATGCTGATTGCCCGCAAGTCAGGGCAATCAGGGATACCGAGCGTCTTCTGCCCGCTGAATGGGATGAAGCGCAGGAAAATACATTCCTGACAGGCCTCGATATCTGGGGACTGAATCGAACCGGAATCCTTTCCGATGTTACCCAGGTTCTTTCAGATCACCATATAAGCATCAATAATATTCAATTAAACTATCCTGGCGATAACACCGTGAAAATCGAACTCGTTGTCGGAGTCCGTAACACGCAGGATTTGAAATCCGTGATACATAAAATCATGGGGATAGCGGATGTGGCGGAGGCGACACGGTCGAAGGGTTAAAGATAGCGAAATTAAGGTATGTGAATTAAATGTGGAATGTATAAGATTTCGGCTTAAAATTGTACAAAATTACCAATTATATCCATAATACCTGTACAGAGTTTCTAACATGAGAGCAGTCGTCCAAAGATCCGGACCCGCTAAATGCAAGGTGGATAATAAGGTCACAGGCTCGATAATCGACGGCCTGGTGGTCCTGGTTTCAGTCGATCCGGAAGACACGATCAGGGATATCGAATGGATGAGTAACAAGATATCGGGCCTGAGGATATTCAGCGATTCCGACGGGAAAATGAACCGTTCACTTCTGGATGTTGTAAGTGAACAGGATGAAGGCGGGAAATTCGGTGTCCTATCGATCAGCCAGTTCACGCTTCACGGGAACGCGAGAAAAGGCTTCAGACCCTCGTTCACTGGCGCGGCTCCACCGGATATGGCGGAGGAGTATTATAAACTTTTCAACGACGAAGTCAGGAAGCGGGGATTAAATGTCGAAGAGGGAATATTCGGCGCGACGATGAATATCTCGCTTATTAACGAGGGACCTGTGACTATACTCATCGACAGCAAACACAAATTTTAAAATTCCCCCACCCCTGCCCGTTTATAGAAAAAATTAATCATTTAAAGCCCACGAAAAAACGACGAACCGTAGAACAGCACGGCAGTGCGTCTTCCACATTAAAACAATCCATTTGACGCACTGCCGTGCTGTTCTACGGATTTTTCATTTCTCACTTTAATCATAATCATCCGGAAACCTGTAAATTAATCCGCAGTGGTTAAAAATGGTTAATATCTGGTTTATTTATCAGGTTTGCCCAAAGATTCGGATTCCCCCCTGTCGCTTACGATCACTGCCCACGACAGCACACTCCACGGGTAGGTGATCAGGATCCCGACATAACACAGATAGGTTCCGAGTCCACTGATTAAACTGATAACAAATCCGGCTATCCACCATCCAAGGACATTGCTTTTCATTCTTTCCCATGCCCAGGCAAGCGATTCCTGGAACGATCTCCCGTTCGCGATTCCCCAGGCAACCATGGACTGCATCGATGCGATCAGCGGTCCGCCTACAAATCCTAAAATAAACACCCAGAAAATCGCGAGTAGTAACATCGCGGGTCCCATTAACAGTGCCGGGTACGGTATCGATGAAATCGACCCGGATGAAGAAGAACTTGCTGTAACAGCCGCAGTTATAATTGACCAGAAAAACCAGAAGTAAGCGATAAATAACGGCAGCGTAATCACGATGGATACAGCGATAAGAACGAGGGCAAGTAAAACCGATTCAGTGAAACGGTTTAAAGCTATCCTCACCATCGCGCCCGGACCGGACTGTAGACCGCGACGCCGTTCCTCCGCCCACCCGATCATTCCGACCTGTAACGCGATAACCAGGAAATATCCGATAATCGGGATCGCCGACAGTAAGCTGAGCAAGATAAATGCCAGCGTAACGAGGATCACACCCACGATGTCCTGCATCTGGATATCCCATCCGAGTGTTAACGCGCGTCCGATCCGGGGCGGTACCGTTATTTCAGGGAATTTGAAGCTCGAATAAAAATCTTCCAGTTTTTGTTGTCCATCCGGTTCTGCTCGCTCGTATCCCGGATCTTCTTCCGGCTCGTAAACTCGCTTCGGTGGACTGGATACCGGTGTGCCGCAGGATTCGCAGTACACACTGTCGGTAGTAATTTCCTTCCCGCAACTTCGGCAGTACATGGGGTTATTTTGACTGGTTGGTTCCAAATGTAATCACCTGTTATTTTTTTTTATAATTCATTTTTATCCCGCTCATTATACAAAATATAACCGGCTGGATAAATCAAAGCCCCCGATTAATCGGAGGCTCATTGACTTTAAATTGTTCCATTAAAATTTACTTTTTCGGGAAATAACTTTCGAGCATCAGTGCCATCATTATGATTCCAACCGGGGCTGTGACGAACGCGCCGACACCGCAAACGATCCCACCGATACCTGCGATTATGCCGGTAACAAGTCCGAGCAGCCAGAACTGAACCATATTTGTACTGATGAGTCCCCAGGCTTTTTTACCAGCGTCCATGAAGTCCACATTTTCTTCCATTATGTAATGAAGCCCGATCGCAAAAAATGGCATCATGAAACCGCATGCAACAAGGCTGACAATCCAGCCGATTACAGGGATCGCACTGACAATTGCGAGGATAACGATTGGAACCCACACGATCACGAAAGCAGGCAGAAATTTTTCAAATCCCAGCGAGAATACCTGCCCGACATCGATCGTTCCCGTTCCGCGAAGTTTTCGTCTTACGACAACAAGCGCTCCGGCATACAGCGGCCCCATAAGTATTCCAGCGGTTACGCCACCTACAAGGCCAACTACTAATCCAAGCAGGATATAGTTCCCAAAGTCGGCAAATGTTTCTGTGAATCCCTTGCTTATCCATCCCCCGATATCAATCTGGCCACTTGCGGCCGGTCCACTCGATGGCGGAGGGGGTGGCGGAGGCGGCGGTGCACCCGCATCCATTTCGGGTGGCGGTTGAGCGGTCGCTCCCCCTTCAATATTTCCGCCGCAACTCTGGCAGAATTTCGCGCCTTCCTCATTTTCAAATCCGCATGAAGGACATTTCATCAGTGCGATTCTCCTTTAGAATCGGAAAGAAGGGGACGCCTTTCGTCCACCCGCTTCCGGGTTAATTAGATTTAATACAAGATACTAATAGTATAGTCACATGAAAATTGCAAATAGTTCCTGATAATATTTTGGAAATTACATGGGTGAATCTTCGAAAACCGGGGACAGGCACTCAAATTTACCGGGGTACATAAAGAAGGACCGACCTCTAACATAGCCGGTAAATTTGTGAGCCAGTCCCCTGTACATAAATTTTTCTCACTTCTACAACATTGAACATTTGGTTTTCCGGAAAGGATTCTCGATTGACCGGGTAATTTTTTCAGACAATGGGACTGGTACAGATCAGGGGACTGGCTCACAGATTTGCCGCTAATACAAATGGTCACGCTCCCTCTAAACTACCCGGCAAATCTGAGTGCCTGTCCCCGGTGCTGAAGAAGGACTAACCTCTAACATAGCCGGTAAATTTGTGAGCCAGTCCCCTGTACATAAATTTTTTTCACTTCTACAACATTGAACATTGGGTTTCCAGAAAAAATTCTCGATTTACCGGGTAAATTTTTCAGATCAGCGAACTCACGGACAGCGAACTCACGGACAGGGAACTCACGGACAGGGAACTCACGGATCAAGGGAATCGTACAGATCAGGGGAATCGTACAGATCAGGGGACTGGCTCACAGATTTGCCGCTAATACAAATGGTCACGCTCCCTGCAAACTACCCGGCAAATCTGAGTGCCTGTCCCCGGTGCTGATATTATTCATCCCAACTGCTTGAACCAACTATCGACTCACGGGTACACTTGCATCATGGAGCAAACGGTCAGGATCGTGATTGTTGAGTACGACGGCGGCGATGTCCTCTCCGGCTGCCTGGCCTCGTTATCAAATTCAGTTAATCGCGACATCCCCATTACATTAATCGACAACGCGTCCCCTGCCCCGGTAACCGATCTCATCCCGAACAACCTCCTGGAACGAATCGAAATCATCAAACTCAGCACTAACATAGGTTATGCCGGGGCGATCGTGGAAGCCTGGAAATTGGGGGATGAAGAATTTCTCGTGATCGCGAATAACGATCTTGAATTCACACCGGGATGGCTCAAAGCTCTGATTAAATCGGCAAATGAAACCGGCGCGCATGCTGTCAGTGCGGTTATCGAACATGAGGACGAATCCGATATTCAAAAATCTACAAACGCGAGTTTGAATCCCCTCTTGTATCTCGTCGATGGAGTTTACACCGATCGGACAAAAGCGGTTTATCCATCGGGCGCGTGTTTCCTTCTCCGAAGGGACAGAGAACTTCCCATAGAAATAGTCGATAAAAATTATTTCCTTTATTACGAGGACGTCTATATCGGATTCCTTTTGAGGGCGCTTGGGAAAAAAGTGGTTCAATGCCCGGATGCTGTCGTACGGCATAGGGGCAGCCACTCGGTCGGGAAATCCAATCCTAACCGGATCGCATATTTACAGGAAAGAAATCGCCTGTTAACGATGCTCCTTTTTTTCGACTGCTCGAAAATGATCCTGTTATTTCCATATAACTTTCTCGATTCCTTAACCAAACCATTCTCATGTCTTTTGCGGAAGAAACCATTCTGGGCTACCGCTCTGGCACACTGCTGGCCAATTATTAACTGGCTCACGATCTGGAAAAAGCACATTGCTTTAAGGAAACTCCCGGATTTCAAGGCGGAAAGAATTTACCCGTACTTCACGTCGATTATCCTGCCGGAGAAATTCCCAACATCGGCATTCCACAACAGGATCGCGAGATGGTGGTTCAGGACAGTGGGAATCCCGGTCGATGAGGAGGCGGGGAAGTGAAGAGGGTTCCGCAACGGGTTATCGTTCCCTGCTGGCTCTTTATCATCCTGGCAATTGTCGCCGCTTACTGGATGGGAATAGAGGTCAACCACGGAAACCCCACCTGGGGAGATGAAACATTCACGGTACGGCTTTCGGAGGAATCATGGGGTGAATTCCGGGATGAAATTGTCAATGACGTTCATCCGCCATTGTATTTCCTGCTAACTAAGATTGAAAATATAATCGACCCAGGCGATGCAGGCGAATCGGCAAGGTTTTTTGCGATTTTGATTTTCGGGATGGTATTGTTAATCTGCATTCCCGGACTTATAGAGTCGTTTCATCGGACGAATGATAAGGCTGATAAATTTCTGATGCTTTCGGGAATTCTTATTGCCACCAGTGCCCACCTGTTTTTGTTCGGCCCGATGATGCGGTATTACATGCTTAATGCAGGATTTCTGTTGATCGCCACACTGATTTTACTCGAATCGGCACGGAACACAGGTAAGAATCCTTCGTCACCATTTTCATATGGACTCCTTTTGTTTCTTTCGTTTGCCACAAGTTACATTTCCCTGGTTATCATCCCGGCACATTTAATTTTTATACTTTCCAGACCCAGGCGTGAATCGAAACCACTGCTGAAATCACTTCTATGGGCCGTGATCGCATCAATTCCCCTGATAATACTGATGGTTTACCAGGCTCGTGGGATGCATCATCACTCATTCTCAGATGGTGTTTGGTTTATGATAGCCTTCGTGGCGCGATTCGGGTTCACCGTTTATTCATTTTCGATCGGGGAGTTTATACGTCCATGGGACCTTTGGTTCTCAATTCCAGCGATAATTTCAGTTGGATATCTTCTTCACCTTGCATGGCGCTTGAGATCGACTACCCACGGCCTTCTTTTCTGGTTGATCCTGGCAATTTCGCTTCCTCTTGGTGTTCTTGCATTAACCCTGATAGGTGTAGGACTTGAGTTTTCCGCATCGAGATTGACATTCATCGCGCCCATATTCCTGTTTCTTCTCGGAATTGCACCATCCGCCGACCGGAATTCAAAAACTGAAAGCATGCTTGGTGTGATTGCTGTAATTATCCTTATCGTCATCAACCTGGTTTCGACAGTTAATTACGTCAGGGGTACAAATTTCATCCAGTCGACCTATGTAATTCCCTGGTCGGACATTGCATCGGACATTGTTGTTCCAACACCCGGTACCGGTGAATCGACAATGCTTCTATATGATGATGACACGCTTCTACACTGGCTTAACAACGAAATGTCACCAGAGCGTCGACACAACCTGTATGCATATGAAAATAGCATTGATATATTCATGGATGGGGAAATCGAGACAGTTATCGCAGTTTATTCGCCCAGGAATTTCAATGATTCATATATAAATAGATTGATTCAGAACCCGTTTAATGAAGCTACAGTGATCTTTGAGCAAAATTATCTCATCGAGGATGAAAACAGTGTGCGCTGGAAGTCGATGTTATTAGGTAGAGAAGTTTATGCGGTTAAAAAGAAATTAATCGTATATAATATTAGACGGTGAAACCAGTGAAGCTCAAAGATTCGATATTCGCTCTCATGGTCCAAGGCGGCATACTCCTCGCGATCCTGTGCCTGGTATCATTTTCATCCTGCCAGGACCCTCCACCACCGCCAAGAGAACCCGATCCGGTCGGTGATTTTTTCGATGACCTGCAGGACGGGCTCGATGACTCGTCTGCCGACACAATCACCGTTATCGGCGTTGACGATAACTCCGGGTCGGGACCCGATCTTAAGCGGCAGGTTTACCAGGAAATCATCACACAGCTTCACGTTCTCGACAGCGTTGAGATCCTCGAATACCCGCAACCTTACCTTGACAATAAATTTATAGAGATGGGGTTAAACCTTGCGGACGGTATTTCGCCTGAGGATGCCGTTTCACTGGCGGAATTCCTTGTCACCGGTTCGCTCCTGTACGCGTCAATCGAGAGCGACGCTCCCGATGTGCACATAAAAGTATATTCCGCGGATAACGGTGGCATTGTATTCGCCGAAACCCTCCAGGAATGGCCGCTTCCGATCACGGAGGAAGAGGAAACATTCGATATCATGGGAGGCATGGATGAAGCTGAGGTCGACGACATCGAATCATCAGGAACCCCTGGAGATGAGGAAGTCGAAGGCGAATAACAGAGCCGCGTAACAGAGCCGCGACCGTCAGGGAGGGGTAATTGTATCAGAGCCGCGACTGCAACAGAGCGGTGTATCAGAGCCGCGACCGTCAGGGAGGGGTAATTGTAACAGAGCGGTGATTGTATCAGAGCCGCGACCGTCAGGGAGCGATTGTATCAGAGCCGCGACCGTCAGGGAGGGGTAACGTTAAATCACATATCGACTCTTATTCCCTCACTACCTCAACGAGATAATTATTATTCACGTACAACCCAATCACCTTCGCGCCTAATTCCCACGACTTCACAACCTCGATCGCGATATCGATCTGCTTAAGCTGCTCTTCCTTCATGACCGGATTCCCCCCGCAGTCATCGTGGCCAATTACCGCTATCAGGTTCGAATCATGCAGGGTCACTGAAATCGTCACTCTATTTTTTATCGTCTCAGTCAGGACCGGATCGCCCTCGGCAAGGGGTTTGATCGGTCCGGGCTCGGTGATAGTGTCCACAAAATCCGCACCGTGTTTAATTTTGAAAAAGTGGATGACCGGCTCCTGTACCCGCCCGTCCATGCAGTTTATAGCTGTAACGAATTTTCCTTCCGGCATTTTTTTCATCCCTCTGGAAAAATTTCAATATTCAGATAATTAATTTTTATTTATTATACCAATCGAGAAGAGCATACACTATTCTGGAGACGCGGTGCTTTAGCAATACGGGGACACCTCTTGCCAGATTAAACATCATGGGGACACCTCTTGCCATCCTGGCAAGCAGGTGTCCCCAATGCATCAATATATTGACCCAAACGCCTTCAAAAAAAAGAACGGTCCTGGCGACCGTTCCTGTTAATCCAAACTGTAAATTCAGTTGTATATAAAATCAATTTATGCCGGAGTAAGTACTCCCAGTCTCTCACCGACAGTCTTAAACGCAGCGACAGCCTTATCAATATGATCCGTCTCATGTCCGGCTGAAATCTGTACACGAATCCTCGCCTGGTCTTTCGGTACGACAGGATAGCTGAACCCGATCACGTAAATTCCTTCCTTCAGCATCTCGTCGGCGAATTTTGTCGCGAGTGCCGCATCATAAAGCATGACCGGCACGATCGCGTGGTCGCCCTCAAGCATGTCGAATCCGAGCTTGCCCATCTCGGCACGGAAGTACTTCGTATTTGCTTCCAGTTTATCCCTTCGCTCGGTCGTGCTTGAGAGCAGATCGATTACTTTTATAGTCGCGGCAACAATTGGCGGTGCGAGAGAATTAGAGAACAAATATGGTCGCGACCTCTGGCGGAGGATTTCGACAATCTCCTTACGCGCGGCTGTGCAACCACCTGACGCTCCACCCATCGCTTTTCCAAATGTTGTGGTGATGATGTCGATCTCACCCATTACACCACGGTACTCATGGGAACCCCTCCCGGTCTTGCCCATGAAACCGGTAGCGTGCGAGTCATCTACAAAAGTCATAACGCCATATTCTTTCGCGATTTCGACTATCTCATCGAGCTTGGCTATATAGCCGTCCATCGAGAACACGCCGTCCGTGCAGATGAGAGTTCTCCTGGCACCGGCAGCCTTCGCTTCGTCGAGTTTCGCCCTGAGGTCTTTCATGTCAGAGTTCAGGAAGCGATACCGCATCGCCTTGCACAGGCGGATCCCATCGATCACCGATGCATGGTTGAGCTGGTCGGATATAATCGCGTCCTCTTTCGTGAGAATAGTCTCAAATAAACCTGTATTGGCATCGAAGCATGAGGAATAAAGAATGGCATCTTCGGTACCGAGGAACTCGCTGATTTTTCGCTCGAGTTCCTTGTGGTTGTCCTGTGTGCCACAGATGAACCGCACAGAGCTCATGCCGAACCCGTGAGTATCGAGCGCGGTTTTGGCTGCCGCTATAACTTCCGGGTGACTTGACAGGCCAAGATAATTGTTGGCGCAGAAGTTGGTTGTCTCATCACCCTCGGTTGTATAGATCTCGGCCGATTGGGGAGTCGTAATGATTCTCTCGGCTTTCCAGGTGCCGGCAGCCCTGATCGCGTCGAGTTCTTCCTGGAACTGGTTTTTTACATTTTCAAACATGGAGAGTCTCCTTGTTTTTTCATAGAGTTAGTATAATCAACGCTCGACAGAATCGGTCGGGAAAAAATATATGTGAAATTCAGGACAATGTTGGTAACCAATCCGCAAATTATCCGGGAGGTAATATAGCATAGATGAACTGAGGTATGAAAGAGGATTTCAGGCTATGATGTGGAATAATCTCTGCGGACCCTGGATTACCGCGAAAGTATCGGTACCGCGAAGGTTACTGAGCGGTTAATCAAGGTAAAGTACACAGCTCAGTAACCTCCGCGGCTCGATACCAACTCACTATACATCCTGGTGAATAAAAACAATCATGTGCACGATTAATTCCCCATCTAATTCTTTATATCGCCGGGTTCCGATGCATAAATGACTCTGTTTTTACGGCGTGCGGATGGTTCCGGGGCTTCATCCGCGTAACCGAGCAGTATAACCATCACGAGTTCCATTTTTTTGGAATCCAACCCGCACAGAAATGATATTTCCTCTTTAACATGCCTTGACGAGGTCATCGTGAGAGCTCCAACGCCCATCGAATGTGCCTGCAGGACGAGATTCTCGCACGCCAGGGCCGCGGAAACGATATCGCTGTGTGGATTTTCCGGATTCTGGAGCTCTGTGAAGCAAACCACCGCTACCGGAGCACCGGCAAAATTTGTGTAGAGATTCCTCCTGATTGCCACGCCTTCATCCCCGTACGTTTCCCTGATTTTCTCCTCCATACCTTCGAGTATGGTGTTGTGAAGGAGTGCGAGACGATTGCGCATTTCACCGGTAAGAACGAAAAATTTCCATACCTGGCGATTCATGGCGGATGGCGCCCAGATCGCTGATTCCATAATACGTTCAATGATGTCCGCAGGGATGGGATCGGTCTTAAATTTACGGATAGAGCGTCGCGATTCGATAATCTCGTTTATCATTTTTTCTCTCCCATGTATGCGCGGGATTATATCATTAAGTAAGCCATCAGAGAATCGGTTTTATCATTGCAAATTGGCAAATTTCGGAAATATTTGATATCTTTAATTTCTCTTGTAGAATTGATAACAACCGGATGGTTACTGTTACATGCGAATTCTGATAACTACAAGCGTGGTTATTCTCCTGACAGGCGCTGTGTTCGGCATTTTCTGGTCCGGAAGCCAGGGTTTCGGCGCGCACCAGGCCGTTGAGTTTTTCCCATACGATGAGGAGGTCGCCCTCGATACCGGGGAGACCATCCGATCGAGTGGTGTGGCAGTCCTGGTCAATCACTTCGAAGCCGCCCCGACCGATCAGGACATGGCGAACCTGATGCAGGCGGCATACAGAATGTATCCAAAACAATGCTCCGGGTACAACTGGGAGATCGCGGTCCGAAGGCCCAACCCGGATGGTAGCGAGGAAAAATACAGCTATTCGGCATCAATTTACGAAATCGGCGGACCCGGCTCATGGATTGAAATCGGTTACTGGACAAACGACCATTATGTCATAACTGAATCATACGAATCCAATTGGGAGGAGATCGACAGGATCGCGCGGGGAAACGGAATTTTCAAGCTGGAGGAAAAAGGGGACAGTGACATAGAATTTGATTGATATCCATGAATTCAATCTAAACTCATTTTGTTTAGAGACTCTTACAATATCAACCCGTCCACCCGGCTCTCGAAAGCCGGATTCGTCACCACCCCGGTTTCGAGGTAGATGATTGCGGCATCGATAAGTTCTAATATCCAGTCTTCACCCTCTTCCTCAAGCCGGTTATTTAATGCAACCAGCGCGTCCTCTTTCGCTTCTTCCATCGAGCTGGTATACGGTACTTTTCCAAGTGCCCAGACCGAAGCTTCCCTGATGAACATATCCTCGTGATCGAGATATTCCATCAATGCAGTCACACCGTCCTCCGACGCAATCTTCCCAAGCGCATAACATGCGGTAAGCGGATCGACCTCGAGTTCCTCAATAATGACATCCGCGAAATCAACCAGCCCGGTTTCACCCATCGCCGCGATTACCGATAACCGCAACATGTCGTCTTCATCCCCGACAGCCATGATGTATATCTCATTAAAGCCTTCCAGGAGTATTGCGTCATCAATGTCCATCTCCGACCAGTGTACCGGTTCCGGCTGCCCGAGCAGGAATATCAGGTTATCTATTGTTTCCCGGTCGAGAGCATTCGATGAGACTGCCGCCATCAGAATTGCCATCGCAACCGTTAAGAATAATATTTTACGCATTTGTTTTCTCCTTTAATAAATTAAACCGGTACACCTTCCTTACGGGATTGGGTAATGACTTGAATGTGTTGAAAGCCACGCGTCGAGCCAGTTATATTGCGAATCGATAATGTCATACTGCCCGACCACAGTTTGCCATGAATACCACATCAGGTTTTTCGGTGTCTTGCTCCCTGCATTGGGATTTTCCGGGTAACACGCATCTTCATCGCAAAACAGGTACCAGTTATCCTGAGACCAACCATTGAGGTAACAGAAATCGACACTGAACGCTGATGAGCATGATTCCCAGGATTCGATAATGACATTACCGTTAGCGTCTACAAGATATTCATCGAAAAAACGTCCAACAGCATGGCCGTTCTCGTGCGCCAGAATAGATTGTATCGCTGGATTGTAAGCCGGTCCCCATATACCAATGTAAACATTCGTAGTATTGTGAATATTGGGATTGCACGGTAACCTGCACC
Organism: uncultured bacterium; assembly: GCA_965369865.1. Taxonomy (GTDB): domain Bacteria; phylum JAJVIF01; class JAJVIF01; order JAPKYR01; family JAPKYR01; genus JAPKYR01. Next base: position 4,478 of record CBDURU010000020.1, on the reverse strand, counting down.
ATGCCCCCTGAGGACCGGACCCGGTAAACCATTCAAAATAGTAGACATTAATGCAGTCACTGTAACTAGTCTGTCCAAGAGCCTCATGCATTGCGTCCGACTCACTTCCGGTAATGATTTTCCAATTCGGATTTGAGAAATAGAACCAGTCACCGGAATTTTCAAGCACGAAATTAACACCATAATCGTTCCAGAAATCATTGCACCAGTTGGCATTGTTCTGTCCTCTCGACCATGGATAGAGAGCACCCGATGAGCTGCCATTTGACGACCAGCACCACATGGCCAGCCCGATATTCCGCAACTTCGGATAGCCGGTATCGGTCGCCCACGACGGTGACGTGTTGCCCGACCCATTATCCAGCCTTGCCCGGTAATTAATCGTGTTTGCGGTTCCGCTATGCCGGGCGTTATTATCGGTCCATTCCGTCTCGGTAATCGGCCGCGTTGCTACATTTTGCCAGGACCATGTACCGGGATCCTGAAAAGGGGGATTCCAGACATAAGTCCTGCGTTGAATTCTGATCTGAAGGCTGGAGTCAGTATGGCAGGGAACAGGATCCCAGGTCAGCTCGACTTTACGCTGGCCAAGTGCCGGACTTCCATCCGTGGCTGAAAATCCCGTAATGTTCTGGGGGGTTCCGTAGCAAATGCTGAAATAACCATCGGACACATCCTCTATAGCGGGATTCGGGACATAAACCACCTTGACCTTTGCGGTGTCTGTTGTGTCATCGGGAATATTCTGCCATAGGTAATCGGTATTGATGTCATGGCCAAGTACGATCGTATTTACATCCGCACCAAAATCATCCTTGGAGTATTGGATATCAACTGTCCCGGCGTTAATTGCTGTACTCCATTGAATAGTATGATCCCCGCCGATTGGCAGAATTTCCCCGCCATTCGGGCTGATTATATTGATTTCCGGTGACGCTATAGTAAATACGCCGGGTGATTCACCGTAGAAAAATTCGTCGGGTAACCAGGTGATCCTGACCCTGACATTCGAAGCGTCCACTTGAGGCAGGTTGGACCACCAGTAGCTTCCGTCATTCAGAGTAATGGCTATTATTGGATACATCGTATCCGGATCATCATCCAGGTAGTACTCAAGCCTTACATTGTCGCCAGGCGGCATTGTTGTCGTCCACGTGATTTCATAATCATAAGTGCTGAACCATAGTTCCCCTCCAACAGGACTCGTGATATCAAACGCCGAGTCCATGATGGTGAAATCGGCATCGGACATATCATTGAATGCATTATCCTGGTCATAGGTCACCCGCACCCTTACAGTTGACGATGGATCGCCCGGGATCGAATCCCACAGGTATACTCCGTCGTTTGCGGTTCCACTGACTATCATTATTGGTGTAGCGAAACCATCTTTTGAATATTCCAGTGTAACCGACCCACCGGTGAGGTTCGTATCCCACTTGATATCATGGCTGCTGTCGAAGAACCATATTTCCCCACCGTTGGGACTGACCAATGTCATATATGGCTGTTCTATGCTGAAAACATTGTCCGATTTGTCGCGAATGGATGGTGCCGGATCGTATTTTACCCTTACCTTCGCGTTTGTCGTCGGATTATCGGGGATATTCTGCCAGAGATAGGACCCGGTATTCGGTACTCCGGATTCGATAAGGATCGGGGTAGTAAAATTATTCTTCGAGTACTCAAGGGTTACTGTGCCCGTGGAGTAAATAAGTGACTCCCATAGAATATTATAATCTTCCCCAACCATGAACTTCTCGCCGCCATTCGGGCTGATGACGGTTATCGCCCCCGAAGCGTTATTGGAAACAGGAACCTCGGTCTTGAAAAAGCTCGTTAAATAACCATTTGCGGAATTCGACACACCGAAATCGTTTTTATAATCATGTGACTGATAGATTACCCGGATCCAAATATCCAAAGGATCTGTCGAGGTCAATGTCTCAACCGGGATACCGGTTCGGAAAGTGTAGTAGTTATTCCCGCTGTCCACTGGAGTCATATCCACATCGTTTGCACCGATCCATGCATCGGAGAATACTCTTATCAAATATTCATCCATCTCACCGGTAGTGTCAGCGGACCAGTCCAGCGGGCTTATATCCAGTTTTACAGACCCACCGTATGCATTGCCTGTATAAAACAAATTGCTGTTGTCCGTAACATCGATTAACAGGGCTTCCTGGGAATTCGCCGCATTGGGGAACGTACCTAAAGAATACGGTTCCCCGGAACCGTACGGCTCTTCCCAATTCGCTATTACCATCAACTGGAATACCAGGGGTTTCGATTTTGGAAACCTGATTTCCATAATTCTATGGTTCTCCGATGTAACGGAAAAATAACCGCGTGTCTGTGGGTGGTTTGCCACGTAATCAAATGCATTCCCGACCATACTGAGCCCGGTCGTGAAATACTTGTATGGATTCAATTCAGCCGTGGGAGTATATCCGGGAATACCCAGTATCGAGGGATCATACGCAAGTATGGGTGCCCCCGGAGCTTTAAATTCCATCGCATTGAACCATCGCGTGTAACCATCCTCGTTAAATACCTGCTGGTCGTTATCTCCGGCAATTTTCAACTGGTTGGCCCCGGGGAAGGTTTCAGAACCATCACCCAGGAAAACAAGCATCACATCGAATAACGTGTATTGCGTCAGGCCGGGAAGTGGATGAGTTAACTCAAAATCCACATAGACATCGAGGTATGAAGGGGTATCGTTGAAACTTGGAATAGTGATATTGATGTTCATCGGCGGGATATCGAAGAACGGTGTTACGTTCAATGTAAAATCCACACCCCTGAGCGGCACCACATCCGCTGTCATCGAGCCGGGATCGATGATAACCTCATAAACTCCCATGAGATGTTTGTTGGAGTTACCGGGAACCTGATCCACAGCGGCACTTAAATCCCCAGATGGCCCGGCAGCAGGTGTTACCACGTTTGATTTTTTAGTAGAACAGGACAGAAGTAAAAGTAACACCATCCCCAGCACAATGACTAAGTGTCCGCGATTCATCTTACCTCTCCAGATTTCAGGTTTTACCTATATCCGCCTCATCAAATAAACATTAACATTAAAGAATTGTGGCGTCAATAAAACCATAACTGAAATCCGGCATCATTGTATCCAGGTTTGGCATGGTACAATTTGTCCTGACTTGAGAGGCTGTTGAAATGCTCGATAAACTCAGCGACCTGATCGGATGGATTGCAGGCCAGATCGACCTCCGTAACCTGGTTTCACCCGACACGATTAGTTTCATCCTCAAACACGCTTCCGAATTTCTCCTGATGGCTCTCGGGTTCATCGGGTTTTTAAGATATTCAAATCGCAACCGGACAATCGACAGGCTCCCTGCCCCTCCCCGGAAAAAATACACGATTTTAAAAAAGACACTGCGGATTGCCGGCGGAGCCGCGACGGTCGCGGGTATCGTAAAAGCATTCGTGCAATGGAAATCCCCAGGTGACGACGAAACCGAACCGCTTCCGGGCCGCCAACTCGGCTCGATGGGTTTCAACGCGAGCATCCTTGGCATGGGGGGTGGGTACACTAACAGGGGGACTCTGGCGGAAGGATTTGGAATATTAAAAGCCGCGCACGCCCTTGGTGTAAATTATTTCGATACCGCTTCTCAATATGGCGATGGGGAATCCGAACGGCGGTACGGCCTACTGATGGAAGCCCTGGAGGCTGAAGGAAGCAGGGGTGAGGTATTCCTCGCGACCAAAACCCTGAGTCGCGGCTACAATCAAGCTGTAGAGGAAATCGAGGGAAGTTTTGCGCGATTGCGAACCGAATATATCGACCTCCTCCAGGTTCATGCGGTTAACGATATCGACACGTGGCGGCAGGTCACCGCTCGCGACGGTTCACTCAAGGCAATCGAACAGGCGAAAGAATCCGGACGCGTGCGCCATATCGGGATATCCGGGCACCAGGATCCGGGAATGATCCTGGAGGCGATCGAGGAATACCCGTTCGACTCGGTTCTCATCCCGCTTGGGATCACCGATCGCTATCATGTGCCCTTTGTCGAGGAGGTTCTGCCAGCATGTGTCGCGAAAGGGCTGAGCGTGGTCGCTATGAAAGTTTTCGCCGAGGGCCATCTGGTTGAGGCTGATGTGGATCTCCAGAAATGCTTCCATTACACTCTTTCATTACCTGTCTCGACAGCGATAATCGGGATGAAGTCGCTTATGGAGGTAATCCAGAATGTCGTATGGACAAGAAGTTTCCTCGGAATGCCGGAGGATGAGATCGACGAACTTGAAAGCGAAGTGATGGAGCTTATTGACACGGATGTATTGTGGTGGAAGAAGTGAAAATATCTACCTGGCTGCAGCAAGCAGCGCCCCTACACATTGTTGATTATTCAAAATATATTGTTTCGTGAAATTTCTAAATTCCTTTCGTGAAATTTCCAAATTCCTTTCGTGAAATCTCTAAATTCCTTTCGTGAAAT